>CAYQOJ010000040.1:0-19636 GCA_964419105.1 uncultured Methylococcus sp.
TATGGGGCCGGCATGGAAGTGGTCCAGTGCAAAGGCGATCGGCATGAAGAGAAGGAGCCAGTTCATTTAGTGAAGGCTCCGTGGGGGATGGAATCAGATACCATGGTTCAAAGGCCGAATCCGGAATGGGGCAAATGCCCTTGACGTTGCAGTATCGCCTAAAGAAGGAGCTTCCACCAATCATGTTTAAGGGTTGTGTCAATCAGCGAAAAATTCGCGAGCATTCTCTCAGCGTGTTGCTCTTAGGTCTTTGGATGACTTCGATGCCTTTGAGTGCCGCCATTCAATCCGCGGCTGAAAACCGACATCAGGCAGTACTTCGCGAACTGGAGCTGACGCCTGCCGAAGAGAAGGACTTCTGGCCATTGTATGAAGGCTATTCGAAGGCCCTTCTACAGTCATTCGAGCAGACGGCCGAAGTGGCCTATCGGCTTTTTCAAGCCCGATCCAGGGTCAGCGACGAGATCGCCGATGAATACACCCACGCGCTACTCAATGGCGAATTAAGGCAAGCCCAGATACATCTTGAGTATCAGCCACGATTTCGAAAGGTGCTGGACGCGAGGCGTACGGCACGGCTTTTCCAGTTTGAACGCCGCCTACAAAGCTACATGAATGCCGAAATTTCCCGGGAGTTCCCCTTGGTCCGATGAGGCGCGCTATTCTCGGAGTCGTAACGATACTCCTGAGTGCCACGGTCTCCGGAGGCACCATCGAACTCAGTCCTGACGAGATTCGGGAAATTCGCGGCAGAAACGCACGGATTGAATCGGTTGCGGTGCATCTCGTTCATGAACTCATGACGAGATTGAAGGCACGCCATGGCGCGATCGAAGGGGCTTCGTCAGCGGATGAGAAGGAGGTCATCGCTGAGCGCAATCAAAAGATACAAAATTTGGTCGCTCAGCGTTATCAGGAATTCAAAGCGGACTTTTTCAAGGGGCGTTTTGACCGTTCCAAGGCTCGGCTTCCCGAAAATATTGAGCAATGGCGCGCGAATCCGGACATCAGCAACCCCGGCGCCGACCTTGCGAATTTCCCCAACAGTGCCTTTACGTTGCCGCAGGGGCGTGCCTACATCGAGACATCGCCAGTGACCTGGTACGGAGGCGCCCCTCTGACCGCACCGCAGTACAACGCCGAATTTTTGCTGCGCTACGGTTTCACGGATGACATCGAGCTCCGCCTCTTTGGCAATGGACCAAGCTGGACCGGGGGGCGTTATGGAAATGCAGGATTTTCCCCGATTGCATTTGATACCAAGATTCACCTGATCGATGAGCGGGAAGATCTTTTTTTACCGGCAGCGGGGTTTGAGGCCTACATCCAGACTGAGTTGCTCGCTAGCAGTGGATATTCGCAAGGGACCAATGGCGGTCTCAGTATGAACTTTGACCAGTCACTCCCTCTCGATATTGATCTTGAATACAACTTCGGAGCCAATCAGGTCCGAAAGTTCAATGGTGACGCTTATTGGCAATTCAACTTTCAGTGGGCGCTTCAGAAAGATGTTCTCGACAAGGATGTCGCGCTTTTCATCCATGGCTTCTACAACGCAACCAGCCTCCCGCGTCTTCCCGGTACACTCGTTGTTTCGCTGGGTGACCCCCAACTGCTCAATATCAAACCGCCACAGATCGCCGCGGTTGGAGGCGGAGCGCTTTGGACGATCAACAGCCGTCTGGTACTTTGGGGTCAGGCCAGTGGCGGGGTTACCCATTACTCCCCAAGTGTCATCACCAATTTTGGGTTGGCGATCGCGTTCTAGTTCAGCGGAAATTTCTTTCTTTGACGTAACGGGCCAACACCGGAAAAAGAACCACCGACAACATACCTGCGCACAGGAGCGCCGCTGCTCGCTCCTCCCGCATCAGCCCAGATGAAATCCCAATTTCCGTCACGATGACAATGATGGGTAGGCCTGTGGCCGAGTAAAGAGTAAAGCGGAGCTTATCCTGAAGATCCATCGCTTCCCCATAGAGGAAAACAGGAAGCCCACGGACGACCAAAAGCAGGACCAGTAGACCTACGACCTGGAATGCGGCAAGAGGTCCCGTCAGGAGGAGAGTAGGGTCAAACCTCAGTCCGGCAACGATGAAGAAGAAGGGAATCAGAAATCCATAACCGATGCCATGGAGTTTTTCCTCGAGCACCAGGTTGTCGTGATCCCGCGCCAAGAGACGAACGATCAGGCCTGCGGCAAAGGCCCCGATGACGACGTTGAGACCGAAGTTTGCTGCCAACAGCACAAACAGGGCCTGAATCAGCATGCAAAGTCTGACCTGAAACTCTCCGCTTTTGGGAAGCATTTCCGCCAGTCGCTGTCCCAACGACCGGCTCATGGGGTGGTAAGCCCCAAAGGCAGCCAGGAAGGCCAAAGCGACGAAGGCAACGATGAAAAAGGTATGCAGTACGGTCGCATGAGTTGGGATCAACATCAGGGAGATCACCATCAGGGGGCCAAATTCCCCAAGTGTGGCCACTCCCATGAAGCGTTTTCCAAACTCTGTATCAAGATCCCCCTCATCCCGGAGAATGGGAATAAGAACGCCGAGTGCGGTGGTGGATAAAGCAACTGCAGCCATCAGGGGGGGAGCCGAAATAATGCCCGCACTATGAAAGAGGGTCATCAGAAGGAGTCCAGAGCCAAATGAGAGCGCCCAACCCGAAGCAGCCCGACTGAGTAAAGGTCCCTTCAGGGACTCAAGATCGATTTCATAGCCAACCATGAAGAGGAGGAAGGTGAGGCCAAGTTCTGACAGTTCATTGACCAACCCGCTTGGTTGGGCCAGGTTCAAAAGATGTGGCCCCATCAGGATGCCAAGCAGGAGTTCGACCACCACCACGGGGACGCGAATTCGCTTTGGAAGTCCTGCAACGAGGGGAGCAATCAGCGCCGCTGCAGCAATCAGCGTGAGTTGCAGGTAATTCTGTTCCATATCTCTGGCTCGGCTAAAACCAATCCTGATGATACACCCTGGAACGGTGCCTTAACTTACGTTCCAGTTGTGTTCGAACAGGCCTGGCATCGGCCGAGGATTTCGAAAGTTTGTGCCTTGGCGGTGAATTGTGCTGAAGCCAGTTCGCTCGCCACAGCCTGACTGAGACGGGGGGTGCTCCTTTCTTCAACGGTATGGCAGTCAAGACAGATCAAAAAGAGAAGATCATGTCGGATGTCGGGTTGCTGGCAGCCAATGAATGCGTTGAGGGTTTCTACCCGATGAACCAGACCCTGTTCAATCAGAAAGTCCAGTGCACGGTAAACCGTGGCCGGCTTCGCGCTGGCATCAAAATCCTTGAGGGCCTCAAGGAGATCGTAGGCCTTGATCGACTCATGATTGGCCCAGATCAGCTCAAGGACCTTCCTTCTGATCGGGGTGAATCGAACACCCCGGCGCTCACACAGGGCATCAGCCCGACTCAGGGCGGTATTCAGACAGACGGCATGATCATGCGCGGACATGGGAGAGGTTCCTCGAAAAGGCCCCAGGGTTTTCTGCTTGGAAGATCAGGGGAGACCAATGGTGTGGTGGCGTCAGTAATGTGATATTATAACATTACAATATCCCGCTACAGATCCGCTTTGGTCATGGCGATTTTTCTCAATGCCGGTTGACCCTGTGGATTTTTACGCCAAGTTTCTCGCACATTATGAAACTGCACGCCATCAGGAAACAAATCGCAAGGAGAGCTCTGATGCGCCGGCGTCATTTCTTCGCGCTTTGGATCTTGATCTCGATGCTCAGTGCCTTGAAGACATCCTGGGCTTCGCCAGACTCTTCGGAGGAATTGACTTCGCTTGAGGAGATTCAGGTCGAGGCGACGGCTACCAAGACGAACGCGCTTGACGTGGGCCAACCCAAGTTGGTGGTTAAAGGTGATGTTCTGACTCAGAAAATCACCGATACCCTTGGCGCCACTTTGGAACAGGAGCAGGGGCTCAATAACGCATCTTTTGGTCCGGGTGTCGGCCAGCCGGTCATCCGTGGCCAAGTGGGGCCGAGAGTACAGGTCTTGCAAGATGGGCTCAACATTCTGGATGCATCGCAGTTTAGCGGGGACCATGCCAATGCAATCGAACCTTTGCTCGCAGAGGAAATCGAGGTATTGAAGGGGCCTGCGGCTCTCCTTTATGGAGGCACCGCCATTGGTGGGGCCGTCAATGTCATGGATCGAAGAGTCCCTGGATCCATTCCCAAAGAAGGGGTTGAGGGAACCCTCTCAAGCCGCTACAACTCCGTTTCTGATGAAACCTCAAGCCTTCTCAAGGTAGATGCCGGTCGCGATCATCTCGCGCTCCATCTTGACGGGTTCTATCGACAAAATGGAAACCTCGATATCCCGGGGTATGCCATCAATGACGCGGCATATCGCCAACAGACAGGGGGCGCACTGCCACAAGTCAATACCCGGGGGTATCTTGCGAATACTGCTGGTAACGCCATCGGGGGGACGGCAGGCTTTTCCTGGGTCGATGACTGGGGTTATTCAGGGGCGTCATACAGTAACCGGAATGACTACTATGGCATCCCCCCGGATGGATCGGCGGGTGCCCCACGGGTCAACATCGTCCAGAACGTCTCTCGGGCGACATCCAAGACCGAATGGATCAAACCCGGTGATCTTTTCGAGAAGGCGACACTCCGTTTTGCCTGGAACGATTACACCCACTACGAGCTTGAGAATCAGGCGGTAAACGCGACCTTTACCAATAAAGGCTACGACAGCCGGTTTGAGCTTGAGCAACTTCCTTTGGGTCCTTTGACCGGGAAAGTAGGGCTCCAGACCCAGAACAATGATTTCAATGTTGTTGCAGCACCGGGAACCCTGCCCAGCGGGGCTCCGGCACTCGCTCCCTTGACCACCATCCAGGACTATGCGCTTTTTGCTGTCGAACGGCTGGATCACGATGCCTTTTCAACTGAGGCGGGGGTTCGAGTAGAAGCCAATTTGCTGGCGCCAAAATCAGGTGGGGATCCCGCCCGAAGCTATCTCCCCTTGAGTGCATCGGTGTCAGAACTTTGGCACGTGAATGCACAGAACGATTTAAGGGCGACAGTCAGTCGCTCCCAGAGGGCTCCGCAGGTCCAGGAACTTTATTTTCAGGGGTTTCATGATGCGACCAACAGTATCGAGATCGGCAGTTCTGATCTCGGTATGGAAACCAGCTACAACATTGATTTGGGTTACGTCCTGGATACTGAGTACGGGAAACTAGACGCCAGCCTCTTTCAAAACTGGTTTAACAATTACATTTATCTCAACGATACCGGCCAACTGGCGGATCCCGATCTTTATCCTTACAACCAATGTCCGGCGGGTTCCAGTAATTGTGTACCGGTTTACCAGTATGCCCAGCAGAATGCAGTGTTCAGGGGCTATGAAATCAATTACCGGATGCCCATCATCAACGATCCCCAAGCAGGCAAGGTTGCCTTGGATCTTTTCAGTGACTATACCCGTGGCCAATTCACCGCGGGAGGCAACGTGCCTCGCATGCCCCCGCTTCGCTACGGGTTTCAGCTGAACTACGATTGGGATCGATTTGCCCTCAATACCCGCCTGACAAGAGCCAATGCACAGGAATATGCGGGAACCAATCAGACCGTGACACCAGGCTACATTCTGTGGAACGTCAGTGCGCAGTATCACATCGAAGCCAAGGGATATGACGTCCTTTTCTTCGCGCGCGGCAACAACCTCCTGGATCAGACCATTCGAAGTTCTGTTTCTTATCTCAGGGTCTATGCCCCTCAGGCAGGCCGCGGCGGTGAAGTTGGGATTCAGATCAACTTTTAATTGAGCGCGATCATTGGATCGGCTCAGCAGGCCTTGTGTTTTTTTCCGCTGGCCGGGGGAGCTCGACGATGCGGTCGATCGGCTTCGAGTCGATCAATGGCGTTGGCGAGATCCTGGGCAAAAATGTCGGCCATGTCTCGACTGAAATTCTCTTTGACCACCACGCGCATGACCGCAATTTCCTCGGCATCCGGGGGCAGGGTGTAGGCGGGAACCGACCATCCCCGCTCACGAAGGATTTCACAAATCTGAAAAACCGTGTAGCGACTGTCGTCGCGAAGCCTTATCACGACGACGGGAAGGTAATTGACGTCGGTCAGAAGCTCAAACTGTCCGGTTGCAAGAATCTTCTCCTCCAGATGGCGTGCATTACGCATGATGTTGTCCATGATGCGACGGTAGCCCTCTTGCCCGAGCCTCAGAAAGTTGTAGTACTGGAGGAAAACCTGGGAGGCGGATCTGGAGAAATTCAGGCTGAAATTCTGCATTTCGCCGCCTAGGTAATTGATATTGAAAATGAGCTCAGGATCCACGCACTTTTCATCCCGGAATATGACGCAGCCCATGCCTGGGTAAACGAGGCCGTATTTGTGATTGCTGACGTTGATCGAACGAACTTGCTCAAGACGAAAATCCCAGGCGATTTCAGGATGCGCAAAAGCCATCACAAAACCACCTGAAGCGCCATCGATATGGATCGGAATGTCCCATCCCTTTTCCTTTCGGACGCTGACGAGGAGGTCGTTGATCCCCTTGAAATCATCGTTTTGCCCCGTAAACGTGGTGCCGACCACGACGCCGACCGCGATGGTGTTTTCATCGATCAGGGGCTTCACTGCGTCGGGTCCGATGACGTAGTGGCCAGGTTTCAATGGAATGATTCGAGCCTCGACATCGAAATAAAGGGCAAACTTCTCCCAGCAAGAGTGAACATCTGCACCAAAAATGACGTTGGGCCGACTCCCATCCAGTCCCAAGGCTTGCCGCCTTTTGCGCCAAGCCCACTTGTGGGCGAGGAGAGCCAGCATGATCGCTTCAGATGAACCGACGGTTGCTGTTCCAACAGCAGACGTTGCTGGATCGTTATCGAGAGAACCCGGGGCATTGAGCATGGCCCCCATCATGTTGATGACTCTCTGATGGATCGTTCGTGTGGTCGGGTATTCGTGGAAATCAATGAAGTTGATGTCACTGGTTTCCTTCAGTAATTCATCCGCTTCAGGCTCCATCCACACGGTCACAAAACTGGCCGTATTCAAGGCCGGATTCGCGTCGAAATTCAGTTCGTCAAGAATGATGCGTTGGGCCGTTTTCGCGGGCATGCCCTGTTCGGGAATTTCGGTGGTTGGGACCTCATTGATCATCTCCCGGCTGGCATAGATGACCTCGGAAAAGTTCCTGTTTTTCTGAATCTTGAGCATGTGAGTTCCGTGTCATGACATGGTCAGATGGGTTCATCAGGGTAATCAACGATCTGATCACTTTTGGGATCCATGTACTGTCCTGAAGTCAGTGCGCCATAAAGATCCCTGCGGCGGTCTTCTACGTAATGCGTGGCCTTGGCCTGATCATGCACCAGGGTTTCAGGATGCGTTGGTCCATAGTAGGAAGGAACACAATCTGCGATCAGCAGCATGTCTTCATCCCAGCCGGAGCCCGCCTGGTCGCTTCGAGGTGGGGGGAGAGGAATTTCCGGCAACAGGGCGTTGCCATGCGGGTCATAGAGACAGGAGTTTCCAAGATAGCGGCCCACTTCCTGGCCATTTTCGGTTTCAACCCCTCGGCGATTGGAATAGGCGCAGAACATTTCGTTTTGATAGGCGTTGGCCCGGATCAGGAATTTCGCATCAGGGTAGGGGGTTTTGGTTTTCTCCCCGGTTCGAAGGATCATGTAGTCGTCCGCCGCTGTCGGGATCACGACAAGCTGTGCGCTCTTGAGCGCAAGGATTCGGGAGAGTTCAGGGAGCTCCGCTTCATAGCAGTTGAGAACCCCCACATTGATCCCATTGATCTTGAACACGGTGAAGGCTTCTCCTTCTTCAGGATGAACGTGACCAAATGCCCAGATATGTCGTTCGTCACCCCCCCAAAGGTGCGTTTTTCGATAGTTCTTGAGCGTTTCACCTTCAGGTCCAAACACGACGATGCTGTCGTAATAGCGCTGCGCACCAGCCACCCATGCGGATTCAGGATAGGGACAGATGATGGCAAGGCCCTCATGTCGGGCAATCTCCGCAACCTGATTCAGCACGCCCTCATGAACGATGCGATCGGCAAGGGCGTGGGCAGTGGCCGCATCGGTCGTGTTGTAGCCCGAGAGATAGAGCTCGGGGAAGCTCAGGAGATGGGCGCCGAGCGCTTTGGAGCGCCCCGCAACCTCTCTAAGGGTTTCAAGATTGGATCTGACGGAAGAATAATCGCCAGTAGGACCGGATCCCTGATAGATCGCAAGGCGAACATGGGGAGTTTCCGATGGGATGGCATCGCTGATGAAGGATTGCACAATCATGCGTGGTATCAAGGGTAAAGGTGGGCGAATGAACCGTTATTTTAATGGTTTGAGGGAGCAGAAAATGGCTTGGACGAAATGGTGCGGCGTGACCCAAAATGGAAACAAACCTGCACCGGCATGAGGCGCTTCATGCACAGTGTGCGACATAACTGATTGATTTCTGGTTCCAGCGTTCCAAGTTTCAATGACTTGCAAAATAGTTGTTATGTAACAATGGGTTACAAAACTGACTGAAGATCGCTCAATCCAGTGCAACCCTTGTCTTTCGGGACTGGCAGGGTATCTATACACAAAGTTATCCACAGAAATTGTGGATAACCAGGATGGGGTTAGAACCCTTCCAGTCAAGCACAAATTTGTATCCTTGAGTGCTTGCAAATCCACGGATAGGCAGGATCAGAAAACCGGGCAGTTGCAATTGCTATAAGACAATTGCTCATGTAGCATATGACCTATCCGGTCTATCCGTATCCAATGCAGGGGGAACACCATGGAAATTCATGAACTCAGACTTCGAGCACTTCGTTGGGAAATAGCCAAGTTTCCCTCGACGGCCGCTTTTGCCCGCCACTACAAGCTGGATGTGACCTATGTCTCACAGCTTTTGAACGGTCACCGAAATCTGGGTGAAAGGGCCGCGCGTACGCTGGAAGGCAAGTTCGGCTGGCCTTCGATGAGTATGGATTTTCCAGAGAACGATTGGGAGACAGGTACTCAGGAGAAGGCATCGACTCCCAAGCTTCGAAGCACCAACAAGCCACGGAACGGATCCCATCAGCCCCGTCATTTCTTCAGTACGCTTCCCGGCGGAATCCGTGAGGTACCCGTAATCAGCAGCGTTCAGGCCGGTCTTTGGCGCGAGGCGGTCGATTCCTACGCCCCTGGCGCGGGGCACGATTATGTCGTGGTTCAGGCGGATTTGGGTAGCCACACCTTTGCCTTGAAGGTTCGAGGGGATTCGATGGAGCCTGAATTCAAGGAAGGCGACACCATCATCATTGATCCCGACATCAAGCCCTCTCCGGGGGATTATGTAGTGGCCCGTAATGAAGATCAGGAAGCAACCTTCAAGAAGTACCGGCCGCGGGGACGCAATGCACAGGGCATGGATGTCATCGAGCTGGTCCCTTTGAATGAGGACTATCCGATCCTTCGCTCCGATGTTTCTCCCATCGAAATCATCGGAACTCTGGTTGAGCATCGGCGCTATCGGAAGCCCCGCGAAAACTAATTAACAAAAGCTATTGACATGATGCTATAGCAAGGGCTATTCTCCCCCCATGCCGCGAATTTAGCGGCCTGATATCCAGGAGAAGTCCGATGAGTAATCAGTCCCTCTTTCTGATCATGTCCGTCATTTTTGTGATCGCGTCTAACATGGATTACGAGGATGCCGAAAGACTGCGTGAAGCAAATCGTCCTGCAGCAGCCCACTCCAGCGCAGCCTCGGCCCATGTCACGGATCGCCATCCGGCCTGAACGTTAAAGACTCGACGCTTTGCGATTCTCAGGGAGTCCAGGCAAAACCCACGTAGGTTTGAAGGCCAGGGCTCCCTTGGGTGACCCCTGCGGCGGTGTTACCAAAGAGCTGGACGTGGTCATCCAGCGTCCAAATCACCCCCGCACCGAGCACGACCGGCACATCCGAGATCGGATCGAGTGGAACCCGAACTGTGTAGGGGACATTCACGATATGGGCAATGTTTTGACAGGTGGTATGACCGATCTGAGCTCCAGTTTCGGTGCAGACCACGTGATATCGGATTTCCTCTCGAGTCTCGCTGTGATGGTGCGATACGCGAGGTAATGTTGTCCGGTTGTAATAGCCGTTGAAGAAGACTGCGACATCCTCGGTAATGTCGCGCTGAGCAGCCCACTGGGCAGCAAACTGCCAGACATTCTGTGAAAGATCGCGTGGATCCTCGAACTCTGTCGCGCCCAGGTTGTATTCAATCCCGATATCAAAGGGTAAATCCTGATCAAAGTTAAATGAGAAACCGGGTGACGTTGGGGACTGAAACGCCGTCGAAGCCAGCCAGGGTGTGGTGATCGTGAGTTCAAACCCTGCCGCCGGAATGAAATATTCTTCCCAGGCATCCCAGAGGTGGATCTTCGTGTCAAAAGCCATGGGGCCCGAGCCTGAGATTGATCCGGTCCTTTTGTTTTGGACTTCGTAGGGCGTATAAAAGAGCCGAAGCTCGATGTTTTCGACCAGGCCATAACGGAGCAAGACCTGTCCCGATTCGGTCGGAGGACCAGAACTTGAACTCCGGGCCGTATAGCTTCCCGGCGTACTTTCAAGATAGAAGCCCCCTTGAGGCAGCGTGAAGGCGCTATTGGGATAGTTGGCCATATCAGCGCCGGGGTCGCGGATCGTCAGGGGTTTAACCGCATCACCCAGAGCATTCGGGTTTTCAACCGCCGGTTGCTTTGAATCGTCCTTCAATGCCCGGAAACTCGGTGCATCATAGTTCCAGACCAGATTGCCCTGAAAGCTGCTAAGCCGGGAAGTTCCGGTATAAATCCCTCGATATCCAAGCTCAAGATCAAATTGATCACTGAGATGTCCCGTCAGACCGGCATTGATGAGGCCAGCCCCTGTCTGGCTGTTGGATTGCGCTCCCTGAACCAGAAGATCGCCCCCTGAGGTTCCGATGAAGCGTATCTCCCGGTCTGGGAGTGGCTGATTCAGCATTTCGCGGAAACCCACGGCAAGACTGGAGGTCCAGTCGGCATTAAGCGCGTGCCACTGATAGTCATATCGGGCCTGGATCCTTGCCGAGACAAAATTGCTGCTGAAGGAACCGGCAATGCTATTGAGAGCAGACAGACCCGATTCGACAACCTTTGAATGTTGCGTGGTTATGGATTGCAGGGCGAAGATAGGGGTCAGGTGGTGTCCACCCCCGAGGTCGTACTGCCAGGAGGCGATGGCTTCCGCCGTAATCAGTTTTGCCTCGCCGGTCCCGGTGGAGTGGCCAAGAAGACTGGCGTTACGGGTGGTGGTCCCCCCCTGATCGTAACCCACGAGGAGGCCGAAGTGACCTTGGCTTCCAATGGGCATGTCGGCATAGGTACCGATCTGCCAGAGATTTGCGCTCAGATGGTTGTCGATACCACTGCGGCTGGCACCTTGAGAGAGGTACCCTGCGGTCAGCCCGAGATGGATGAGATTCAGTATTTGGGTGTCTGCGCCAATCAAGGCGCCTGCGCTTTGCTGGCGATAACCCGTCGCATTGAGATTCCCTTCAACACCCCCAAAACTGCCAAGACCACTAGTCCAAAAATGGGGATCACCTCCCTCGACATATCCTCCCTGGCTTGCGCTCATGCCCATGCGGGCATAAACCGGGTTCCATGCATCTGCAACGGCGCTGTAAAGGATTCCAGGGGTTTCCGCATGAAGTTCACCATCTATTTGCGTCAGGGTGTCCAAAAATTGACTCTCGGGAAGCTGATACAGCTCATTGAGCAATTGATAGAGTTCTCCCGCGGCCTTGGGTACCTCGTGATCGAATAGCTGTGCAAGGATTCGCTGGTTCTGGCTTTGTGCCTGTTTCTGGAAATGCTTCAGGGGATTCAAAGTCAGAAAAACCTCACCGGTCTCCGTCTCCGTGATGGTGTAGCTCCACTTCGAGTTCTCGTTCGCGACCTGAATCTCCAAAGATCCGGGTGCGAGTTTCGCTTGGGGATCCGCCGTGCTGATCAGGGTATAGGTCGGTCTGAGTGGCCCTTTGTGGGATGAGTCAAAGTTCTGAAAATCGAGCCTTAAGGCACCGTTGAGTTCCAGATGAGATCCATCGACTTCAAGTCGCGTATTCCCCTTTGGCGTGACGGTGAAAAGGAGGCCGCCCTCATTCGTTTGGTGAAAATCACCTCCGACTTTGAGCGTTTCTGTGGCGCCTACTTGTCCATATTGAAGCCAGCGTTGACTCTTCAGACTTGGAATCTGTGTAATGTTTTGGCGGGGTTTTAGATAGACCTGTGGCGTCGTGTTCGGATTCGTCTCGCCAGTGATCAGAAGGTCATGATTTTCAACATTGCCATTAAGGGTGCCACTTCCCCAGATGATGCCCTGATTAATGACGCCAGAGGATCCGAAAGAGGATCCTGCGGGAACATGAATCTGCTGATCCGGTGCCACAAGCGTCGGCGGATCCAATAAGCTTTTTGGGTGGATCGTCTGAGAGTGGGCTAGGAGATCTTCGGCAAGGAGGAGTGATTCGGGGCTTGAGGCCGCGACGGCAAAACCTTGGCTCCCCAGCCAGAGGGTCAAAAACGTCCGCAGGGCTCTTCTGGGATATCCTTGGGACCAAGCGGCTAACATGCCGATGATTATCTCCAATTTATCTCGCTAAGGGTGGCCATGTTCCTGCCTTTTTTTCGCGTATTTTGCCTTCTTTGTCTGGCTGCCCTCTCATCGAGTTGCACCTGGGTCCATCCTAACTTTGCGACCGTCACCTACTATGACTATGGGGTCGGTGTACCCGAGCATAGACCTCTGGATCCTTATCCCGTCACGGTTCTGGTCGAGGATTTGCGTCCTCAGATTCTGACACGCAAGAAAATTCCGCTCTTTGTCGGTCGGGCAGAGAACGGATTGGGAGAGGCGCGCGATGTTCTGAATCGGGACGACTGTCCGGTTCCCGTCAGTGTGCATCGCACGCCACACTGTCGCAGCCTTGCCGAGAGCATTCGTCATCGCCTCAAAACCGCTAAAACCTCTCCTTCACCCGAGAATGCCAAGGGTCTCCTCCTGCTCGAGATCCGGCAGTGGGAAACCCATGCGGCAAGCGACCTTGAGCTTGATTACTCGCTGGATATTTACTTGCGCTCCTCCTCCGGAGAAAGACTGGGAAATGTAAGTCTTGCGGGGCAGGGTGAGGTGATCGATACCCAGAACCTGGGAAAAATGAACTTTGCCAATCACGAGGCCAAGGAAAATCAGCTGAGTCTTCTGGTCAGCGGAGTCCTCGATGACAAGTTAAATCAGTTGCTGACAGGCTCTCTCAAGGAAGCCCTTGAAAGGCTACGGTGATTCCTGGGTTTAGGGTCTAAACTGGGCGTCATAGCTCATCATAAGCACCAGAAAGATGACCGATTGCCCCGGGACGAGCGGCCCGGAGACCCCTTCAGGCCCATAAAACCCCCCTTGCGTTCCCGTAGAGTTGTCATATCGGTACTCGAGGCGCAATCGATTCGTGAAACCGGCTTCCTGGTATTTATATTCGAGTGTTGAGGTGACGGCCTTGATGAACTGGATGTTTCCGGTCTGAAGGCCATTGGGATCGTAGTAAAGCTCCGGCCTGAGCCCAACGCTCCAGGGTCCTGAAAAATTCCACCGACCATAGAGTGCGTTGGCAATGTAGAGCTGCTGGACGTGGTTCCCTGTTGATGCCCTTTGTGACCCAGCATCCAGCACATAGGCAAGCGTCCAGTCATCCTCGCTCCATTCCACCATGGAGTTGAGAAATCCACGCCAGTACTGGAATGCCGTGCTGTTTTGCTCCGGGCCCACAAAGGCATTTTCCATCCACTTGAGATGCTCATTGATCTGGTAGCTGAACTGCGTTGCGTACTTTGGTTGCGTGTTGACTTCCTGAAGGTAGTTGTAGTCCGAGACGATATAGAAGCCGGTGTTGATCTTAGAATTCACCGGATAACTGGCTCCAATCCCGATCAGGAAGTAGGGGGAGTAGTCACTGCCCCAGGCGCGGCTGTAATTGATGTTGTCCTTGGCATAAAAGGATTCATAGCCAATGAAACTGTTCATCAGTCCGCCGTTGAACTTGAGTCCGTTGCCGATATCGGTCTGGTAGCTCACATTGGCCCGTGAAAAGTAGCGCAGGACGTTGGCACCAGGGAGGGGCTGGTTGGGAGGAAGCTGACCGTTGGTGTCGTAGCCCGCCTGTCCTGAAATCTCAAATCCGAAAGGTGATTCGGTGGTGGTCCCCTTCCTGAGATAAACCATGCCGAGGTCGGGGGAAAACTGGTTCAGCCGGTTGGTGGTCAGTTTGTCCCTGAAAGGAACCGAACGGGCTGTCGAAAGGTCAGGCGCGTAATTGAGATCAAGATATGCCCCATAGTGCCAGAGGGCTTCTGTTTCTTCGGGTGCCGATTCGGCTGATGGGTGTTCGAGGCCAAGGAAAGTTATTCCGAAGCCGAGAAGCAGCCGGGTGGCCAAGCGGAAAAACAGGATCCGAAAGAGGGCGTGATGCGACATCATGGGATTATAGAGTATCGACTCGACTCTAGATCGGCATTTTGGAGCCGATTCTTCAGTACTCGGCGAACGCCTGGATCTGAGAGAATACCCTGACATTGCCTCATACCGCCACACGAAAACCCATGCTGATCCCTTTCCTGTCATTGCTTTTGATGCTGTTCCTGCCGGATCTTGCCCTCGCGGAGGAAACACCCGGACGAATCGATTTGGAACACCACTGGGTGGGGTATTACGCTGTCATTGTCACGGTCCTGTCCTATGCGATCGCGATGACTGAGGATGTTCACCACATGAGCAAGGCGAAGCCCATGGTGTTGGGTTCCGGCCTTATCTGGTTTGCGATCTTCATCGAACACACGTTGCGAACTGGCAGCGGTCACGAAATGGTGGCGATCTTTGAAACCAATCTGACCGCATATGCCGAACTCTTTTTGTTCATTACCGTCTCGATGACGTTCCTGAATGCGATGACTGAACGGAACATCTTTGATGTCCTGAGGGTTTGGCTCGAACACCATGAACTGAGCTATCGACAGCTCTTCTGGATCACCGGCATGATGGCCTTTGTCCTCTCCCTGATCATCAGCAGCCTCACCGTGGGCCTCCTGATGGGCTACATCATCCTGAATATCGCTCGAGACAACCCCAAATTTGTGGGGCTTGCGGGACTGAATGCCGTGGTTGCTGCCAATGCGGGCGGAACGATGAGCCCTTTGGGTGGGATTTCGACCTTCTTTGTCTGGCAGCAGGATGCGCTTCACTTCGTCGAATTCTTCGAACTCACCATCCCCTGCATCGTCAATTTTCTGGTACCTGCCTGTCTCATGCACTTTGCCGTCGAGCGCGGGAAGCCCTTGCCCCATCAGGAATACCCGATTTTCCTCAAACGCGGCGCGATTGCTGTCATCGTGATCTTCATCATGACGTTCAGTCTGACCATCCTCACGAATGTCTATCTTGAGATGCCGGCCATCATGGGGATGATGTTCGGGCTTGCCATGCTCCAGTTTTTTGCCTATTACCTTCAAATTACCGAAGTCCCCGGCTGTTCAGCCAATCAGCGCCATATCGACATTTTCAAGTGTGTGGCTGGCGTGGATTGGGATACGCTGCTCTTTTTCTATGGCGCGATGATGATCGTCGGCGCACTGAGTTACATCGGCTATCTCGACACCCTGGCTGAATGGATGTTCCATTCCATCAGCCCGACTCTCGCCAACGTCCTCATCGGACTCACGTCATCGTCCATTGATAACGGCACCCTGATGTTTGCCGTACTCAACATGCACCCCGATTTTCCCAAGATTCAGTGGTTGCTGTTGACGCTGACTCTCGGGGTCGGGGGATCCCTGCTTGCCATTGGTTCGGCCCCCGCCCTCCATGTCCTTGGGCTCATGAAGGGCAATGTCAAGGAAGGGGAGGGCTATAGCTTTTCGCTGCATCTTCGCTGGATGCCGGCCATCCTGCTCGGTTTTTTTGCCAGCATCTGGGTGCTGAACCTGCTAAAAGGCGGTCTTTGGTAAAGCCCAGGGTTCTCAGTGGGATTTCAATCCGATATCGTGCCCCTTGAGGGTCATCAATCCATCAGGTAGACAATATGGAACATGTGGATGAAAAGGAATTGGGCGTCGCCATGGCGCTTTTGGAGCGGTTTACCGAACAGCGCTATCCCGTCATTTTAAAAATGCTTGAAGAGGTGAAGGCCGGGGCACTCCTGAACGAGGGTGAAGTCGAGTTTCTCGAGGAGGTCCTTGCGACGTGCCAGCAGCTTTCAGGAACCGTTCAGCATCTACCGGATTATCTCGAAGTCTATAACCGGGCCATCGAGGTGTATCACGAGGTCACCACCCTCGCGCTCGAGAACGAGAAGAAGGCCCGTCACATCAGCTAAGGCCGAGACAGTCTTCCGGGGATTTTAGTCTTCAGGGATCTGCTCCTGATCACACGGATGATTCTTCGGGTATCCATCGTAAAGAAGATCAAGAGTGCGAGCGGCATCAGGGTCATGGAGAACGCGACCTCCTGATACCCTGGCCGATACCAGAAAAGAAAGAGTCCGATGTTGGCTTCAAGGGTGATGAAGTAACTGAATCCTGTGACCACACCGATTGGCAGAAGCCAGACCAGCCGCTTCTGAATGGCCCGTCCCAAGAATGCAGCCATGGGAAAAAAGACAATTACCCCGTAGAAGGGCAACAAGAGGAAATGCACGTAAAAGTGCTCCTTGAGCACCTCCAAAACGGACTGGAAGGCCTGAGTCTCAGCCCCGGGAGGCAATTCCATCGTAATGACTTTCCGGATATCCAGCTCGATAAAGGCAAAAGCGAACAGCAGGATCCATCCGCGATAAAGTCTTCGCTGAAGGGCCCAAAACCAGGTCATGAACGGCTTCATGGGAGCTTTCCGATCGCGGTAGGCTGAGATGTCATGCCAAGAGCGTTCAACGTGCGGGACAGGGAGTCCCAACGGTCTGCCTCCATGGTTCCAAAACTTGCCGGGCCTTCGGCTTTCGGCCAAAGATAGTCCTGTTGGATCTGAGTCGCGGTCCTGAATGTCTCAAGGCTCATCGTTGAATTCAGGCTTTGCATGCGGGCGATGGCCTCCTCAGGATCAGCCTGATAGGCAAGCCATCCTTCCTTGACCGCGGCAATGAGTGCTTTCACTTGCTCTGGGTGGTCTTCATAGAATGCCCTGCGTGTAAAAAGAACGCCTGCGTAGGGGTTATAGCCGAGATCCTTGAACAAGATCACCCTGACCTTGGCGCCCCCGCGTTCGGCAGCCACTGGTTCTGAAGTGATGAAGCACTGCTGACCGAACAGCGGATCGGACATAAAGGTGGCGAGGTTGTTGCCATAGGGAACCAGCTTGACTCCGTGATAGCCGTAACGCTTCTCAAGAAAACGGGTCGGCGCACTTCCAGGGGTCATGGCCAAGGTGCCACTCTTGAAGAGGTCTTCCACCGAGTTGATTTTGCGTTCAGCATGGATCATCAGTCCCAGTGGGCAGTCATGAAACGCAGCAAAAACCGGGACAACATCGACGCCGTGACTCTTGGCGATCAGAAGATCATCGGCGCCTGCAATGCCGAATTCGGCTTGCCCTGAGGCCACCATCTGAATGACCGGGGTCCCGGCTGCACCGGGGCGAAGTTCAACCGCCAGATTTCGGGCCGTAAATAGCCCTTTGAGCTCGGCTGCATAGTAACCACCAAACTCAGGTTCGGGCACCCAGTCGAACTGAATCCGAAGACGGCCGTTTTCAGGGGCCTTCGAGCCATCACACCCTGCGGTCAGGAGAAGGGTCATCAGACCCAGGACAAGCAGCAGACGGTTCATTCCTGGGCGCTCCGGGTTTCGGCGATGTGAAGATGATGAAGGGCCAGCTGACTCAGTCCGCCGACCGCCAGAAAAAAGGTCAGGCCGAGCAGGGTGGAGCCCATCAGCGCGGCAAAGACGAGAGGGGTTTCCTGTTCCTTGATGGCCGATTCGATCAGCGTTCCGATCCCGCCACCCCCATCGAAAGTGTCGGCCACGAACTCCCCGACGATCGCACCAATGACCGAAAGTCCGGCTGCGATCCGAAGCCCGGTCAGAAACTGGGGAACAGCAGAGGGGATTCTGAGTTTCATCAGGACTTTGAAGCTTGAGGCCCGCTTCATTCGAAAAAGATCAATCAATGCAGGGTCTGCCGAAAGCAGGCCCTGAAGACTATTGGCCACAATCGGTGACAGCGAGACGATCAGGGCCGACAGGATGACGGCTGGGCGCCCGTAGCCGACCCAGATCACCATCATGGGGGCGATGGCCACAATCGGAACGGTCTGGAAGAAAACCATCAGGGGATAGACCGCCTTGCGAACCCAGGCATTCAAGGAGAGGGCGAGCGCCAGGAATCCACCCCCGATGGCACTCCCCAGCAGGCCGGTGAGAGCTGCTGCACCGGTTCTTCCGAGAGCGGTTCGGAGAGATTCCTGATGCAGCCATGCGGTCTTCAGTACCTCACTCGGACGGGGGCAAAGATAGGTCGGAACTCCGGCCAGATCCAGTCCGATTTCAGCCGACAACCCGAGCAGCATCAGGAGGATCAAGGGCGGATATAGGTCACGATAGGACGATTTCATACCCGGGCCTCGGTAGGTTCAAGACACTCGTTCAGCCGACGGGCCAGATTCTGCCATTCAGTCTGTTGGCGATGCGTTGTTGTTCGTGGCCATTCGAAGGGCACGATCTGATCATGAACGATCTGTCCTTCATGGGGTGAGAGGATCACGATCCGATCCGCGAGGGTCAGGGCTTCCTGAATCGAATGCGTCACAAAGAGGGTGGTCATCCCACGCTTACGCGTGAGTTCACCCAGATGCTGATCGAGTCGTGATCGGGTGACTTCATCAAGGGCCGCAAAGGGTTCATCCAGAAGCAAAAGCTTCGGATCGCCGGCCAGAGCCCGGGCAATAGAGACCCGCATGCGCATCCCTCCCGAGAGGGCGTCAGGGTAGTGTTCCGCAAAGCCCTGAAGGCCGACATCCTGAAGAAGGGCCAATGCTTCATTGCGCGCCACTGGGAGCGGAATGCCATCAAGCTCCATGGGCAGAAGCACATTGCCGAGCGCTGTCCGCCAGGGGAGAAGGCTTGCATCCTGGAACACAAAACCGACACCCGGGTTGGGTGGATGAATGGCCAAACGGCCGGATATGGGTTCAGAAAGCCCGGCCACCAGACGCAGCAGCGTGGATTTCCCACAGCCTGAGGGGCCGAGAATGACCAGAAACTCTCCTGGCCTGACCGCTAAATCGAGCCCCTTAATGATCGATCGTCCATCAAACGCCTGACACAGGTTCTGCATCGTGATTGCGGGGGCAGAGGGATGTGCAGCAGGAGGATCGAAGGACATGTGGAATTCCAGAAGACAAGTCTCGCATTTTAACCTTTGACCCTTCGAAGGTGGTTTATCGATTTTCCTGAGTCGTCTTCAAGGTTATTCTTTGATCAGTTTGCGCGGCAAACCTCGCCCTGAAGGGCGGGGAAGGATAGCGCTTCGGCATAGCCGAACGATTTTTCGTGCAAGTTCGATCTTAATATTTCGATCATAATGTCGTCGTG
>CAYQOJ010000041.1:0-6396 GCA_964419105.1 uncultured Methylococcus sp.
GAACAGGCCCGTGGTCGGGTTTGGTAGGGTTTGCGTTAACCGTTAAACCTCCTCCACCACCTGGATCGACCCGCGCAGGCGCAGGAACGCGTGTATGAGATGTTGTTTGCGGTTCACAATTTTTTTAGGTTGGGACACGCACAGCTTGCTAAACTTGGTCTCTATATGTTCCTCTTGGAGCAGCATCGCGCGCACGATGGCGGATTGCTGCATTCCCGAGGGACTGAGCAGGAGTTCCGCCTCGAGCTCTGTGCCCTCCGGTTCGGTGAAACGCCTGAACTGCCAGTGATTCTCGTCGGGGCACTTGTATACCAGGGACGCGAGCGCATCCAACGAGGCAGCAGCAACAGGGCCGAAGGCGTTTGGCGAGAAGGGCATGGGGCTGTGTTGGGTTGGTTGGTGTTATTTTATATACACTTGCTGGCTGAAAAATATTCCATTGACTTCAGCGCACCAGCATCATGCGCACAATCATGCACAGGACTTCTCTATCGATCATCCCAAGATGCGACCTGCCGCCGAGTCGTGGGATCCCTGCCATGAGGGTTGGTACGGCGTAGCGGTCGATTGTGGTTGTGATGAAGTGCATTTCAGCGCGCACGTTCCCTATGGCGATGCCAAAGAAGTGATTAAAATTGCGGTAATCGTCGATGGTCCTTTTTACGTCAGCTGGGAGTTTTTTGAACATGGGAAAGAGGGCGTCCATCAGGCCGAAATCCCCATGATTTGGTTCTGAAAAGAGCAAGAAGAATGAAAGATCCTCCGTTTCTGGATCGTCCTCGTGAAATGCATGCTGTGCCAGCAGGAGATCTGCAGCGAATGCGGTGCCTCTGCCGTTGATGAGGGCAAAAGGCATTTTGTTTGTTGGCTCGTTGTTTTGGTCTTCAAAGCACAGGTGATAGTAAGTGTGCCATTTCCCCTCTGCCATTTGGATTTCCCATTCGAGCAGCGCGTTGAGGACCTTTGCAACGTGTGGTCCAAACAGAAGGTCACTGAAAGCGTTTGTTGAAGAGGAGGGGTACAGACGCTGTGACTTGTTTTTGATCGCCCCCCTCGATTCAAATATTGTTTCCACTATTTGCTTGTAGTGGCGAAGTTTTCTGTACTTTCCGCAGCGCCTTTTGGGTACGAATAAGCTTAGCAACTCGCAGTTTACGCTTCCATGACTGTCTTCCATGACGTCCTCATAGTTTTTCAGGACCCGTCCCATCACTGACCACTTCAGCCCAGTGCAGCTGAGCATCAGATCTGCTTCAAGCGGCGTGCCCTCTGGTTTGTGGAATGGGAAGCGACGGGCGCATGAGTCCTTTGTGTACATGGTGTCCAATTTGCCCTCGATAGTGTTGAGGACGGATGCAGTGTGGGGGTCGAAGGTGTCTGGCGAGAATGAGGACATTTTCTGCAGCTTTGAGTTGGTAGAGTTGGTTACAGGATTCAACTGTTTTTTTTTTTTTAGAATATTGAAAGAAAAACATTTTTCTTTTAAAAATAAATCATCTGGATTATATGTTTTACTGGAAATTTCAGGGTCTGTTTTCACACATTCGACTGTGGAGTCAAGGTTTGTTTCTTAAAAACCTGCAGACAATTCTGCTGATTCATGTATCACCCTAGCATCCCCAGATCAGCATGCGTGCTATCATGCACAGGGTCTCGATGTCAAGGACTCCAAGTAAGGAGTTTCCCCCAAGACGGCGATTTCCCGCCATGAGGGTTGTCACCGCCTGGCCGTGAATGATGTTGACTACGAAACCCATCTCCACTCGCACCTCCTCCAGTGTCTTGTGAAGCAGGGATTCGAATTTGTGTTTGCTCACAGCGCTCGGCGGCTTCTCCAGCTCTGGAAGGAGCTCGTCCCATCCATGCTTGTTCCATGCCTTGTCGCTGACTTGGAACTCCGGAAAGAGCGCATCCATCAGTGGACTGGACTCCTCTGGGAAGAGGGATATCATGGAGCCGGTGTCCCATGACAGGCAGTACTGCAAAAGCAACGCGTCCCCTGCAAAGGCAGTCCCCTTGCCTGGCTGTACGGCAAACATTTGGCAATGCTCTGACTGGTGGTTGTCGGCTGCATCAATGATTGAGCGGTAATTTGCAGGGAAGCTGTCTGGGCGGACACTGGTTCTTGCAAGATGGGCTTCGAAGGCGAGCAATGCGTTGAGGACTTTGGTAACGTGCGGGCCGTAAAGGGTGTCGCTGAAAACGGGGCCAGTGGTGGTGCTCTGCGTCGTTGCTGCGATTTCCTTGATTGATTTGCGGAATTCCAGCACAGAGCGCGAAAGGATGAATTCAATTTCATTCCTTGCGCTGTCTGTCTCGGCCTTGGTGTTGCATTTCTGAAAGTGTGCCACCTTTGTTGCAAAGTGCTCATCATAGTCACCTTGCACAAAGTGCCGCGTTAGTTCTTCATCTGTCGTGCAATGTTCCAGCAGACGGTAGACAGGCGAGTACTTCACATCACTGCAGCTGAGTAAAATATCAGCCTCAAGCAAGGTGCCTGACGGTTCTGTTATGGTGTGGAACAGGAGATCGTTGCCGTCTTTTGATTTCGTTTCCCCTCTCCATTCTACCCTAGCGACAAGCGCATCCAACGCAGCGGCGGCGCGTGGGCCGAAGACTTCAGGGGAGAATGCCATGGAATTGTTTGCTGCTGCTGTAGACTCAGGGGATGTTTTATATGTTTTTGTTTTGTTTTAATGTTTTATTTTTTTGAACCCTTGTTGTTCAAACATCACCTACACACATTGTTTCATTTCCAGATCACCATCCGCGCAATCATGCACAGCACTTCAGTTTCCAGCGCTCCTAGCGGAGAGTTCTTGCCGAGGCGACGGTTCCCAGCCATGAGGGTCGTCACAACTGGGCCGTGGATGATCCTGATTACGAAGTCCATTTCTTCCTTGACTCTGTCCAGAGCTTTGGAGACTGCTTGGTTGAATTTGTCAGTGTCCATTTGAGACAGGGGGGGGTGTCAGGAAGATGAAATACGGGAAAAAGTGCATCCACCAATGGGCCAGACTTTTCTTTGAGTTGTATAATTATGTTTCCAGGATCCCGGGACAAGGAGTACTGCAGGACCAGCATATCACCTGCAAATGCGGTCCCTTTTCCTGGCTGCTGCAAAGCAAACGTGCTGTAAGCGTTGTCAGCGGTCACCGATTCAAAATAATTCCTGAAATGTACAGGAAAAATGTTGAGACGTTGACTTGCGGAATTCCAGGACAGAGCATGCCAGAACTGAAATGATTTTTCTGCGAAATTCGTTCTTTACACTGGGGTTGTCTTTGCATTCCTGGAAGCGCGATACCGTGGCTGAGAAGTGTGTATAGTCCCTCACAAACGGGCGGGTGAAATCTGCGTGAATCTCGTCCTCTTCATCCCAGTCGTGGTTGTAGTCGTTCAAGAGACGAAAGACTGGGGAGAATCTCACGCCGCTGCACGATAGGAGCAGATCCGCTTCCAAAAAGGCCCCCTCCGGCTGTGTGATTGTATGGAATCTGAAATCACGGTACCCCACTGATTGGACATCGCGGAGCTCAATTCGAGCGGCAAGGGCATTCAACGCGGAGGAGGCGCGCGAGCCGTAGACTTCAGGGGAGAATGCCATCATAGTATTTTGTCTGGATTTTAATTAAAAATGGTGTATTTATATCTCTTTGTTTTGAACCGTGTGCAAATAGAGGTTCATTTTGGTCGATGAATGAGTTCATCCCTGTTGTACCTTTTGACTCGTATAGTGAGTACGAGCAACTGCTTGCCTGTGTTATCAGGGAATACCAAGCGATGGTGATGGACGACGTGGCCAAATGTCGATTGCTTGACTGGTGCCGTTTTTGGGAAGGGTTGGGCGATGGAGAAAAAAGGCGTTGGCTGATTGAAGGAATGTGCCTGTTCCTGAAACTGACGAAGGGTCTTGGAAAGGACTGGTGCATGACCATGAATACCATGGTTGTGCATGCGTTGGACACGGCTGTCCGGGTGATGGTGAAAGCACGCAAGCAGGTGTATTATCCTATGGTTGGCGACGATGAAGACAGATTGGAAGTTGCAAGGCTCTTGGAGCGTGAGACCGCGCTTGCTATCTGTGACGAGAGGGGTTGCTCCATGTCTGAATTCAAATATAGGAATTTCATGTGTGTCTGGCAGATCGATGACAACGACTTCTGGAATATCAGCCGCGTGCCTATAGCTCAAGTGCAGGCGATGCAACTTGCTTTTGCCATGATAGCCCATCCAAGGCTGGGGTGTGCTGGCGGTGGAAGGAAGCTGGGGGGCGATGTGATCAAGCTCATTCTTGCGAATGTTTTTGAGCCAGATATGGATGACAATGATGATGGGGATGTGTGATTACCGTGATTTTAAGAATGGGTTGTAGGTCCAAGTTCAATATATAAGTAAGCTGTTTCCTAATAATGAACATCACGGCAACGAATGTCCCTCTCCAGCGACCTCATTGTGTACAACGACAACGCCACCAACCACATCCGCTCGCCGGCCATGATGGACGCTGCAGTGAAGATCGCGCCCCAGCCCAAGATGGACAGGGAGCATCTGGTGTTCGCGTACGACCCGTACACCGACTCAATGTGGATGGTCGGCCGCAGCGGTCAGCTGTTCCGCGAGTGGAAGGAGATTTCGCTGGCTGATTACAGGGCCTACTGGGCGGAGAAGAACTTTGGAGAGGGCAAGAAGTGAGAAGGCACGTGCTGCTGTTAGGAATTGAACAGATAATGCTGTCCAGGTGACTGGACCCTCTACTAATATTCGTCCTTTTTAATGAAAATGAATCATTTTAAACCAGTGCGCTTTGATTTTTCACAACACCCAACAACACGTCAGCACCATGGATACAGCCTCTGAATGCCCGGCCGGCGTCGATATCACCATGTGCTTCTGTGTGCCGCTACAGAGAACCATGATTCACAGTGCAGACGCGTCATTTTACCCGAAGGCTGGTCTGTTTAGAGTGGGTAAGACGCTGTACAATGCAAGGTCTGCAGTGAACTTTTTTGGGAGACACGCGTGGGAAGCTATCATTGGCAATTCAGCAGCAATAGGCAAAAGGCGTGTGTTTCACCTATCAGGGACCCATGTTTACGCTTTAAACTTGCGATTGGTCTGCGGTACTGGTATGACTGTTTTTTTCGAGCCAGCTATCAATGGTAAATCGCTGCCCTCTGTGTACGTCCGACGCATCCAGCGGGCAGTGCGGTGCTTTCTATGGCGTGGGTTCGAGTCCCACAGGCTGGCCTTGATGATGGGACTGCACACAAGGCTGGGGGTGGCGAGCTGTCTGGCGGATGTTCCGTCTGAGCTGCTTCGTATTATTTGGAGCTATCATGTCTGAGTATATGTCCGCTGCTGTGTTTGAGGGGGGGGGGGCTTTGCTCTGGATTCACTCATTCGATTATGGATTGGTCTAATAAAAGAACTTACTTGTGAGAATGATAATGAAAATTGTGCACTTAATCTGTTTTAAACTTAAAATAAGAATGGGTTTTCATGTTCCGCATACAGCAGAAGTATTTTTATAATTTCCGAAAGCAAAAAAAAATTAAACCCGCCAAAGTGCCACTCGACAGTATGCCGGAAGGAGAGAGTAGCGAGGCGCCAGCACCACCTGAAAAACTGAAGCTGCAGCGGCGGAAGGCACAACAGGAACCTAAGGTATAGTACTGATGATATGATGATCATTATTATTATGATTGCTGAGTTCCTTGATCACTGTTAATATTATTATTATCCCCTCTCCTTCCCCTCCTCCTCTCCACAGAAACCGCCCGAGCACCCGAAGCAGGTATGGTTCCTGTCCTTCGGGGCGTCGTCTCCCGACATAACGGCTGAGATGCTTGCCGCGTGCGGGCTCCGGGGAGACGTCGTCCGCGAGATCCACATCATGTCCTGGCGCGAGTCCAAGTACGTGCTGCTGAGCCTCGATCGCTGCGGCCGGATGCGCACCCCGCAGATGAAGGCCGTCGTGGATCGGACGCAGGAGTTGTATCACACCGTGAGCAACGAGATTGTCGGCTACGACTCCATCACCGGGAACAGCGCTGCAAAAAAGGATGAGGGGATCGTGGACCACCCGGGTTTCAGGCGCATGCTCGAGGCGCTCAGCGGCAAGACCGCAGATGGCAAGCAGCAGGATGGCGGTAACGGTACTAGTACTGCGGTGCGCTCGTGGACCAAGGACGGCGTCGACGACGCGCGCAGGAAGAGAGGTCGTGGGTTCCTCAAGCGCATGGTGGGGGAGACGGAAATCGACTCCATGTCCAAACTGCAGCTCAAGCGCTTATGTCACAGGTCGGAGCCGCTTTTAGAGGAGCTGCAGCGCTTCAAGGAGGCGCACAATGCACTTCATCGGCGGCTTGAGCACCACGAGTCTTGCAACAGGAT
>CAYQOJ010000041.1:6406-19590 GCA_964419105.1 uncultured Methylococcus sp.
CTTGAGGGTGCCAACGAAATTTTGAGGATACAGCTCGACCTGGCCAATAAGGAGGTTGTGATGCTCGGTCAGCGCCTGGAGGCTGTAACTGCTGCTAAGGCTGCGGTTGCCAGGATTGATAATGAAGTGTGGTAGGGGTGGTGGCGGGGGCTAGATAGTATCTAGTGTTCTGGATGAATGCATAGACTGTGTTATTGTTGATTTTCATTTGGATATGGTGGTTGAACAATGATCACATTAGTTACAGTCAGAATAGGTGCAGTTGTAGCAGCCTGGAATACCAGAAAATAGGTAGGAGATGAGAAATTATTTGTAATATCTAAATACTATCTTATTAGCAAATCTTCTGCATTTGAGACTTTTTATGTGGTTATGTAGTAGCACATTTGAGGGCAGCAGGCTTTGTGCACCAATACTCCTTCGCAATATAAATTTATTCAGCGCCCTCGGTGCATTCCCATCAAATAATAGTGCCCATTTTCTCCTTCACCCTCAGCAGCATTTTGTGCGGGAAAAACCGCATGTTGTTCTCCATGAGCTCTGGGTACTGTGCTAGGATATCTGCAATTCTGCTAATGGATTCATCAATGTCGATAACCCCATTCTTGTAGTCCGTGATGGACTGGAAGATTCTGTCGAATTTTATCCGTCCTATTGTTTTCTCCATTACAGTGAGAAATCGCAGGACGTCGCGCTTTGTGATTTTGGGCATGGAGCTGGTTCACAGGAAAAGAAGTGTTGAATTTAAAGGATTGACTGTAATTTAAAACTCGAACAAATTCAAACAAATTCAGTCCTGAAAAAAAACAGATTTTAATGACAATTTTAAAATCCATTTCTACCATCATGACAGTGGTACTACTTACTGCACAAACTCCGTGAACTGCATCCTGACTTCGTTGCTGACGAGGCGGACGTTGAAGTCCACGAAGAACCGCACAAAGAGGACGTCTCCTGCGGTGAAGCCGTGTGAATTGCGGTAGTCGACCCATATAAATGGTTTTTGGTCGTGCTGTTTGTCTGCTCCAGCCTCCGCCGCAATCCGGCGCTCGACGTGGTCGAAGAGGTCGGCAAACCCTCTGGAGTAGGTGCAGGAGGGCACAGGCAGGCCCATGTAGGTGCGGTTTTTGACCCTGAGCACGACGATCTGGCGGTTTCGGTGCATGAAGCCCACGTCGACTGCCTCCTCATCCGTGGTGAACATGCGGATCATGCGTCGCCCCGACGATGGCTCCGTGAGGATTTCCACCTTGTCGAAGAGCTCCCTGCACCGTCTCAGGGCCTGGTCGACCTGCTCCTGCGCGATGTGCGCGTTCATCCACTTGCATGTCTTGGCGAGCCGTCCAAGCACGGGGAACGGGAGCAGCGGCACGAGGGACGACATGATGTCGTGGGTGAAGCGCGCTGGGGGCGTTGCGGGGATCAGCATGCGCATGGGGATCGTTTCCCTCAGCTGGATGGTGCCGTCCGGGTAAAACCCGAGGACCCTGTTGCAGAACTCAGGGTACTTCCTCAGGCAGGCGTTGATTCGCTCGGCAATCACATACGAAGGCAGTGAATTGCGGAACAGCACTTCGAGCAGACTGCGAAACTGGCTGAGGGTGCGTGGGTCGTCTCTTGCCATTTTGTTCTCCATGGCGGCGTGAAACTCGCTAGCCGACCACTGGGCGAGGCGTCGGAAGGATGCGGTGCTGTGCGGCATTGTGTGTTTGGGTGGGTGGGGTGTGGTTGTGCTTAAATAGTTGGGGTGATTGTTCTAATTAGGAAAATGATTCCCAGAAACACACACCAAAAGACTTTACAGGCAAGCTAGCTTCATTGAACCGCTCATGACAGAGCAACAAAGGCACGTTTCGTGCGTCGGGGATGGCAGGAATTGAACCCATGCCGTCCAAGTCAGAGTGACTGGACACCGCTTTCGCCTTAGCCCAACTACGCCAAGGGAACGGTACAAAAAGACTTTATTCCATAGAACACGGGGACTGTTTCAGGAAGTAAAAGTAGCAGTGATCAGCTCCTCGAACAAAACGTTGCAGTGGGCAGCATAGTTGTTGTCGCCCCGTATCACCACGAACGAAACAGTAAGCACATCTTGCGCATCGCCATGGTATGTGTCCGTGAACTTAAACCAGGCAACAGCGGCGTCACTGCTGCTCTGTCGCCATGACGTTGTTACATGCTGAAATACATCCGATATGGAGTCGATTGAACCATCACCAGCCCTTGAAAGTCCATAGTGATTCAGACTCTGCGAAACTCCAATGAAAACACGGCCCTTTGCTTTCATAACGTACACCGACGAATGGTCACGCAGCCGCTGAACCTCTATCATCTCCCCATCTATGCTGAACAGGCGAAGCACCTGCTTTCCCGTAGACAGTTCCGTCACCAGTTCCACCTTTCCAAAGCGCTCCCGTGCCCGCTTTAAAGCATTTTCCACCTGCTCCTGTGTGATATGAACGCTCATCCATTTGCTGGACTGTGCCAAGCGCCCGACTGAGGAGAACGGAAGCCATGGGACCACTGACAGGACGATGTCGTTTGTGAAGCGCGCAGGTGGTGTGTCTGGGATCTGCATCTGCAGCGGCTCTAGCTCTTTAAACCTGAAGTTGCCATCCTGATCAAACCCCACAATACGGTTGCAAAACTCGGGATACTTTTTCATGCAGGTGTTGATTTTCTTGACAACAGTCTCTGGAGCAGCGGACTCGGTTTTGAGTTTCTTTACTGTGTCGTAAAAGCTCTGTATCTTTTTCTGGTCATTCTGCAGTGATTTTTGCAGATCAACGTGAAATTTCACAGCTGCTCTATTAACGAGCTTTTTCTTCGATGCAATGCTGTGGGGCATTCGTGTGTTGTGGAGTAATGGGTGTGCTGTAGCTTTTATAGGCGTTTCAAAACAATTGTTAAACAAATTCAAATCAGTTTGTACTACTGATAAAACTCAAACAAATTCAAACAGATTCAATGCTTTTTTTTTGCAGATTTATTCTGCTGTAATGATTCCACTACTACTACTACCACTACTACAACGCAAGTTCTTCAAAGTGCATGGCACAATGTGCAGCACGGATGTTGTCGCCATTTATCACCCAGAACAAGCAGCAAAGTGTTTTTTCAAAGTATGATTGATCATCATATCCTTGATCCAAACGACTGGTGTGTCTGGGTCACTTGTCTTCTCCGGTGTTAAGATTGCATGCCTAAATATTTCAGACATGTAGAAAATCACCATCTCCCCATCGGCCCTGAAGTCGCTTATGTAACTGGTATACTAGGAGATCCCCAGAAATGTTTTGCTGTATGCCCTGATAACGTATATGGATGAATCCTGGTTCAGTCTCCACATTTCGATCATCTCTTCGTTGGTGCTGAACAGACAAAGCACCTGCTTTCCCGTGGACAGTTCCGTAACCAACACCACCTTTCCAAAGCGCTCCCGCGCCCGCTTCAGGACACCCTCCACTTGCTCCTGCGTGATGTGCACACTCATCCATTTGCAGGACTGGGCCAAGCACCCGAGCGAGGGAAACGGGAGCCATGTGACAATCGACATGAGAGCGTCGTTTGTGAAGTGCGCGCGGGGGGGAAGGGCGTGTCTGGGATCAGCATCATCTGCAGCGACTCCGTTTCTTTGAGCCTGATGCTGCCGTCGGGATGAAATCCCACCACTCGGTTGCAGAACTCGGGGTACTTTCTCATGCAGGCATTGATTTTGGCAACCACTGTCTCGGGTGCAGCGGATTCGCGTCTCAGTTTTTTGACAGCATTGTAAAAGCGCTGCATGTTTTTTGGTCGTCCTTGAGCCTGTGCTGCAAATCTCGGTGAAATTTGTCTGCGGCAAGATCAAGAACTCGCTTTCTGGACGCAACGCTGTGGGGCATTGAAACAAGAGTTACACAGAAGAGGCATTTGATGTAGTTGAATAAAAATTCAATAAAGTTCAACACACAAAGCACCACTGCCCCCTCCTCCAATCCCCACCGTATCTACGCGAAGCACGCCAGCACACGCACGGACCCAAGGAGCACCAGAATCTCCGTGGCAAACTGGGCCCACTTCTCGGACTTGGTGGGCTCAGGCATTTTGGGTTGGTTGTTGTAGCGCGGGTTTGTGCTCAGTTCGAGATGGATGGCCGTAAAAGAGCTCAGTTTTTCGCGAATCTTGTCGGAGTCCTCCTCCATCATGCGCATCCAGTCGTTCTTGCGCGCGCTCAGCATCTTGGCGACGAATGCCCAGGTCTCTGGCGTGATTTCAGAGCTGCTGCTTTTGCTGAGCATCATCCAGAAAGTGTTGTGCTTCGACTTGGCTACAAGGGCCCTGATTTCGGAGTTGAGGATCAGTGATTCCACCAGCTTGTCCAAAGCCCCTGACATCTGGCGCAATCCAGATCGCTGCTCGTTGGCCGTCTCCTTGGCGACCATGTTCATGTCGTGAAAGTGGGCTTGGAACGCCTTTACGGCAGCGGCGCGCATGCTTTCCTCCATGCTGTTTGTGATTGTCTCCACGCGCGGTCTGGCGGCAGCATCAAACTTTACAAACAGTGTGTAGCGCAGACTCTGCATCCCGAACCACCGCTCGTCCGCTAGCTGGCAGGTGACGTTAAGCGTATGGGACAGCGCGATTCGGAGACTCTGCAAGCCGAACCACTGCTTTTCAGCGTACTGCCAGGCGGTTGTGGGGGTTGCATTTTCGTTTTTTAATTCACAGAGGGTGTACGCGAGCGTTTTGAGTGCTCTGTCTGCCCTGTGTGTGAGTTTCAGTTCTAGATCCCACGACGCGTTCATCGACACACAGACGACGGAGGCGCTGTCTGAATCACACATGAATGCGGCTGAATTGTTCACTGCAGTGTGCCAGACGCACGCGCAGATGGCAAGGATGGACAGGAAGCGCAGTAGCAGCATTCGGAGCACACAGCAGTGGTTTCAGTGGCAGGTGGATTTATATACTCCGATGCATCTCCCACTACCAAGAAATTTCATCCCTGTCTGACTCCATCGCTTCTTCTGTATCCGCCGAGTCGTAGTAAATCTCTTCATCCCCCTCCTCCAGATGGTACGGCAGCGCCGCGGACGCACATCCCACGAACGACTTGACGTACTCGCTGAGGGCCTTGCGCTCGATTTCCGTGAGGGTTGGGTCGCTGGCGAGGGATGCGTGGTAGGTGGGATGGTGGTTTTCCTCCCATATCCCGATGTTGCAGTCGCAGAAGCCGCAAAGATTGACCCGCAGCTCCTCGGGGTCCTTTGCGTTCCACGCGTAGTTCACTGGGTCCGGGTTTTTCATGTAGGCGATCGCGTCCAGCTCGATCAGATCCATGATCTCCAATTCCAGGAAGTCAACGTTCCGGATGGCGTCGAGGCGCGCGCGGTGGAGGAGGGCGGGTGAGAGGGTGAGGATGTCCAGGAAGTCAGGATCTGCGTAATTTCGTTCAAAGTCATTCACGGCATACCCCATCGTCCGCACGTACTCGAGCCCTGGCTTCAGTGGTGTGAGCAACCGCGCTACATGCTCCTGGAATGAAGTCGTTTGGCGGATGGTTGTGATGTCTGGGTAGTCATTTGCTGTAAGTGGTGGTGGTGGGTGTTGTTGTTGCATTGAGGTGGATTTTTTCTTCTCTGTGGAATTCTGTCTTTGTTGTGGATTTATTTATTTTTTAATTAAAATCATCATTCCACATCAGTTTTTCACAAAACAATTCGAAAGAATTTGAGTTTCATGTTTTATGCAGTTCAAACAGGTTCAAAATGGTTTGAGTTTTAAATGGGTCTATTATACAACTCTACTCAGGGCATAGAAACCCCATCAGCACCATGGAGCTGGGTAAAAAGCCTGCTGGCGAGATCGAATTTTTCTTCGATTATTACCATCCTGCTACAAAGCTTGCCAAAATCATCGACCGTCCCAATTTTCATGGACATATCCAGGAGTTTGAAACATGCCTGCATAGGAACAAGGACAGGTTTCCCTTGTTTTATGCTCAGTCTGGCAATCCGATCCCGCAACTAAAACTCTTGAATCGCAATAAGAGGCTTGAAATCAAGCTGAAACTGTTTGATGAAGTCAGAAACAAACTGGAGAATACAAAAGAAGAGGTCTTTGGGCAGAAAATGCTGCAGAACATACCACTTCCTTGTGACACTGAGGAGTGCAAACGTAGTCTGGAAGAGATGCTAAAGGAAGGGCGTCGGAAGATCGATGAAATCGAAGAGACACGTCGCCAAATCAAACACGCGAAGAAAATTCTCCATTACAGGGTTGAAGTGAACAAATCAAGAATTTCCATGTTTAATGAGAAAGTCTTTACAGACATCCTTGAGGCCGTTGGCAAGGAACGGACCAACTTGAATAGAGCGGAGAAGCGAAAGCGGGGTGAATGAGATTTTGGAATAATGAATTCGGTTCTGTGAAGTTTGTATGTGTTTCTACAAAAATCAGGGAAAAATACAGGATTTATTGTTTTAATCCCTGTCCATCGCCTCTTCTGTATCAGCCGAATCGTAGTAAATCTCCTCATCCCCTTCCATCAGATGATACGGAATCGCTACACACGCAGACCCCACGAACGACTTGACGTACTCGCTGAGGGCCTCGCGCTCGGTGTCGGTGAGGGTCGGGTCACTGGCGATGGATGCGTGGTAGGTGGGGTGGTGGTCTTCCTCCCAAATCCTGACGTTCACGTCGCAGAATTCGCAGAGAACGGTCTGCATATCCTCTGGATTGGTTGCATTCCACGCGTAGTTGATTGGGTCGGGGTTCTTCATGTACTCTATGGCGTCACTCTCGAGCTGCTCGATGAACTCCGCTTCCAGGTGGTCGACACACCGGATGGCGTCGAGGCGCGCGCGGTGGAGGAGGGCGGGTGAGGCGGTGAGGACGTCCATGAAGTCTGGCTCCGCAAAGTCTTCCTCGAAGTCATCCGTGGCGTACTCCATCGTCCGCACGTACGCGAGCCCGGGCTTCAGCGGCGTGAACATCCGCGCAACGTGCTCGCGGAACTCCTCTGTCTGGCGCAGGGCGTGTTCAGAGGCGGTGGTGGATTTGTTTTCAGATTGCATTGCTGTGCTGTAGATTTGTCTTGGAATTTCACGCGGTTTTATATTGTTTTAAGTTGAACATTTTAAATTTACAGTGCTGTTTTAAAATCATTGCAATTTTCAAATATTTTGTACCATGCAGCATGTGTAGTCTACTGGTAGGCGGCAGTATATGTTTTCTGTAGGGTTTGGACACCAAGTATGATGATATCTAGACACCTTGAATTAGTATTGTCAGCCATCAAATGTGCAGTTGTATTACTTATCATTTGTTGCTTGTTTTGGGGTTTGCGCTCTTTTCTGCACTGGGGACAGGGACGCATTTCAACACCATACATGCTCTCCACTGATTAATGGGTGGGGTTCATGCCTGTGGATCAGTTTGGAAACCATCTATGGGAGCTGGCATCAACGGTATTGTGAGTGCATGCGGAGATTTGCAGATCCAGTCTACTTGGATTCCTTATATAAACCCCGCCATCCCACATTCGCCAGCGAGTCCCCGATGATGACGATGATAACAACCCCCTCTCCCTCGCTGCGCACCGCGTTCGCCCACTTCCTCGTGCTGGGCGCTTTTCTCTCTGTCGCCGGGCTCGCCCTGAGCGAAGTGCTCTTGTCGCTGCAGCAGGTGCTCTCCGCACGTGTCTTTGCGTTCGCCGTGTCGGTCGTTCTGTGCTGGCTCGTGCTCGACAATGTCGTTCTCGCCGCTGACCTGTCGCGCACGACGCAGAACACTTCGACTGACTGTGAGCGGGAGCTGCTCAGGAGGCTGGCTGGCGCGAACCAGCGCTTCCGCATGCTGCGACGGCAGCTCGATGAGGAGTCCGCGTTTCACCGTGAGACCGCAGCCAGGCTCGACAAGCTGGAAGAAGACAAGCTCGCGCTGATGCACTGGGGCATGCTGGCGGCCAAGACAGCGGCGCTGAACAATATCCAGCAGATGGTCATGCGCAGGAGGAGGGGGGTGGTGAACCTGGGTAGGCGGAGCAAGTCTGAGAGTGAGAACCTTGGTACTAGCTTGTAGCAGGGTGGGTTTTTGCATCTGTGCATATGTAAACCTGGGATATCAGTTGATCCAGTTGTTTCTGTTCCTGTGGTATTTGAAGTCTTTCTTTGAAATGGGTTATTGATTCTTCTTTTCTCCTTCCATGCGTTATAGGAATCCATCTTTCAAGTTAAGATTTTTTTTAATGCTGTTGTATTTGGTTTGGCACTGATCATATTATATTGCCACGTTTTTCCTGCATTTTCCTAGTTTTTTTAAATTTCTTTTAGAATAACTCTGTCTTTATTAGACCATCACCTCCCTCATTGATCATCATCATCAACACGCTATCTACTCCCATTACTCAAAAGACATGAATCTTCTTCGCTGGATTTATGAAAATAAACAAACAATTGCTTGTTATTTTATTTTAATTGCGCATCAGATCATACTTTTTATGTATGTTGGTGAAATACTCTTTGGAAGCTCATTGCATAACTACTGTTTGATGATTAGAGGTGGGAAGCTGAGTGATATTGTGAATGATTGGCATGACTGGAGAAAATACTTTCGTCATGCTTCGAAACATTTGGATCATGATAATACTACAGCTGATAATAACAATAATAAGCCTGTCATCATAGCAGACAACATAGGAGCCTTTGTATCTTCTTTTATTTATTTATTTGATCATCAGAACCAACACCATGATGATAATCTTATAAAGTATGATGCAAGAGAGGACATTGGCAGGTACGGGGACAATTGCAGAGCATTACACCATACCTTTTATCAAGGTTCCTGTCCTTCATGTTTTGCTTTTGCATTAGCAAGTGCCCTGGGTTCCAGAATCTGTTTGCATTCCCCATTTCCTGAGACCAGATCAATGATTCCATCCCCCTATAGAATTTTTGACTGCTCTGGAAATTTATGTGAAAACTCGGGGATAGGACTAAATACACTGGGGGTTATGTCTGTGATGAATGAGGGGGTTCCTGATATCAGGGAGAGCCCGTCCATTTTTGGTTGGGGGTGTCAAAAAGGCAGGATCAAAAGCAATGGTGTCAAGTTAGTCTGTGGAATCATGTGGATCAAAAGAGAAATTGTTTTGAATGGTCCTGTGATAATGGCTGTGGATATGGAAAAGCTCCAGGATGAATTGATACAACTTGATGAGTGGAAGGAGTTTTATTTTTTTCAAGGTGATTTTACGAGGGATGTCAAAAAGAAATCAGTAAGGCATGCTTTGATGATTTTAGGGTGGGGGGTGCAACCCATGCAGCACTGGATTGTTAAAAATTCGTGGGGGGCAGAGTGGGGGCATCTTGGGATGGGTAGAGTCCCCTGGACAAGGAGAGACTGTGCTTTATCTTTTAAACCTCTGATCTATGCCGACATAGTATGAATGCAAATCATGAAAAACGGAGCAGAGACTTTACATAATATGGCCAGAGAATCAATTCCAAGAAAGATCTAACTCAAAACAAGAAGTAGGGTTTATGGGACTTACGCCTTTGGAAGCATCAAGGCAATTGTAATTGTGCAGACTCTCAAAGAAACAAGTTTTCAATTCAAGAAGTGGGGCAGTCCTTCCCTCTCTCTCACCCTCTATCTGACTACTGCGAACGTGAAAGCTTGTCATGTAGCAGTTATAGACCAGATGTGTTGTAGTCTTTCCTGTCATAATTGAAGAAAAAACATTGGCCTTCTGTACAGCTGGCACGAATCTTGAACACACTTGTTAATGCACGCAAAGTGGAACGTACTGGGTAAACTTCATGGTGGAAATTGTTGAATCCAGCATTTATACAAAGGGTACATCCTTGCACCAGAATGCAGACGAACGAGCAAAACAGTTATTAGCAAAGTGTGAATTGCGCCCACAGCGTCTGCAGAGATCAAATTTTTCCATGATATCATTTCTCGCGCTGATTCGATCCTCTGTGCTCAATGGTCCTCTTTTGGTGTACCGCCATCCTCTGACGCTGTCCATACCATCTTGGTACATTCGAGTGAGCACTTCATTCCGTTCCCAACTTTCCAAATCATGAACAGCACCTACAGTCAGTGTTTTCTCGCGAACCAGGACATCATTGCTGCCATTTTCATGCTTGTGTTGGAGGATGCGCTTTTCCACATTGTTTGATTTCCCTACATAATAAATGTCAGTGTTCTGGCTCCTCAACACGTACACCCCCGCTGTCTGCTGTTCTTTTTGGGGGCTCTGAGATTCAGAACAGCGCTGAGATTTGTAGCTCGAGAAATTTGGTCTGTATTCATACGGTCGTTTTCGCTGCTGCATTGAATTTCCGTAGTTCTGCACGCAATCTTCATCATCCTCGTTTTCACTGCTGCTTTCGTCGCAACTGCTGTAACTGCTGTAGTCAAACGGCATTCTGGATGCAGAGAAGGTTTCAAGAAGATATGGACTTAGATTTTTGTCACGTGAAAGATATTTTCGTGTTTTATTTTTTTCAAGTTTTTTTTCAGATTGTTATACGTTTTAGACCGAGTGTCCCCGATCACTACGGAAAAAACATCGGCCTTCTGCACAGCGGGCACGAGTCTTGAACGCACTTGTTAATGCACGCAAGGTGGAACGAGTGGCGGCACTTGGTGGTAAACCAGGCGTTGCTATCGCCGCCAGATTCAAAACAGATGGGGCATTCGTAGCTCAGTGTGTCATCGGCAGCAGTACATTCGTCAAATGCAACGATGGAAATCTCCACCACTTCATCTCCAGGAGGAGGAGCCTCCACCATCACTTCCAAAGAAGGAGGAGGTGGGGGCTCTACGTGTACTTGTGTGTGAAACACCAGGTTCATGCTGGGCCATGGCAAGGGGTGCAGCATGCTGCGCAGGGAAGCACACGCTTGTTTCGACACTGAGTGCAGTGCAGCAGCTGCTCCGTGGGTACACTGCACGCAAATCAACGCTGGCTTGGATAGGCACCTGCATAGTAGTGTGAACAGGCAAGCTGACAAAAATGCTAAACAGACGCCCTCAAATCCCACCATGAGAATCAGAAATATTATGGTGTAGTACATGTAATTCTCGACAATCTCTAGGTCAGAATTGCAGACAATGTGGAGCACTGTCGTGATAAAGCAGAGTGCAGATATGACTCCGCAGACCACTAGCATTGAGGTGTGATAATTGACATAGTTGCACATGTCGTTTGTTTCGGTTTCCATCTCCCCGAAGAATGTAACATTGCAGTCGTACGCGGCAACGCTCTGCAGGCAGAAAAGAAGTGTAGCAGCGATAGCTCCGCGAGACGTTAGCATGTGCGCGCTGCGTGTTTTGGTTTGGTATGGGTTTATATACTTTCTTTCACATAAGTCAAATTCTTGAAAATAGACCATTTCAACATATATTATTTGTTTGGGATTTGAAACCTTTGTAGAAATCATCTTCTTTCAATTACTCAAATTCCCACCACCCCCTTCTCCTCGTCCACCACGAAGCAATCCAGCACAATGTGCGCCATGGCTAGGAACGCGTCGTGCAGCATGAGCGGGATGTTTTTGATTATATGCTTGATCTGCGCAGAGGTGGTAGTGGGCTGTTGGTTTGCCGTTGCTTGATCTTCGGTTTCCTGCTCATGATCGTCATTTTCCAATGCCCTTGCCGTGACAGTCACCGCCAGTTTTTTTGACTCCAGTAAGAACACCTGCACCAGCCGCCTGCCGTGCATTGACGACATCAGCCCGCTTTTCTGCAGGGCCTGGTGCAGGAAAGTCTCGCGGTCGCGCTGCCAGGAAAGAAACTCGGGCATAGGGGCGGTGTTTGTGGCCTCGGTAAACAGCATGGCGCATTCGCTGGTGACGTAGGTGTTGATTATGCCGACCAACACGCTTGTTGTCCTGGTCATTTCGTCTTGGGGCACCCGCGTGCAGTAGAAGCTCTGCCACACGGCGCGCGTGGATGCGATGGAAGCGTGGATGCCTTCCCTGGCCATGAACGCCCTCTTCCATTCGTCTGATTGCCTGTTTGCCTCTTTGCATGTGACGGAGAGGATGCTTATGTTATCGAATTTTAGGTACTGGATGCTGTTGACAAGAAATACGCCGCTAGGGAGAGACAGGAATTGCATTTCGAGTTGGTTTGATGTGATTTGGTGCGTTAAATTGGGATGTTAAACTCTAAAATTCAGCTAAAAACTTTAATAATCACGCCCTTTTGATTTAAAATCACGAACAATGGCTGCTATGTTTTTGACAGTCCTGTCGGGAATCAACATCCGAGATTGGAGTGGTCTCCTACTGAGTGGGCAGGTTCCGTGTGCCTGAGTCCATGTTAATATGTCAGCCTCCTCAAAGGTATCGCCGTACTTTGAGATATATGGGTCCTCAAAGAGGCTGTGTGTAATTGGGCATGTGAGACGCTCCTCAATCTCGTTGAACACGGCCTCAAGTGCTGAGAGCTTGCTGCTGGTAGTATTTAGGGTTTGGGTGTACTCCTGGAAAGCCTTTGCATTTTCAGACTGCATTTTTCTAATGCTGTGCCTGAGCTCTGAGAGTTTGAGAGTGAGTGCTTGAATTCTGGCTGTTCTACGATGGAACTCTTCACAGAGCTTCAATATATACTGTGTGTACTCGGCGTTTATGAGTTTCAACTCCTCGTTTTCAGTGGCGAGTTCGCGTGAAGTAGTACTGATACCCACACCTGCACTCAGCTCGGTGACAGTATCGCGCGCAGTCTGCAGCTCTGCCGTGAGTGCAGCATTTTCCTCAGTAAGTCGCTTGACTTTGGCACTCAGTTCCCGGTTCTCCTCTTCCAGCCGTGCTGTGATGCTCTGGTCCACTGGTGCGACTCTGGCATTGCGGAATGTGGGCATTGGGTTGCAGTGGTTGTTCCCTGCAGAGGGCGTTTATATACGCTGGATCACCCGATCCTCTGGCACTTGCGCGCGTGTTGGGCCATGAGACCCACAACTTCCTTTGCACACTCAGCCCCGTACATCAAGCGCAGGTAGTTGTACGCCTGGCGGAGCGAGGAAAACGCGCGCGTCGTGTCGTTAATGCTCACGGAGAGACAGTCTGGGTGGAAGTCGACGCGCGCGGGGATGTCGGAGAAGTCGCCGGGGATGGAGAAGTGGAGGGAGGCAGTTAACTGTTAACTCAAACCCAACCAAACCCTACCGTCACACTGCT
>CAYQOJ010000042.1:0-1112 GCA_964419105.1 uncultured Methylococcus sp.
TGTCCAGCCGGAGAAAATATTCAGTCGTGGCTTTCTTTCGCACAGGAGGGTGACTTCAAGGCCGCATGGCTGAAACTGGTCGAAGACAACCCGCTACCTGCCGTTCACGGGAGAGTCTGTTACCACCCTTGTGAGTCGTCCTGCAATCGGAGCGACCTGGATCAAACCGTCAGCATTCACGCATTGGAACGGTTTATCGGCGATTTGGCCCTCGAGAGGAACTGGGCCTTGCCTCTGCCTGTTCTGGCGACAGGAAAGAGAATCTTGATTGTGGGTGGCGGTCCGAGTGGACTATCCGCGGCCTTTCATCTTGCCCGATTGGGCCATTCGGTTGAAATCTTTGAAGCCGGTCCCGTTGCGGGTGGCATGCTGCATTTTGGTATTCCAGCCTATCGGTTGCCGAGGATCGAATTGGCGCGGGAAATTTCCCGTATTGAGGCGCTGGGGGTCCATATTCACCTTAACGCCAAGATCAGTGATGTGGTCGAGACCATGCGACGTGGTGCGTTTGATGCGGCCTTCATCGCCATTGGTGCCCATCTCAGTAAACGGGTTGAGATCCCGTCAAGTGAGGCCGCTCGCATGCTCGATGCCGTCAGTTTCTTGCGCGGCGCCGAAAACCGGTCGGATACCCTTTTAGGTCGGCGAGTGGCCATCTATGGGGGGGGGAATACAGCGATGGATGCGGCACGCACTGCAGTCCGCCTGGGTGCAACCGAGACTTGCATCATTTACCGTCGAGATCGCGATCACATGCCGGCCCATGCCTTTGAGGCGGATGAAGCCCTTTCAGAAGGGGTCAAAATCAATTGGCTCCGAACCATCAAAGCCATGGACGAAGGCTCCATTCATGTGGAAGTCATGGCGATGGATGAAAAAGGACGGCCTCAACCGACCGGGGTTTTTGAGGAGTTGGCAGCGGACACTCTGATTCTGGCCCTGGGTCAGGACAGTGACAGCAGCTTTCTTGAGAAAGTGGAAGGGATCGTCTTCAAGACCGATGGGACGGTCGAGGTGGATGCCGGCATGATGACAGGTCACCCTGGCATTTTTGCCGGGGGAGACATGGTTCCCAGTGAGCGAACAGTCACCATAGCCGTAGGGCATGGCAA
>CAYQOJ010000042.1:1122-19513 GCA_964419105.1 uncultured Methylococcus sp.
CCGTTCACCGTGTCGGCCTGGCTCAAGGGGCAGCACTATTCGAAAAGAGAGGGAAGGGCAGAGGTTCTGCTCGAGGATCTGGATGTCTGGTTTGCTTCGGAAAACCACCAAGAACGGGAGTTTGCACTCAAACCGGAAGAGAGGGTCTCGGACTTTCGGGAGGTGATTCAGACGCTGAACGAGTCGCAGGCGCTTTATGAAGCCAAACGCTGCCTTTCCTGTGGTAACTGCTTTGAGTGTGATGGTTGCTTTGCCGCTTGCCCTGAACAAGCCATAGAGAAAGTCGGCAAGAGCCTGGGGTATCGAGTCGATCCCGATCGCTGCACGGGTTGTGCGGTATGTTTCGAGCAGTGCCCAACTCATGCCATCACCATGCAAATCGCAGAGAGGGATGCCCAATGAGCTCTCCAATCGATGTAACGATTGATGGCAATGAGGCCGTTGCCATGATCGCCTACCGAATTAACGAGATCTGTGCGATTTACCCGATTACGCCTTCTTCAACGATGGCAGAGCTCGCGGATCAATGGGCTTCAGAGGGACGCCCCAATCTCTGGGGTCATGTTCCGACCGTCATTGAAATGCAGAGCGAAGGTGGGGCAGCTGGTGCAGTTCATGGTGCCCTCCAGACAGGGGCGTTGACGACGACCTTTACGGCTTCTCAGGGCCTGCTCCTGATGATTCCTAATCTTTACAAAATCGCGGGCGAACTGACTCCCATGGTCATTCATGTGGCAGCGCGCGCGATTGCGGCGCAGGGGCTTTCAATTTTTGGTGATCATTCCGATGTCGCAGCGGTCCGCCCGACAGGTCTGGCCCAATTGGCATCCGGCTCCGTTCAGGAAGCGCATGACATGGCGCTTATTGCGCAAGCCGCCACGCTGCAAAGCCGGGTTCCCTTCCTTCACTTTTTTGATGGGTTTCGGACCTCGCATGAGATCAACAAGATTTGCCTCATCCCGGATGACGTCATTCGGGCCTTGATAGACCCTGAAGCCATTCGGCGTCATCGGGCCCGAGGACTGACGCCTGAGGCGCCCGTGATTCGAGGTACGGCTCAGAATCCAGATGTCTATTTTCAGGCCAGAGAAACGGTGAATCCCTTCTATGAGGAGCTTCCGGGAATTCTGGAATCCCAGATGGATGCTTTTTCGAATCTGACAGGACGCCATTACGGTCTATTTGACTACGAGGGTCATCCTGAAGCTGAACGGGTCATCGTGATCATGGGGTCGGCCACGGCGACCGCTGCTGAAACGGTGAAGTCTCTTGAGAAGGACGGTGAACGGGTCGGCGTGATTATCGTGAGGCTCTGTCTACCGTTTTCATCTCGCCATTTTCTTAACGTCCTCCCGTCTACATGTCGCAGTCTTGCGGTCATGGACCGAGTAAAGTCACCCGGGGCTTGTGGTGAACCCCTATACACCGATGTCGTGACTACGCTTACGGAAGCCCTTGCTTCGGGTCGTTTATCGACCAAGTTATGGCCTCGAGTGATCGGTGGTCGCTATGGGCTCTCATCCAAAGAGTTCACCCCAGCCATGGTTAAGGCGATCTTTGATGAAATGGCCAAGGAAAGACCAAAGAACCATTTCACCATTGGGATTGACGACGATGTTTCAGGCTCGAGCCTCGTCTATGACCCATCATTTGATATTGAGTCCGAGGATGTGGTTCGCGCCATTTTCATGGGTCTGGGTTCCGATGGCACCGTTGGGGCCAACAAAAACAGTATCAAGATTATCGGGGAATCGACCCCTCTCCATGCCCAAGGCTATTTTGTATATGACTCCAAAAAGTCGGGGTCGAAAACCTTTTCCCATGTTCGCTTTGGCCCACGGCCGATTCGTGCGCCTTATCTGATTGACTCTGCGAGTTTCATTGGATGCCACCAGTTTGGCTTCATTGAGCAGCTCGACATTCTCGAAAAGGCAGCCTTTGGAGCCACTCTCCTGCTTGATAGCCCGTTTTCTTCCGAGGAAGTCTGGGATCATTTGCCTCGCTCGTTACAAAAGACGCTGATCGACAAAAAGATCGCGTTTTATGTGATTGATGCCGGCAGGGTTGCGGAGGCTTCCGGTATGGGGCGGCATACCAATACGATCATGCAGACCTGCTTTTTTGCCCTCTCCGGGGTCTTGCCTCCGGATCAGGCTATCGAAAAGATCAAGTCATCGATCCGTAAAACCTACGGCAAGAAAGGGGAAGCAGTGGTTCTGAAGAACTTCGAGGCCGTCGACCGAACGCTCGCTAGTCTTCAAAGAGTGACGATTCGAAGTGCTGTCACATCGAATCATGAACCCCCACCCTTGGTTCCCGACCATGCTCCGGAATTTGTGAGGACAGTGACACAAGCCATGATGAGAGGTCATGGGGATTGTCTTCCGGTTTCCTCGCTACCGATTGACGGGACTTATCCGACCGGGACCACCCAATGGGAAAAGCGAAATATCAGCGATACGATCCCGGTCTGGGATCCTGAATCCTGTATCCAGTGCGGGCACTGCAGCTTTGTCTGCCCCCATGCGGTCATTCGATCTAAGTTTTATTCGACCCATGATCTGATCGAGGCCCCTGAAACCTTCAAAAGTGCCGACATCAATGCCCGGGGATTTCCGGATATTCGTTTTACCCTGCAGGTCTATGCTGAGGACTGCGCGGGTTGCCGTTTGTGCGTAGAGGTATGTCCGGTCCAGAACGTGAACAATCCGGAAGTGCGAGCCATCAATATGGCTGAAAAGGCACCGATCCTTGATGCTGAGCGCAAAAACATCCAGTTCTTTGAAGGGCTGGCGATCAATGACCGTTCCGCCGTTGATTTTTCTTCAGTACGCGGGGTCCAGTTCCTGGAACCCTTGTTCGAATTTTCAGGGGCTTGCGCAGGGTGTGGGGAAACCCCTTATCTCAAAGTGTTGTCCCAGCTCTTTGGCGATCGGTTGGTGGTGGCAAATGCAACGGGATGCTCCTCGATTTATGGGGGTAATCTGCCGACGACCCCCTGGACCAAAAATCAGGAAGGCAGGGGTCCGGCTTGGTCAAACTCCCTTTTTGAGGACAATGCGGAGTTTGGCCTTGGCTTTCGATTGAGCGCTGACCTTCACTTGGGGATGGCGATCAAAGGCCTCAAGGGAATGGAAGGAAGCCTCGATCAGACGCTCATCGATGCGATTTTGGGTGCGCCTCAGATCACGGAATCTGAGATCCGAAGACAACGTCAGCGCGTTGATCAACTTCGAAACTTGTTAGTCCGAATCGATTCAGAGCCTTCGAGAGAACTGCTTTCTGTGATCGATCATCTGGTTCGCCGGAGCGTCTGGATTGTCGGGGGAGACGGATGGGCCTATGACATTGGCTCTTCAGGGCTGGATCACGTGCTGGCCAGCGGCCGTAATGTCAATGTGCTGGTGCTGGATACAGAGGTCTACTCCAATACGGGCGGACAAATGTCCAAGGCGACACCCTTGGGGGCCGTTGCCAAGTTTGCGGCCGGTGGCAAACCGCTAGCCAAGAAAGATCTCGCACTCCAGGCAATTGCCTACGGAAATGTCTATGTGGCGCGCATCGCGATGGGTGCCAATCCCCAGCAAAGTCTCCTTGCGTTTCGAGAGGCTGAGGCCTATCCGGGACCTTCATTGATTCTGGCCTATAGCCATTGCATCGCGCACGGCATCAACATGGAAGAGGGCTTGAAGCAACAGGCAATGGCGACAGCCTCCGGTCATTGGCCTTTGGTGCGTTATAACCCGGCGCTTCGAGATAGCGGTTCAAACCCCTTCGTGCTCGATTCGCCAAGACCCAGAATTCCGCTTCGTACCTATCAGGAAAATGAACTGCGTTTTAGGACGCTGGCTCAGACGCATCCTGAGGAATTTGAGCACTTGATGGGGCTGTCTCAGCGGGTTGTGGATCAGAAATGGGCCATTTACGAGGAGATGGCCACCGGTGCGGGGGACCGGTTTCATCCGGATGCCAGCATGCGTGAATACGGCAAGAAAGGGTCTGAGGATCACTTATGATGTTCTTTAGATATTGGTCTCTTCAAGTCACAAGGAGGGTAGGGTGAGGTTTCTTTTCGTTTCCAAAGTCATCGTGGCGAGCGCCCTATTGATCGCTGGGCTGAACCATACTGCCATTGGTGCATGCCGCACCGACGCACCCCAAGCAAGGGCGTTTGCTTTGCCCCAAGGGACCTGCCCCAGTGGTTATTACCGCTCTGGAGGGGGCTGTGTGCCCTCAGGGGGCCATGCACGGTTTGCCTTTGCAAGTCCTGAGGGAAGTTGCCCTTCGGGATACTATCGATCCGGCGCCGCCTGTGTGGCTTCAACGGATCACAGCTGCGATGCCTATGCGCAGATGGGGGAATCCTGCCCGTCGGGATACCATCGATCCGGGATTGCTTGTGTTTCAAACTGAGCGGAGACTAGGCTCGGGCTTTGGGTGGATTTCGGTCTGCAACAAAGACCCCACGGATGGGGTCGCTGACAAATTCTGGCGGGAGGACATTCTCCCGGGCTTCAGAGAGTTTTCCATTGGTAATGGCGGTTCGGAAGGCTGCAAAGTCCGAAAGTATTCGTCCAGTGTAGGCTTCAGCGAAGGCTGCGATGGCCTTGTCAAACCGGTTGCTGTGGCCGAGATAGCTGTGGATTGCAACCGATTGGCCGGAGCGAGCATGGGCGCGTGCTAGCGTAATCCCTGAGAGCCAAGCCAGATTTCTGATCTCGGTGAGATCCAGATCCTGAGGGTCCGGCTTGTATTTCATGTCACGAAGCTGCCGAACATAAAACTCTCTTCCCAAAGGAGCCCTGACCCAACCCAGAAAGAGATCGCTCGCCGCCTGCATGATGCGTTGCCCCCGAACCACTCGCTTCCCATCGTGGCGGATCGTCGGGTCGGTGAGGTAAGGCGCCATCACGGAAGGAACGGCCTCTTTGACCTGCAGCACAATGAGATCTTCCGGGTGGTAGCCCTGAAGCAGATAGACATAGGCCGTTAAGCCCACACTGCCAACACCGACTACCTTGTGGCCAACATCAATCACACGGTATCGGCTCAAGAGTTCGCGTGTCGCAAGATCCAGGCTGGTCGTGTAGTCCTGATACAGATCTTGTTGGCGATCAAGTTCTGCCTTATCCAGGGGAATTCGAACGAGGGTGGGTGGATTGTCTATGAACTGCCGGCCTTTGGGACCTGATTCAGTGAGCTTAAGGACCGCAGTCCAGCGGTCCCGTTCACGGGCACGTTTGATGTAAGCCTTGAATTGTTTGATGCCGGATTTTCCGCTCAGTGATTCGAGCGTCCGTTCCATCCATGCCTCATTGGGATGCTCGTACCAGATATCGATTTCGGGAATACGCGCGTAATGAGCCATGGCCTTGCGATAACTCTCAGCCAAAAGCGCAACAATTTCGTTACCGCGCGCATCACCATGACCCAGCTCATGGAGAGCTAGCCAATAGGATGTGGCTAGGCGGTGGACATCCCATTCAAAAGGCCCCGGGTGAGTCTCATCAAAATCATTGATATCAAAAAGGACGTCACGATTTGGGGCGGCAAAGAGTCCAAAATTGGCCAGATGGGCGTCCCCACAGAGCTGGACATGAATACCGGTATTTTTCCGTCCCTCAGCCAGATCATGAGCCATCAAGAGCGCCGAACCTCGATAGAAAGCGAATGCGCTTTGGCCCATCCGATGATGCCGAAGGGGCAACAGTTCCTGGATGCGAATCTTTTCCTGTTGTTGAATCAGGGCTACAGCATCGCGATGGCCAGAGTCTAGGGCGATTGCGCCTAGTTCGGCTCGGTGGAGTTGCTTTCGGGCCGAACGACCCAGAAGGGCCAGTTGGTCGGCGCTGGTTGGACCTTCCACTATCAAGGTTTCACTTGTGTCCATGACCTCGGGACTCCTGATGCGCTCAAGAAAATAAATCCGCTACGATTTCACCATTCCGCTTTTTGTTTTAACAGATTAAGAATTCTTCATGTCAGATCATCGCTGGAAATTTTGGGTGGATCGAGGGGGGACTTTTACCGATATCGTCGCGTGCACCCCTGAGGGTCGACTGGAAGCCAAAAAACTCCTTTCTGAAAATCCGGGTCAATATGCGGATGCAGCCCTCGAAGGCATCCGTCAGTTTCTGGGGCTTAAACACGGAGATCGGATGGGCCCTGACCGGATTGCCTCGGTCAGAATGGGAACGACCGTTGCGACCAATGCCCTCCTGGAGCGGCAAGGTGAGCCCACCTTACTGGTGACCACGCGCGGATTTCGGGATGTCCTTCGTATCGCTTACCAGAACCGCCCTAAGCTTTTTGAACGAAAAATCGTTTTACCCGATCTTCTCTATGCGAAGGTCGTCGAGGCGAATGAGCGCATGGGTGCCGATGGAACTCTCCTTGAGCGAATCGATGAAGGTGCGCTTGAAAGGGAGCTCTCGAAAGCCTTTGCCGAGGGGCTTCGGTCTGTGGCCATCGTCTTTCTTCATGGTTACCGCTTTTCCCATCACGAGAAAATTGCCCAGCGCATCGCTCAAGAAATCGGGTTTGATCAAATCTCGGTTTCACATGAGGTTAGTCCGGTCATCAAGGTGGTTTCCCGTGGGGATACTACCGTCATGGATGCCTATCTTTCTCCGATTCTAAGGCGCTATGTGGACAGCATTGCAGCTCATCTCCCAGGGGTTGAGCTTCTTTTCATGCAGTCTTCGGGCGGGCTGACCGATGCAGACCATTTTAGGGGGAAGGATGCGATTCTCTCAGGGCCAGCAGGAGGCATCGTCGCCATGGCGAGAACGGCGGAGCAGGCCGGATTTCCGCGGGTAATCGGGTTTGATATGGGCGGAACATCCACGGATGTCTCTCATTATGCCGGATGCTTTGAGCGCAATCATGAGACGCTGGTCGCAGGCGTTCGGATCCGAGCGCCTATGCTGAGTATTGACACCGTTGCATCGGGTGGCGGCTCCATTCTGTCATTCGATGGATCGCGCTGTAAGGTCGGACCTCAGAGTGCTGGTGCATGCCCTGGACCTCTATGCTATCGCCGAGGTGGACCCCTGACGGTGACAGATGCCAATGTGATGCTCGGGAAAATCCTACCGGACCGTTTTCCTTCCGTCTTTGGTTTGAATGGCAATGAGCCTTTGGATGCTGAAAGCGTCAAAGAGGCTTTCCTGGTCTGGTCTTACGAAATGGGTAAGGCTCCGGAGGCACTGGCAGAGGGGTTTATTCAGATTGCGGTCCAGCAGATGGCCAATGCCATTCGAAAGATTTCGATCGGTGCAGGCCATGACCCTCAAGGCTATGTCCTCCAGTGTTTCGGGGGCGCGGGGGGGCAACATGCGTGCCTTGTTGCCGAAGCACTAGGAATCCGAAGGATTCTGCTGCATCCCCTCTCCGGCGTTTTGTCGGCTTTCGGAATGGGATTAGCGGATCAGTCGGTGGTTCTATCCGAGACCCTCGAACTTCCTTTGATCAGTTCGCAGTTCACATCCATCCAACGAGGGATTGAGGCTTTGACTTTGAAGGCCAAAAAAAAGCTTATGGATCAGGTGGGCAGTGGTGTAGGCGTTACCCTTCAATCGTGGCTTCATGTCCGTTACAAAAGTTCGGATCACAGCTACCCCATAGAAAATGGGCCGATTGAAGCGGTTGTTGCAGACTTTGAGGGTCAGTATCGGCGGCGAAATGCCTATTTGCCGGAAGGTGATCCCATGATGGTGGCCTCCATTTCCGTCGAGGCATTCAAAACGGCCACATGTCCAAAAAAATTGAGCATCGCTCAGAGCGTTTCGACGTCCCATACGCCCTTGATGCAAACACGGCTTTACAGCAAAGGGGCGTGGGTGGATGCCGCGCTTCTGGCTCGCAGTGATCTTCGATCTGGATTCTGGATGGAGGGGCCGGCCATATTGATTGAAGAGCACACCACCACAGTCGTCGAGCCGGGTTGGTCGGCGATGGTCGATTCATTGGGGAATCTGATTCTCGAATGCAGAAGTGTCTCCACATCGGCCCCTCCAGAAACAGTTGCACTGGATCCGATCCGTCTTGAGGTTTTCAACAACCTATTCATGAATATTGCTGAGGAAATGGGGGTACAGCTCCAATCAACCGCGAGCTCCGTCAATATTAAGGAGCGACTCGATTTTTCTTGTGCTCTTTTTGATGCTCAGGGGGCATTGATTGCAAATGCCCCTCACATGCCTGTGCATTTGGGGTCCATGGGGGACAGCATCAAGACCGTCATCCGGGAGTGTGGAGATACGATCCAGCCAGGGGATGTCCAGGTTCTGAATGATCCCTACCAAGGTGGAACGCATCTTCCCGATATCACGGTCGTGACCCCGGTTTTTCTGAATGAGGGCAGGGGGAAAGTCCCCCCTGATTTTTGGGTGGCCAGTCGCGGCCATCATGCCGATATTGGCGGGGTCACTCCGGGTTCCATGCCACCCTTTTCAGTGTCTATCGAGGAGGAAGGCATCCGAATCCATAACTTCCGGCTGGTGAGACAGGGCACAATTTGCGAATCGGAGTTGCTGAGCTTGTTGGCTCGAGGACCTCACCCCGCCAGAAACCCAAGACAGAATCTCAGGGATCTTCGAGCTCAGATGGCGAGAAAGTCGTTAAGGCCTATATGGCCTACGTTCTCGATCATGCAGAGTTAAAGGTAAGACAGGCGATCTCAAGGCTTAAGCCAGGTCGATTTATGCTGACCCTCGACAACAATGCAAGGATCGAAGTGGTCGTAGGCATCGATATCACCAAGGGCGAGTGCACGGTGGATCTGACCGGGAGCAGTCCGATACTGTCCAACAACTTCAACTGTCCGAAATCGATCGTCAAAGCCGCGATCCTTTATGTTTTTCGAACTCTCGTTGAAGAGGACCTCCCGCTCAATGAGGGGTGTCTACGCCCTCTCAAGATCCGCATTCCGGAACGGTCCATGCTGGATCCCCGGTCTCCTGCGGCAGTCGTTGCCGGGAATGTCGAAACCTCGACATGCATCGCTAACGCGCTCTATGGTGCCTTAGGTGTGATGGCATCTGCGCAGCCCACGATGAACAACCTCACTTTTGGGAACGACAGTCATCAGTATTACGAAACCCTTTCGGGAGGGAGCGGTGCAGGCGCATATTTTGATGCGGACGGAGTATTTTGCGGAGGCTTTGATGGAACCGCCGTCGTCCAGACCCATATGACCAACTCGCGTCTTACGGATCCTGAAGTGCTTGAAATGCGTTTTCCGGTGAGGGTTGAGCATCACGGAATTCGAGAAGGATCTGGAGGCGGCGGTCGCTGGCAAGGAGGGGATGGGGCGATACGAAGACTAAGGTTTCTGGAGCCAATGACGGTTAGCCTCCTGACCAATGGTCGAAGGCATGGGGCCTTCGGACTGGCCGGTGGAAGTTCGGGAGCCCCTGGGGTCAATCAGCTGATTGGAGAGGACGGAACCACCGAAATCCTTGGACATCTGGCCGAGGTCCATGTCGTCGCTGGAGATCAGCTGCAAATTGAGACTCCGGGTGGGGGTGGATATGGGCCTGAGGTGACCCAGGGTTCCTCCGTAACACAGCGAAATCATTGACCGTACATTGACTCATGGCGCAGTTTTGATTGGAGGCATAGACTCTCGCTCGCAGTGGAAAAACCCCTAAAAACTGAGAGGTTAATCATGTCGAATGTGTCACGTGATCAAGCCGACATTCTGTGGTTCAGCGAGCTCGGTATAGAGGACGTTCCGCTGGTAGGCGGTAAGAATGCTTCCCTGGGAGAAATGTATCGGGCCCTGCGATCTCAAGGGATTCGAATCCCCAATGGCTTTGCCATCACGGCGTCTGCCTATCATCGTTTTATCGAAGCGACCGGCGTTTCGAAAACGCTGCGCGATGTCCTGACTGGGTTGAATACGCAAGATATTGCTGATCTTCAGCTACGAGGGCAGCGGGCCCGGCAAGCCATCCTCGATGCCGAACTTCCTCCAGAGCTCCAACGCACCATTCTTCAGGCCTATTCGTCTCTCTCAGAGGCTGAGGGGAAGGGGCCTTTGGATGTTGCGGTTCGTTCAAGTGCGACCGCTGAGGACCTTCCGGATGCAAGTTTTGCAGGTCAGCAGGAAACCTATCTCAATGTTCAGGGCGGCGCTCAGCTACTGGAATCCGTCAAACGCTGCTTTGCCTCCCTCTACACGGACCGAGCGATCTCATACCGGGTCGACAAGGGATTCGGGGATTTGCGCGTTGGGCTTTCGGTCTGCGTCCAGCGCATGGTTCGCTGTGATCTTGCTGCTGCCGGCGTGATGTTCTCCATTGATACTGAAACCGGATTTGAAAATGCGGTTCTGATCAACGCTTCCTATGGGCTGGGTGAAAACGTTGTTGCTGGATCGGTGAATCCGGATGAGTTCTATGTCTTCAAGCCGACATTGATGAAAGGATTTCGGCCCATTCTGAGAAAGCAGCTCGGGACCAAGGAACAAAAGCTCATTTATGACCAGGGGGGTGGTCGGATGACCCGGAATATTCCGGTGCCGATCGATGAACAGAAAAAGTTCTCGATCGGGGACGACGATATCCTCACGCTGGCTCAGTGGGCCATTGTCATCGAAGCCTATTACACGAAAAAACGTGGCCAGCCATCGCCCATGGACATGGAGTGGGGCAAGGACGGTCGGACGGGAGAGCTCTTCATCCTTCAGGCACGCCCTGAAACCGTCCATTCAAGGAGAAGCCTCGGTGATATCGAAACCTACCGATTGACATCCAAGGGATCGCTAGCTCCTTTGGTGACCGGGAGAAGTATTGGCTCACGGATTGCCCAGGGTCGTATCCGCGTCATTCACTCGGTAAACGAGCTCCATCTCTTTCAAGAGGGGGAGATCCTGGTTGCCGACCGCACGGATCCCGATTGGGAGCCCAGCATGAAAAAAGCTGCAGCCATCGTCACCAATCGTGGTGGAAGGACGTGCCATGCGGCCATCATCAGCAGAGAGCTTGGAGTGCCTGCGGTCGTTGGAACCGAGCAAGGGACAGCCTTACTCCAAAACGGAATGGAAGTCACCGTCTCCTGCGCGGAGGGAGATGTCGGCTTTGTCTATTCGGGATTGCTCTCCTTTGATGTGGATCGAATTTCGCTCTCGAAGATCCCGAGGCCCTCAACAAAGATCATGATGAACGTAGGTAATCCGGACGAGGCCTTCCGTCTCTCATTTCTTCCAAACGATGGTGTCGGCCTGGCTCGGCAGGAATTCATCATTACCAATTCAATTAAGGTTCATCCCAAGGCATTGATCGACTTTGACCGGATCGAGGATCCTGAGACCCATGCAACCATCAATGTTTTGACTGCGGGTTATCCGAACAAACCTGAGTTTTTTGTGGAGCGCCTTGCTGAAGGAGCGGCGATGATTGCGGCCGCCTTTTATCCCAAGGAAGTCATCATTCGAATGAGTGATTTTAAGTCCAATGAGTATGCGAATCTGGTCGGAGGCCGCCCTTATGAGCCGGTAGAGGAAAATCCGATGATCGGATTTCGTGGAGCGAGTCGCTACTACGATTTCCGATTCAAGGACGCGTTTGCCCTTGAATGCCGGGCGATGCGAAAGGTTCGTGAGGAGATGGGGCTCACGAATCTCAAGATCATGATTCCTTTTTGTCGAACCATTGAGGAAGGCCGTAAGGTCCTGGCGGTCATGGCCGAGAATGGTCTGGAGCGAGGGGTAAATGGGCTTGAGGTCTATGTGATGTGTGAGATCCCGAGTAATGTGATCTTAGCCCGGGAGTTCGCTGACATCTTTGATGGCTTTTCCATTGGATCCAATGACCTGACTCAGCTGATTTTGGGGGTTGATCGCGACTCGGAAATCGTTGCCCCTATCTTTGATGAGAGGAATCCCGCGGTGATGCAGTCCATTGCCAAGGTGATCCATGAAGTTAAGGCGGCAGGGCGAAAGATTGGAATTTGCGGTCAGGCTCCCAGTGATTACCCGGAGTTTGCCTCTTTTTTGGTGAGCTGCGGCATTGACAGTATTTCGCTGAACCCCGATGCGGTGGTCAAGACGATGCTGCAACTGGAAAATTCCGCCTAGAATCAATTCAGAGAATTTGAACTTTGTTTGGAGCCAATGTGAAGCCTTTGTCGTTGATTTCTGGGGCACTGCTCCTGTCATTGTTGACCTCCTGTGCCCATCCAGACGCAGTTTGGGTCCATGGCCGGTGGGTCGACCTCACGCACCCTTTTTCCGAAGCTACGCTCTATTGGCCGAACGCCGAACATTTCAAATTGGAGAAGGTGTACGACGGACACGCTGCGGGGGGGTATCACTATTCTGCCAACCGTTACTCAGCCGCTGAGCATGGGGGCACTCATATGGATGCTCCGATCCATTTTGACATCAAGGGTGAAACGGTTGAAAAGATCGGGATCGACCAGACGATTGGTCCTGCGGTTGTTGTGGACGTCAGTAAAAATGCCTTAGAAGACCGCGATTATCGGGTGGGTCCCTCAGACTTTCTGGCCTTTGAAGCCAAAGAAGGAAGGATTCCGAAGGGAGTCATCCTTCTCATTCGAACGGGGTACGATCGTTACTGGCCCGATCCAAAGCAATATCTGGGCACCGATGAGCGAGGTGAGGCTGCGATTGCAAAGCTTCATTTTCCGGGGCTTTCAGCCGAGGGGGCGCGTTGGTTGGTCGAGCAGAGGGAAATCAAGGCGGTTGGGCTGGATACAGCCAGTATCGATTATGGCCAATCACAGCTTTTTGAGAGCCACCGGATTCTGGCGCTCCATGCGGTCCCTATTTTTGAGAACCTGAGGGGGCTTGATCAATTAACGACCAAAGGCGCGTTAGTCGTTGCCCTCCCGATGAAAATACAGGGTGGAAGCGGAGCGCCTCTTCGCGCCGCTGCGTTTCTGGGGAACTAGAAGCTAGGTTTGCCTCAAGTGTTTCAAGCCTTGCGTTGACTGGTATTGAGTCGCTCATTCAGTAGGAATCAGAGCCAGCCTGATGATTTCAATTTCTTATAAAGCTCTCTGCAGGCCAAACCGGTCAGGGCCAGGACAACGGGATAGCCCATGTCCCAGTCGTAAAGCGGCATGTATTTGAAGTTGGTGCCGTACATCGTGAAGATGAGGGTAGGCAGCGTCAAAATAGCACCCCAACCTGCAAGGCGCTTGACCACCTCGTTCTGCCGGATGGTGATCAGAGACATGTTGACTTGAAGGGCGTCAGAAAGCGCATCGCGCAACATGAAAGTCAGTCGGTTCGTGCGTTGGACATGGTCCTGAATGTCGCGGTAATAGGGAATCAACTCTTTGGGAACTATCTCGGGATGTAATCGCGAGAGTTCCGCGCACATATCCCCAACGGGCGCCGACATGTTATGAAGTCGGGCGACCTTGCGCTTTAAGTCATAGATGCTCTGGATCTCGCTACTCTCGAAGCGGTTGTCGAAAATCATCGATTCCAGATGGTCGAGTTTTTCCTGAAGATGAACCCCGATCAGCATTAGCTCATCAACCAGATAATCGAGAACGGCATAAAGAATGAATCCCGCACCGAAATTCAGGAATTCGGGCGAGGCATGGCAGCGCTCTTCGACCGGACTGTAGTCCACATGGCTCTTATGCTGGATGAGAATGATGAAACGGGTGGACAAGAAAATGTGAAGTTCGCCGTACTGAACTTCTCTGTTCTCTTTCATCAGACCTGTGTGAATGGCCATAAAAAGAGTGTCGCCATATTCCTCGAGTTTCGGGCGCTGATGTGCCGAGGATGCATCCTCAATGGCCAGTTCGTGGAGTTTGAAGCATTCTTGGAGTGCCATCAGATCCTTTTTGTCCGGATTCTCCAGATAAAGGAGGATGAATGCCTCCGGATCATCCAGGACATGCCTGACGTTTTCAAAATCGTTGATCGGACTAACGTCGGATGATCGAAAGACGGTTAATTTCATAGAGAAGGGGTTTCACAGTCGGAGCAGGAAGAGGGGAATACCCTCGATTCTACTAATAAAGTCTCTGGGCTATCAGACTCCCGGGGTAACCAAGTCACCTCAATCCGAGCGATCGCCAGAAATTGGATGAATGTGGTGATCCCTAACCCAGAAGAGCAGGGTTCCGGTAGAGATGGTGAGGGTGCCCAGCAACCAGTACGCCGGAGCAACCGGATCCCCGGTTGTCCTTAAAAGCCATGCTGCTACAAGAGGCGTTGTGCCACCAAAAATGCCATGAGCCAGGTTGTAGGCGAGTGCGAGGCCCGTGCAGCGGACCTCCCGAGGAATCAGTTCAACATTAAGGGCCACCATGCCGCCGCTGGTCATGGCGACGAGGAGGGCAAAAATGATCTCTGCCACAAAGACCGGGGTTTCAAGGGATGAGTGGATCAAACCGAAAAGCGGAAGCGTGCCCAGGACGAGGAGCGACATGCTCAGGGTCACCAGCTTGCGCCTTCCGATCTTATCGGAGAGCCACGCGGCAACTGGCAGAGCGAGAAGCAGGATCAACATTGATAGGGTGTTGAGTTCCAGCGCCACTGATTCTGAAAACTGATCGATATTCCGGACATAGGTGACGGCGTAAACAAAGACGGTGTAGTACGCGACGCCAAACCCAATGTTGATCAGAGCCACACGGGCAATGTGCGAGCGATAGTGTTTGATGACCTGGCGGACAGGGTTTTTCTTTCCCGTTGCAGGGAGTTCTGCCGGCAGACCGCGACGAATCCACCATCCGGTGAGTGCAACCAAGCCGCCCAGTGCAAACGGAATTCGCCATCCCCAAAGTTCGAGTGCCTCGGTCGCAAGAAAACTCGCCGTTGCAAGCCCCACCCCGGAGCCCAAGAGCATGCCGAAGACAGCGCCCCAGGAACCCCAGATCGCAGTGAAGGCTTTGCGATGTGACGGACCATTCTCAGCCAGATAAATCAGCGAGGAGGTGTATTCTCCCCCGACTGAAAGGCCCTGAATAATTCTGAGTGTGACCAGTGTAATCGGGGCAACGATGCCGATTCGATCGTAGGTCGGAAGAAGCGCCATCAAGACAGTGGGGATTGCCATGGCTAGAACGGACAGAGACATTGCTGCCTGCCGCCCCAGAGAGTCCCCGATGCGGCCAAAGAGAATGCCCCCAAGGGGGCGCATCAGGAAGCCTGCAGCAAAGGCTCCAAATGAAGCGATGAGTGAGAGTCCAGGGTCGGATGAGGGAAAGAAGAGCTTCCCAAGGATGGCGGCGAAGTAGCCGTATACGGCAAAGTCATACCATTCCATGACGTTCCCAATGAGACCGACCAGAATGATTTCAAAAAGGCCCCGCTCATTTTGCTTCGCTGGATCTTTAAGCATTACTGAGTGATGTCCTACTCTTCGGGACCTTCATTTGAATTCTCGGGTGTGCCGTGTCTTTGGGTCACCAGAGCATGAAGCCCCTGTAATTCGAGTTTCGCACGAGCATGTCCTTTTTCAGCGCGCTGACCTAAGAAGAACCAAGGATTATTGCGATGGATCAGGCTTGCGGTGATTAGGAAGAAGAGAACAGAAAAGCCCGCTTCGACGTAGAGTTCACGCCAGAGTGCGAGGCCACCGTAAACCAGACCCGCAACGCGGAGGAAATTCAAAATGCCTGCGTAGACCTGTCCGGGTAAAGGGAAATCAATAGCGGTGTGGTAGTGGCGGTAGAGCTTTAAATCTTCCGGGGTCAAGGTTGTGCAAAAGGGGGCATCTGCTTTGGGTCGGCTGGTGATGTTCATGATCCAGAACAATAGCCACACCCCATAAGCACTGCCGAGGAACAAAAGAGTGGCTTGGGCCAGCGACTCATAGCCCAAGGCCACCGTGATGGTGACAATCAAAAGTCCCAGGAAATTTCCGACAAAAATGCCCATCATGACGAGTTCCTCCTTAGCGTCCCTGGTATTGGCGGATCAGATCGGGTGCAACCCGGCAGATGGCCTTGAGTCGATCATCAACCACCGTGTCAGGTTTGACGTCGAACCATTCTGAAGGCTCGTCATAGCTGAAAAGAATCTCCCCATTCGCCATATGGCCACCGTAGCCGGCAAGAGAGGAGTACTGCTCCTTGTTCTCGACACAGTTCACCTCCAGAAGATAGGAAAGCGAAAGGGTATGGAGTTTGGGATCGGGACTTTCGTCGTCCACGATCGCCCAGACCTTCCAGCCTTTGGGAGTCTTGGTAATGCGGGCGTGGTCGATGTAATAGGTCGTCCCGGAGCCAGGTACCTGCGCCACCTGATCCCATGAGCTGGCCAGTGCCGAAAGTGGAATAGAGAGGAGAAGCAGGGCGCGTAAGAGGAGCTTTTGCATGGTGTGATCCCGATGAACAGGCAGCCATTCTAACCACTTCGGCCCGATAGCCGGCCAAGTCCGATGTCATGGAGAAGGTTGCTCTCTCTATGGGCTTTTGGAAGGAGCTCTGTGTGGGTCTTAAAAGTGTATTTGGTTTACTGATTTAATCCATGCAAAACATATTTAGGTTCCCCCAATATATTCAATCTGGGAATATTCCAACGGGGTCTCAACGAATGCAGCCTAAGCCCCTCTCCAGCTGGCTTTAAGCGATTTTTCGGCATGCAAAATCAACGCTTCATGAAAACATCGTTAAGTCAATGCGAATGAGCGCATAAAAATGAATGACAATCGATCGCGTTTCCTGTTAAAACACCCGACAATAGTGGGGTTGGGCTGGCACCGGCACCACCGATAGGTATTGTTGGCACTCAACGTTGAAGCACCACCCGGCGGGATACTCCATGATCCGTTCGACTCAAATACTTTTCTGGGACTGTGAAGCACTGAATGGACTGGTTTGGCGTCGCTGGTCGGCGCTCCTACTCAGTGTGGGTATCCTGATGGGGTTCAATGGCGCGATTGCAACGTCGGTGGCAGCTCCCCAGGAAATTACGACCGCCAATGAGTCGTTTCCAGCGGACGCAGATCCTGAGGCTTGGAATGATGCCGAAACCCCGCAGACCGACCTATCCAAAGGGGATCGGCATTTGGGGGTTGCAAGTTGTGCGGGCAGTAATTGCCACGGTGCAACGCGTCCTTACCTGAGTTCCTCTGTCGAGCAGAATGAATACACGATCTGGAACCGGGAAGACCCTCACTCGCGGGCCTACCTTGTTCTCTTGAATGACCGATCCAAGAGGATTGCCCGTAACTTAGGGCTCCAAAAACCGGCTAATGAATCCAAAATTTGTTTGGACTGCCACGCTGATAATGTCCCGACGGAGCTCCGCGGAAAGCGCTTTGATGTGACCGATGGCGTCGGTTGTGAGGCATGCCATGGGGGCGGTAACCGTTATCTTGGGCCTCACGTCTCCGGCGAAGTCACTCACGCCGACAACATCAAGAATGGGCTCTACCCCACAGAAAACCCGGAAAAGCGCGCGGACATGTGCAACAAATGTCATGTAGGCGATAACGACCGGTTTGCGAACCATCGCATCATGGGGGCTGGGCACCCGAGAATCAGCTTTGAGCTCGATACCTATACGGAAGTGCACAAGCATTATGTTGCCGACAAGGATTACTTCAAGCGCAAGGATGTGGTTTCTCACGCTGGGATTTGGGCGTTGGGCCAGGTGCGGGCTTCGATTCGCTTCGTCGACCTTTACCTCCACGGGAAGCACCAATCCTCGGGTCTGATGCCGGAACTATCCTTCTTTGATTGCCAAGCATGCCATCACGACATTGATGTGCCCAGCGATGCCTTTGGCCAGAATAAAACTGTCGAGGAGCAGGCTGCCTCGAGCAAGCTGTTGTGGGAAAAACGCAGTATTTCCGGTGCAGGTCCTGGCACCATCCGCTTCAATGATTCTGGACTTTTGATGACCGCGATTGTGGCCGATGCCATCGCCCCTCAGGAAGCTGCCCGTATTCGCCAGCTGATTGGTGAATTGCACAAGGCCAGCCAGACAGATGCTCATAAAATGCGGCAGGTGGCTGAGACTTTAGCGAAGACACTTCAGGATCTGGAACCTACGGTTGCTCACCACACCTTCAATAGTGCCGATTGTTCCGCAATTCTTGCGGCACTGGCCGAGCGCAGTCGCCAAAACGATTACCTCAGTTTTGCCGCCGCCGAGCAGGTTGTCATGGCAGTGGAAGCCATGCGGGCGACTCTTCAGCAGAATGGCGATAACCGAATCGGGGATGCAGCGATGAATGCCCTGAGGGCGGCGACGGTGAGCACAGAAGCTTACCGACCTGCTGCATTTCGTGAGGCTATTCAGTCGTTGGGTGGTTCCCGGGGGCATTGATCCCGGGCGCACGGATTGAGTTCAATTTTCCAGTCACGTCGCATCCTTTTTCCGGAGTCATAGGGTGAACAACGATTCGGGCAAATTCAGAGTCGCCATCGTCGGTTCGGGGCCAGCAGG
>CAYQOJ010000043.1:0-1079 GCA_964419105.1 uncultured Methylococcus sp.
TGCGAGCTTGTTTGTCGGTTAAAACGCGAAAATGAGATCAAATCAGCTTTGCATCTAACCGACTTGACGCGCACAATAAACGCATATACGTTAATTCTATGAGCAGCAAATACGCTTGGCGCGAGAGCAAACGCGAGTCAAATCTCTAAAAGCACAAGCTCGATTTCAATGACGCGGACTTGGTCATCGAGAGCCCATATCGGCTGGATGTGGAGTCCGTCCGAAATGGAGAGCGCAGACAGCAATCATTTGCATACGTATTTGAGCGGCTCACGGTATTGACGGTGGTGTACTTGCCGAACCAAACACCACACATCATCAGTTTCCGTCCTGCCAATCGCAGCGAAAGAGAGGTTTACCATGACTGGCTCGAAAACGACTATCCGGACTACTGACGAAATGAAGGCAGTACGAGAGAAGGGTGAGTCCCAGTCGGATTGGGCTCTTCTGCGCCAGAACGCTATAAACGGCATCGAGCCTGAGGAAGATGAGGATTCGCCCGATGCTTCTATGCTGATGCGCGAGACAATTGCAAAACGTCGTGCAGGAAGGCCCGCAGGAAGTGGAACGCGGGAGCAAATTGCCATCCGTTTTGATAAGGAAGTGTTGGCTGCGTTTCGTGCTTCGGGCCCCGGTTGGCAAACACGCATGAATGCTGCACTCAAGGAGTGGCTGGAAACGCACACCATCGCCTCACCCAGATAAATGCGCTGCGCCGTTAAATAAGAAGGCTTCTCATAAGCTTTGAACAACTACCCGATTTCACACCAGCGGCTCGCCAATGATGGGAAACCATTCCTGAGGACATTCGCCCGAAGCTGCTTGCCAATGTCTATTGTGTGCATTGCGGGAAGGAAACGACGATCACCAATTTCAAGGGGAGCATGCAGGGGCTCGATTTGCTATTGATTGGTGAATGCTTGTTATGTCACGAGGGTGTGGCAAGGGTGATCGAGGGGTTGTGAGCACCTGAATTTTCAGTATTTGACTCTGACAGCGCCCATTAATTGAACACTGTCAGTTGTCGGATAATGAGCCTCAAGAGGCTCGTAACTTCTTAATTGCCGCCACCAAACTGT
>CAYQOJ010000043.1:1089-16479 GCA_964419105.1 uncultured Methylococcus sp.
CCGAATCAGCGTGGAACAGGTGGCCGGATGTTCGCGAAATGCCCGGCCGAATCACGTGGAATACGCATGGTGACATCCAAAAAACGAACGTCACCACACAATTTGGTTTGAACTAAATCAAACCTACCTCCTTAGTTCCCACCGCCAAACTGCGGGGCACCGGCTTTTTTCATGTCTCGCATGGATTCTTCGACGAGCTGTGTGGCAGCGGCGAGATCACCGTTTTTTCCCGCCTCAACGGCGCGCTTTAACTTTCCTGCAACTCGCTGTTGAGCGGCAGAGTCGGTTTTACTTTTGGCCTCCTTGAGGGCAGCTTCGGCTTCCGTCTGGAAGACAGCGGCATTCCCCGCCTTTCCGGCATCAACCGCTTTCTGTGCAGGCACTGCCAGTGACGTTAGGTCCTCATTCATGGGGCCGCCGGCTGCAAAAAGAGAACCCGACAGCGCTACCGAGAGCAACACGGCGGCCAGTGAACTTTTGGCTTTCATTAGATTTGTATCCTGAAGAGAGTTCCCGCGGGGGGAACCTTGGAGAAGCGAGGCAAATAAGAGATCGAGAATACAGACGAAGTACAAATCGAACTCTTATAAATCCGACAGAATTACTCGGAAATGGTTCATGTGTCATCCGAAAAGATTTCGTGACTCTCCCGCGACTTCCAAATGACATGCTGATCTATTGGGAATCTGATGGCTTTTGGGCCTGATTAATCTGTCGATGGGCTCATTGAGTCTGATTTTTAATCTTTTGGTCTTCGGTTTGACGCAGGCGTGAAAGGACCGCCCTGACGAACTCAATATCGCTTCTAAGAGCATAAAACTCAGCGACTAGCTTTTTGTGGATCTTGATCCTGAGGACCTCAGCCTCCATCTGATCCAGTGCGGCAATCTTTTGATCGATCACCCCAGGACTGAAATCCGCGCGGACTTCGTTTTCGAGCCGTCTTAGGGCGAGATAAACCCTTTCAATTCGTTTTCTGGCTCTTTTTTGGACGAATTCAGGAATGGATTTGGCGATGGGGTATGCAAATGCGACAAAGGGAACCAGAAGGAGTCCCATGCGATCCACAAATTCTGCAAGCCAGAACGGCAAGTAATAGCTGAGGATTGGGGCGCCTTTATCAAAGTACTGACGGGCCACATCACTCAAAGGAATGGTAGGGTCCTTGATGGAAGGGAACTCCTGCGCATCAGCAAAGAAACGCTCATGTCCAACAATGCTGGCTGATGCCTCCATAAAAAGCATCTGGATGGCCGGATGGAGATCATCTTCGATGATCAGGTTGCTAGTGGTGCTGAGGAGTTGAATGTCGTGATCTGGAAAATTACGGGCCAGATCAAACCCGCCCATCGGGACGTGGAGCACTTCAATATAGCCAAGCAGTTTCGCGTAGGCTCGGGCCCGGATGAAGTCGGCAACAACCAACCCATTGATCTTTAAAAGATCCTGAACCATGGGGGATTCAAAATGTTCGACCAAGAGCATGGCATTGATTTCCTTTCGCTTCAGTGCCGCAACAGCCTCATCTTCTGGAAGTTCGCGCATGTAGGTGTTATCGGGCGCCATCCCGTTGATTTTCAGGAGCTGGAGGGCCTTGGCGTGAGTTCCAGAGCCAATGTTGCCGATCGATATGGGCCCCTTGAGCAGTTGGGTCAGCGGTTTTTGAAGATCATCGGCTTCATTTCCCCAGTAAAAAAGCCAGACGGGTTCATAGGCGATTGAGCCCAGTGATAAAAGCCCCGTGACCTCATCCGGATTATCGACAAAGCCACCCTGAATCATCGCCACTTTGATGGCGTCATGGGTGTTTTTGAGGTGCTCGAAATTGGCGAGTGCACCCGCTGTGGGAATCAGGCGAAGTTCTACACCATTCCTTGCGAAATACTGAACATATCGCTGCGCGAGTTCGAATGAATAATCGGTGGGTCGTCCTGCAGCCATTTCCACGACTTTCGGGGGCGCAGGTTTGGCGAACCAGAGGAGTGTCAGAAGTGAGATAAGGAGCAGTAGGAGAAGATGCCAAGTCCCCCGAACAATCCGGCGTCCATGGCGATACTCATCGCGTAGCGTCTCTTTGACCGTTTGTGGGAGGTCGTGAAGCTCGTCGATCAGACTCATGGGCTCGGGCCTTTGGCTTCGGAGTGCTAGAAGGCGCCATCTTCTCACAGTCGATCTCCCCGTTGGCGGAGAGGGAATGCTCAGTGGCTTTTGCTGGCTGCAAGGGCGAGTCGAATCAGGTCGGCAAATCGCCGCGTTCCCGTTTTTTGCCGGATCCTTTGAAGGTGTGTTCGGACAGTCGGGAGCGAAATCCCCAGATGGTCTGCGATCAATCGGGGCGAAAAGTCCTCGATCATGAGGGCAAGAACTCTAAATTCGCCTTGGGTCAGTCCAAAAAGATCGGCAAAGGCGCGGAGACCCTCCGGGGGTGGGCTCTCGGCAAGTTCGAGTTGCAGCATGAAACGATCTGGGTCTTCCAGACGGAAATTCTGACTTGGCGGTTGGCGAAGCTTCATCAGTCTTGCGCTTCCAGCAGTTGGAATTCCCCCATTGCCGGGGATCACAAAGGCGATGGATGCAGGTTTTCCTGAGTGGATGCGAGCCCATTCGAAAGCCGTCTCCAGTGTCGGGCTTGCACGTTGGCCAAGCTCCATCACACGGCGATTGCGAATTTGAAGGACACCCAACTGTGGATTGGAGAGAAGTCGCTCTGCTGGCTCGTTCAGGCTGACGATCTTTCTCTGCCCATCCAGGATCAGCAGGGGCTGACTCATACTATCCAGAATGGCTGCTTGATGTTGGAAACCATCGTTGAGCTTTGCCCCACTGAGGGTCAATCTGAAGGCCCGACGAAGATGGCTTGAAAGTCGCGTCAGTTGATTCAGTTCAGGTGTTCCAAAACGCTCCGATCGTAGGCTTCGATAAAACGAGAGGACGAGCTGAGGGCCTGGATTCTCAGAAGTCCAAAGCGTTGTGGTCAGAAGGTCTCCCATATCCTGGTGACGAAGGCCGTCGTTAAACCAGATGCCTTTCTTGAAGGTCTGGTCGTCCACCAGCATGGATCCTGACAAGGTCAGGCCGGGCGCTGCAAGGCCCCGCGAGAAGGCCCCTTGGACCCAGTCATCGTGCTGCCACCAGTAATCGCGATAAGCCTGCGACCACGCGGGGTCAATGTTGCAGGTTAAAAGTTCGGGTTTTTGTCCCTCGCTAGAGGCCAGGGTGAAGAGACTATAGGCACTCGCCCCGATGCACTCTCGAATCGCGGCGAGTATTTCAGGCCACAAAGCTGGATCCAGTGCAGCCTCATAGATGCTGTCAATCAGTGAATCAGGAGGGCGAGACGCCATGGGAAGGATTCAATAGTGAACGTCAGTCCATCATCGTAACGCCGATCCAATTGAATTTGAAGGAATTATCCGATTTTGGGGCGTCCGTCATCAGAAGTGATGATGTATCGGCCGGAGACACGGTGTGTAATTGGAAGCTAGGTTAACCGCCGGCCTGCACATTAAGCCCGGGTGAAGCTTCGGGGGATTCGTTGATCTCGGGTGTGCTGGCTGGCGACTTATTTTCTCTCCCGATCCAGCAATTCATGAATCAGTCCCAGCATCCCAGTCAGCAGGAAAAAGTTTTGGCCGAAATTCGGCGGTTGGCGGCCTTGATTGGTGTCAGAGTCCGCATCCGGCAGCCTAAAGCGTCAAAGCCGAAATAGTCTCTTCAATTTGACCCCAAGAAGTGGGCCGGCCAAGGTCTTTGCGATTCCTCTGCACAACGAGGGTGCAATATTGCCCCGGGTCGATGCGATGTTGAGAGGACCCGACCAGCCCATGGCCTTCAGCTTGAAGCGCTCAGAAAAAACTCTGTTCCAGCGACAAACCCCGAAATCAGGAGGATGTTCAGGAGTGTGTGTGCTGTCTCATTGCTTTTGACCACATGATCCAGGGCGCGGTTTCCAAGGTACCAGAGAGGTACAAAGACGATCAGGGTGAAAAAGACATGCAGCGTGATCATGAGAGGGCCTCCGTTCGTTGCATTGATTGAGTGAGACTTTTCACTCAACTCTCTGCAAGACCCGAGCCAAAGCTCGAGTGAAAGGCCCTATCCGATCACGAAGTCTAGTGAGGCGAGGCTGAGGGACCTTGGTTGCGTCCGACCGGCATGGTCTTGGATCGGTCGCCGCGACTGGCGCGGGCCGCTCGGAGTCGCCGCTCAAGCTCCAGGATGCCGGTTTCCAGTTGCGCATCCATCACGACGACATTTCCCATCGACAGGATGATTCGCTGAAGTTCGGGTATTCGTGTGCCACTGGTTGAGACGATGTACACCGGTTGGATGTACAAGACGGATTTTCCGACCGGAAGCACGATGATTCGGCCACGAAGCACCCTTGAGCCCCGTTGATCCCACAGGGTCAGCTGGCGAGCAATTTCTGGATCCTGATCAATGAGAGCGTTGACCTGGGCAGGACCATCCACCTGAGCTTCCCGGTTGAATCGGTAGATCACGATCTGTCGGTTCATGCCGTAGGGTAATGAGGCATCCAGCCCATCATCGAAATTCCCGGCAACGGCAAGCACGCTCAGGTTGCTCCGGCCGACCGGTGTCATCGGCTCGATCATCACAAAGGTGTGTCGGTCGTCGGCATACCCTTCCAGCGCAGTCGTCAGCCAGTAGGGTTTGACATTCGCATCATTCACCTTGGAAAAGTCCCACGTCTCGGCCTGCTCGTAGAAGAGTTCTGGCTGAGTCTGGTGATAGCGCGCATAGATCTTCATCTGATGATGGAAGAGGTCCTTTGGATATCGAAGGTGTGTCCTCAAATTGGGGGGAATTGTTGCGATGTCCTTGAAAAGTCCTGGATAGGCATTACGGTATCCTTGAATGATGGGATCCGAGGTGTCGCTCACGTAGTAATCGACGTGACCGTCATAGCCATCCACGATGATCTTGACCGAGTTTCGAATGTAGTTGAAATGCTCGTCATGTTCCTCATGGTTAAACCGGCCTGAGATCCGCTTTGAAATCGGATACCAGTCTGAGGTGGTGTAGGCATCGACAACCCAAAAAACCCGGGTCGGAGTCACCACGATGTAGGGATCATGATCGAGTTTGAGGAAGGGGGTCAGCGTTTGAATGCGCTCCACGATGTTGCGGTGGAAAAGAGCGCGGCTCTCCCCATTGATGCTGACGGAGAAGAACAGCCGTTCATCCCTGAAATAGAGGGCAAAGAGCAGTTTCCGGAACAGGGAGTTGATAGGAACGCCCCCTGAACCCGTGTAGTTGTAGCTCGACTGCTCATCGGCGCTTGGGATGCCGACGACCTTGAGCTGGTTGGGAACAATGGCATAGGTCAGATCTTCTTCCCCAAAGTAGAGGTCGGGGCGACTGGATCCCGTAAAGCCATTGCTGGTCTCCATGCTGAGGTACCACCGCATGGGGGTTTGCCCGTTCTGCGAGGCAGGGGTTGCTACTGCGCCATAGCCATGGGTAAACCTCAGGTGTTCGTTCTCCCAGTTCTGTGCCTCTTTGGGCAGGCGTCTGATGTTGACTTCACGGGCGGCCAGGTTGATCTGTTCAAGGCGGCCATTGACCAGATAGCGGTCGACATCGACCTCGGAAAATTGGTAGTAAGGTCGAATGCCCTGAAGCTGCTGGTAGCTGTCATAGAGGATTTCCGGGTCCCAGACCGGGATGTTGTAAAGGTGGGATCGCAATTCAGGATCCAGAACATCTTCATCGGGAAGGCCCGGACTGACGTCAATATTGGTGATCCGTGTGAGGTCGAATCCCCGAAGGGTGGAATCGATATTGGCTTGCATGTGATCCACTTCCGAGCGGACCGGATTGGGATCGACGATGAACCGCTCAAAGGCTGCCGGGATGAAATGGATGTGTCGAAGCCCAATGCTCAATCCAAAGACCAGCAACAAGATGGCCAAAGACCAGCCCCCTTTGCGGCGATGAAGGAACCAGAGGCCTGCAACCGTGGTGCCGAGAAGGCTGAGGACTGAACACCAGATCAGCGGCAGAAAATACGCCGTCTCCAGAAGGCCTGGACCAAAGAACTGAGGTTCGTGCTCTTCGGTGTAAAGGAGTTGGAATCGCTCCAGTGCAAAACCCCAGGCAATCAAAAGTGCAACCACCACGACCATACCGCTCAGGTGAAGCTTGGGCCCGACGGGCCAGTGCCGAATTCGTCCTGCTGATATCCGGTGTTCGATCAGATAGAGGATGCCCAAAGCGCCGGTCAGAACGATCGAGGCGAGCAATAACTCTCGTTGGATCAATTGATAGATCGGGAATGAAAAAAGATAGAAGCTCACATCTTCTTTGAAGATGAAATCCTTGACTCCGGAATCCGGTGCGAAGACAAACAGCAAGGCTTGCTGCCATTCCTCATAGAACGGAATAGCAATGGCAACGGCCATAACCAACGAAAGTGGGACATAGGCGCGCATGGAGCCACTCTGGAAATGCCGAAGGAAGCGCCGCCGCCGATTGAATTCGTTCCGATCAACGCGAGACATCTCCTCAATATCCACGCCGAGATAACGGGAGGCAGCGATGAAATTGAAGAGGAAAATCAGAAAGAAAAAGAGAGTCGCTGTTCCCGAGAGAATGTAGCGGTACAGGATCTTTAGCCAGAAGAACTCCTGGTATCCAAGCTCTGAGTGCCACCAGAAATCGACGACGAAATCGGTAAAGAGCACCCCGATAGCAAGGGCAAGGGCCCCTAACCCGGTGATGGCGGAGAGTAGGAGGAGAATCAGGCGTTTCCAGCTTTTCATCAGTTTTCTCGCGAGAAACCCCGTCCTTCAAGGCGGGGAGGGATAGCGAACTCTTTAAGTAATTCTCAGTGAATCAGGAATCCCCCTCTTTCAGGAAGGGGAGCAAGTCAACGGAGGTAAGTTCAAGGCGCGGCCTTGTGGAGACTCCATCCAAAGGTCACAGACTGTCTTAATTGTAAGGCATTGCATCCCTGGCGCGCCGACACCGATTGGGGGGGCTTCGGGAAACAGTCAATCCCTCAGCGTTTGTATGGGATTGATGAGGGGCTGATATAGTGGGACATTGTCCCACGGAGCTGCGCCATGGAACCGAATTCGCCCAAACCGCTGGCGTCTATTTTGGCGATCTATCCGCGCGAGAAGACCGAATTGCTTCAAATCCTTCGGGAGGTGCAGGCCAATTATCGGTACGTTTCGCGCCCGGTGATGAGCGAGATCGCCCGCTATCTTGAGATCCCGTTCGCACAGATTCTCTCCGTAGTGGAGTTCTATAGTTTTCTCTCCCTAGAGCCGCTGGGGGAGTATGACCTTCGCCTGAGTGATTCGATTACTGATCATCTTCTGGGAAGCCTGAGTCTGGCCCAGAATCTCTCTCAGCGTCTTGGGGTCAGTTTTGGGAAAACCCGGGAGGACGGTCGGGTCAGTCTCTCCTATACCTCCTGCACCGGCCTTTGCGATCAGGGGCCAGCCGGGCTGATCAATGGGAAGCCCCTCACCCGACTGGATCCCACACGGATTGAATCATTGGTTGAGGCCATCGAAGCGGGCATTCCACTCGATCAATGGCCCAGGTCCTGGTTCGAGGTAGAAGATCGGATCTACCGCAGAGATCTTCTCCTAGAGGGGGATCTTCTGCCTGGCGCGGCGCTAAGAAAGCTCATGGAAAAGAGCCCAGAAGACATCCTCCGGGAAATTGAACGCTCAGGCCTTCGTGGCCGGGGCGGCGCTGGTTTTAAGACGGCGTTGAAGTGGCGATTTTGCTATGAAGGGCCTGAAGGCAGTGTCCCCGGCGATCCATCGATCGCCCGGTATGTGGTTTGTAACGCCGATGAGGGAGAACCGGGTACCTTCAAGGACCGCGTGATCCTGAGCGAAAAGGCGCACGAGGTATTCGAGGGCATGACGATTTGCGCCCGGGTGATTGGTGCGCGACAAGGTTTTCTCTACCTCCGTGGGGAATATGCGTACCTTAAGGCGCCTTTGGAGACCCTCTTGGCGGAGCGTCGAAAGGCAGGGCTCTTGGGATCTTCGATCCTGGGGCTTGAAGGCTTTGATTTTGATATCCGGATCCATCTGGGTGCAGGGGCCTATATTTGTGGTGAAGAATCAGCCCTGATCGAAAGCTTGGAGGGAAAGCGCGGCCATCCCCGAAACCGCCCCCCATATCCTGTGACCTTCGGATATTTAGGGCAGCCGACGGTGGTCAACAATGTCGAAACCTTTCAGGCAGCGGCCCGGATTACAGCACACGGCGGTGAGTGGTTTGCGTCCTCAGGAACCAGTCAATCGCGCGGAACCAAGATTTTGAGTGTGTCTGGCGATTGCGCACAGCCTGGCATCTATGAGATTCCCTTTGGCACCTCGGTCAAAGACGTTCTTGCCTGGGTCGGAGCAGGCGAGATTCTGGGCGTCCAGGTCGGAGGTCCTTCTGGAACCTTTATTGGCTCTAACGAGGTGGAGCGGCGAATCGCCTTCGAGGACCTCGCGACAGGAGGATCGTTCATGGTCTTTAATCCGAGTCGCGATGTGCTTGCGATTGTCCGCAATTTCACCCGCTTCTTTGCCCATGAAAGCTGTGGATTTTGTACCCCCTGTCGGGTGGGAACCTCACTGCTTCGCAACCAGTTCCAGAAAATCTGTGATGGCCATGGAACGCCCAAGGATCTGGTCGAGCTCACTGAGATTGCTCATCTGGTTCAAGGCTACAGTCATTGTGGCCTTGGGCAGACAGCCGCCAACTCCATTCTGACGACCCTCGAACGGTTTCCGGATCTTTATCAGGATCGCCTGAAGGCCCTCCGATTCGAGCCGGGCTTCGATCTGGATGGATCGCTGGCCGTTGCCCGCGCGATGACGGGTCGTGATGACGCCCGGGCTCACCTCACTCAGGAGGGTTAGGATCATGACTCAAGACGCCATTCGCATTGATGGACATGAGATTCCCTTTGAGCCCGGTCAGACCATCATGAAGGCCGCTCAAGCTTCAGGGGTCTACATCCCGCATCTGTGTCATCACCCTGAATTTACCCCGCATGGGAGCTGCAAGCTCTGCACGGTCAAAGTCAACGGCCGCCCCTGTTCAGCCTGCACGATGCCAGCGATGGCGGGCCAGGAGGTGTTGAACGATACCGCTGAGTTGAACGCCACGAGACGTAGGATCACCCAGATGCTGTTTGTGGAGGGCAATCATTTTTGTCCGGGATGCGAAAAGTCAGGCGATTGCCAGCTTCAGGCCGTGGGGTATTTTCTCGGCATGGAAGACACCCATTTCCCGCATTTCTTTCCAAGTCGTCGGGTGGATGCCTCACATCCGGATCTGATGCTGGATCTGGATCGCTGCATCCTTTGTGAGCTCTGTGTGCGGGCGAGCCGTGAAAGTGATGGTAAGGCGGTTTTCGAGGTGGCCGGTCGAGGTCTTAAGAGCCATCTGGTCGTCAATTCAGAAAGTGGTCTTTTGGTGGATACCTCCATCACTGCCTCGGACCAGGCGGCGCAGGTCTGTCCCGTAGGGGCTATCCTCATTAAGCGCACGGCGTTTCGTCACCCCATCGGGGATCGACGCTACGATCAGGCAAATATTTCCCAATCATCCCTCAAAGAATCTCTCTCGGAGAGTCCGAATGGCTGAAAAGCTCAAGGTCGCGACCACCTCCCTTGCCGGATGCTTTGGCTGCCATATGTCTTTTTTGGACATTGATGAAAGGCTGCTCGACCTATGCGAGCTTGCCGAGTTTAATCGGAGTCCATTAACGGATATCAAGCATTGTGAAGGGGTAATCGATATTGGCTTGATCGAGGGGGGGCTTTGCAATGCTGAAAATGTCGAGACGCTTCGGGAGTTTCGTGCCCATTGCCGGATCCTGGTTGCCGTTGGGGCGTGCGCTATCAATGGGGGCATACCCGCCATGCGCAACCACATATCGCTCAAAGCCTGTCTTGAAGAATCCTATCTGGATGCGATTGGCGTAGAAAACCCCCAGATTCCGAACGATCCTGAATTGCCACTCCTTTTGGAAAAGGTCCACCCTATCCACGAAGTGGTGACGGTCGATTACGTCCTGCCCGGCTGCCCCCCCTCGGCGGAAGTGTTTTGGTCCTTCCTAAGCGATATCGCCGAAGGCCGCGAGCCCCAGCTTCCTCATGCCTTGATTCGGTTCGACTGAATTTCTCCCCAAGGAGAGGAGTTGGATAGACTTCGAGCTTTCATTCAATGGTGAGACGATTTTCATGGCAAAGCTTCGTTTTGGCGTCGACCTTGGGGGAACCAAGATAGAACTTCTGGCGCTCTCTTCCGATGGTCAGGAAGTTTTTCGTGAGCGCGTAGCGACCCCTCAGGGGGATTACGAAGGGACGCTCTCTGCAATCGTCGGCCTGGTCCATCGGGCGGAAGGCAAACTGGGCTCAAAAGGGACGCTAGGGATTGGCGCGCCTGGGGCGGTATCGAGGCGTACAGGTCGCCTCAAGAATTCGAATTCCCTCTGCCTTAATGATCGCCCCTTGAGAGAGGATCTTGAAGCGAGGCTTTCTCGGCCCGTTCGGCTGGCCAATGATGCAGACTGTTTTGCGCTTTCTGAAGCCAGCGATGGGGCAGGGCAAGGTCATCCTGTCGTCTTTGGCGTGATCCTTGGGACCGGCGTTGGGGGTGGCATTGTGGTTCATGGCCGTCTTCTTCAGGGGCCCAATGCGATTGCCGGTGAGTGGGGACACAATCCCCTGCCTTGGCCCTCGGGCGAGGAATGTGAGGGGCCTGCCTGCTATTGCGGTCGCAGGGGCTGCATCGAGACCTATCTTTCAGGCCCGGGACTTGCGGCCGATGATCTTCGGGTTGCGGGGAAGGGTCGGACGGGGCCTCAAATCGTGGCGGCCTCGGAGCAGGGGGATCCAACGGCCGAGGCCAGCATGGCCCGTTACGAAGAGCGGCTGGGAAGGGCTCTCGCACATGTCATCAATCTCATCGATCCCGATGTGATTGTCCTTGGAGGCGGCGTCGGCCAGTGTGATCGGCTCTACCGAAATGTCCCCAAGTATTGGGGCGACTTTGTCTTTTCCGATGCAGTTGAGACCCAGCTGAAGCCCCCCGTTCACGGGGACTCCAGTGGGGTCCGAGGAGCTGCCTGGCTTTGGCCCTTGGAGGGCTGAGCCCTCAGGGACGCTTGTGGTCGATGGTGATGGGGTAGACCTTGCTGGCTTCAGGGGTCATGCCCGGGAGCGTTCCTTCGATGTCGCCGCTTTGTGGGGTGGCTTGCCCTGATTTTGAAATTCGGGCCCCGAGGATCAATTTCGGGAACTTCGAGATCTCAAGCCCGGGTCGCATGGCGAGGCTATCATCCAGTGTCACATTCAAGGGAAGATCGCGAACGGTTTTCCGGATGACGGCGAGTGGCATCGGCGGACCTTCGGCCGCGCGGGCAAAGACAAACAAGGCATCATCCGGCTGGACTTCGCCCTTGAGTTTCGGGTCCAGGGTGACCTTGACCTTCACCCCGCCGGTTTTGGCATTGGTATTGGCAGCCTTGGGGGCGCTTTCGGGGCCCAACTCCTGAAGGTAGGCATCAATTTCCTTGATCTCAGGGCCGTTGGGTGGAAGCTCAGCTCTGAGCCTCTCCCACAGTTTTCGGGCGGTACGCATATCACCAGCTTGCGCTGCGCCAAGGCCTCCCAGCCAGAGTCCCATTTTGTGCTTGGGGTGATCGCGAACAATTTGCTGGATGATGGCTCCCGGCTGCCCCTCTAACTTGCCATCCTGTGCTTCAGCCAGGGCTTCTGCATAGAGTGCGAGAAGGTCGGGATCCCCTGGGGCAAGGCGTGTCGCTGTCTCGTAGGCTTTCGCAGCTTCCTGTGGGCGATCTGTCGTTTGCAATGAGCGTCCAAGAAGTACCCATCCCTCAAGATCATTGGGATTCGCTGACAGTCTGTCGGCAAGCTCCTGAATGGCTTTGCGGGTTTCATGCATCGATTTCAGGGGTGGGGCATCCAGAAGTTCTGGGTGGCCGAGCGTGACGTAGCCGATGGTTGCAAGAAGGGGGATTAGCGCGATCGCCGTCCAAAGTGTCCATTTGGCCGCCTTGCTGTTCGATGCCACCTCAGGATCGCCCTGCGTTTCGAGATCGTCCAGGAGCGCGCGCTCGAGATCTTCAGCCAACTGCTGCGTCTGCTCGGGGGTTTCCGCCTCGGCCTGAAGTTCGCGGCGGCGTTCCTCATGGAGGGCCAGATTGAGACGTCGGCGGTCTACTGCTGAGTGGCTCCTGGATTTGAAAAGGAGCGGCAAGAAGGTCAGAAGACCAACGACCGTGACGAGGAGAGCGGTAAGAATGAATGGAGTCATGATGGATTCTTTAGCCGGTCAGTCCGATTTGCCCTGACGAAGCTGGTTGCGCAGGGTCTCGAGGCGGTTTTTTTCCTCTGGATCGAGCGGGGGAAGTGATGAATTCGGACGATGGCTTCGGAGGTGACGAAGCGCAAGAAATCCGCCGCTGAGGAAAAGGAGCAAGGGGCCTGCCCACAGAAAGACGGTGATGCCTTTCATGGGGGGATCGTAGAGGACAAAGTCACCATATCGATCTGTCAGAAAGCGAATGGTCTCCTCCTCACTCTCTCCTGACTGGATTCTTGCGTAAACCTCATTTCGAAGATCTCGGGCCAAATCGGCATCAGAGTCCCCAAGCGATTGGTTCTGGCACACCAGGCACCTCAGCTTTTGGATCAGGGTCTCATAGCGCGCCTGCTGTTCGAGGCTCGAAAAATCACGGATCTCGACGGCATCCGCAGGCGATATGGCGAGCCCGGCCAAAAAGGCGGCGGCTATCAGGTATCTTGGTTTTTTCAAGGGGTTGGGGCCCTCGGCGCTTTGGGGTTTCGAATCAGGGGGAGCAGTTTTTCTTCCAGCACCTTCCGGCTTAGGGGGCCGGTGTGCTTGTAAAGAATGATCCCGTTGGCATCGATCAGGAAGGTTTCCGGAACCCCATAGACCCCAAATTCGATGCCGACCTTGCCGTCGGCATCCACGGCGACGGTCTGATAGGGATTACCACCATGGGCCTCGAGCCAGGCTCGGGCTTTTTCTGGGGTGTCCTTGTAATTGAGACCAATCAGGCTCACCTCACCTCTTCGAGCAAGATCGATCAGAACGGGATGTTCTGCCCGGCAGGCTTCACACCAGGAGGCCCAGACGTTTAAAAGATAGGGTCGCCCCTTGATGCGATTCGGTCCGAAGTGCTGATCAGGGGCCTCGAGAGTCGGAAGGTCAAAGGCGGGTGCCGGTTTTCCGATCAAGGGTGAGGGGATCTCCCGAGGATCGAGGGAAAGGCCCACGCCCAGAAAAATGACCATGACGAGGAAGACACCCAGTGGAATCAGGAAACGCATGGTCAGGCTCCCTTCGGCAATTCAGAGGTCAGCTGCTTGCGGGAACCGATGCGGTAGCGCTTGTCGAAAAGCGAGCACAGGCCGCCGCCCATCATCAGAAGGCCACCAAACCAAATCCAGCGAATGAAAGGTTTGTAATAGACGCGAACGCTCCAGGCGTCCTTGTCCAAAGGTTCGCCTAGCGCGACGTAGAGATCCCGAGTCAGCCCAGGATCAATCGCGGCTTCCGTCATGGGGTTTTTTTGAACCTGATAGATCCGCTTCTGTGGGGTGAGTTCAGCCACCTGACGGTTGCTTTCAAAAACCTCAAAACGTCCTTCCTGGGCGTGATAGTTCGGGCCCTCGACGGCGTGGACTCCGCCAAACTTGAAGGTGTAACTGCCAATTGTCGCGCTTTCGCCGGGTGACAATCTCACGATTTTTTCCTCGCTGTGGCTTCCTGAGAGGGTGACGCCTATGACAAAGACCGCAAGTCCGAGGTGAGCGAGATTCATGCCGATGAAGCTCATGGAAAGCGCCGAAACCCTCTCACTGAGGGACTTTCGATGCTGGATACGGTGCCAGAGGCTCAGGCTCTGGGTCGCGACCAGCCATAAGGCCATGCCGATTCCGGCGACGGTCGCGATATCCGAAACGCCATCCGCGAGGACTGAAAGTCCGATCGCAAGAAGGATGACGGGGATGATGATGCGGCGAAGCGGCCGAAGGACTTTTTGAAGCTGACCTTCGCGCCAAGGGACCATTGCAGCGATGCCGGCCAGGAATACGATGGGCGTCATCAAGGGGGTAAAGACCCTTGCAAAATAAGGGGACCCAACGGAGATCTTTCCAAGCTTCAGAGCATCGAGGACCAGAGGGTAAAGTGTTCCCAAAAGAATGCTGGCGGATGCTGTGACCAGAAGGATGTTGTTGACCAAAAGCAGGCTTTCCCGCGAGAGCCAGGTGAACCGGGTGCTATCCCGGATGACCGGTGCCCGAAGACCGTAGAGAAGAAGGGAACTTCCAACAACAACGGCGAGAAAGACCAGAATGAAGAGGCCACGAGCGGGGTCGGAGGCAAAGGCGTGGACCGAGGTCAAGACGCCCGAGCGCACCAAAAAGGTTCCCAAAAGACTCAGCGAAAACGCGAAGATGGCCAACAAGACGGTCCAGGCCTTGAAGGCGCCCCGTTTTTCAGTGGCGGCCAGCGAATGGAGTAGGGCAGTTGCCACCAGCCAGGGCATAAAGGAAGCATTTTCCACAGGATCCCAGAACCACCAGCCTCCCCAGCCAAGTTCATAGTAGGCCCACCACGACCCAAGGACGATCCCGAAGGTCAGGAAAACCCACGCCACCAAGGTCCAAGGGCGTGACCAGCGTGACCAGGCCGCATCAAGGGTTCCGCCCAGAAGAGCGGCGATAGCAAAGCTAAAAGCGACGGCCAGCCCCACATAGCCCATGTAGAGCATGGGGGGATGGATGGTCATTCCGAAGTCTTGCAGCAGGGGATTGAGGTCATGTCCTTCGGCTGGCAGGGGAATGAGGCGAAGGAAGGGGTTCGACGTCCACTGGATAAACAGCAGGATGCCGAAGCTGATCAAGCCCATGGTGCCAAGGACGCGTGCCCGAAAGACCGGCGTCAGGCCTTGGCTGAAAAGGGTGACGGCCAGGGTCCAGCCCGAGAGGATAAATGCCCACAGCAGCATGGAGCCTTCATGGGCGCCCCAGGTGGCTGCAATCCGGTAATAGAGCGGCAAGGCGCTGTTGGAATGGGAGGCGACATAGAGAATCGAGAAATCGTTCTCGATAAAGCCGTTGATCAGTGCGCAAAAGGCGATTGCGAGAAAGAGAAATTGGGCCCGACCCGCGGGTATCGCAGAAGCCATCCAAAGGCTCTGTCCCCGGGCGGCACCGATCAGTGGCAGAGTCCCCTGAAAGAGGGCAGTCAGAAGGGCAAGGAGCAGGCAATACTGCCCAAGTTCAGCCGTCATGGGGTCTTTCCTTCGAGGGGCTTTGGCATTTGGCCGGTGGCCTTGAGTGA
>CAYQOJ010000043.1:16489-18366 GCA_964419105.1 uncultured Methylococcus sp.
TCGTGCTTGGCCAGCACTTCGCTGGCCTCGAAAATCCCCGATTCCGAGAGCTTTCCAATGGCAATGATGCCCTGGCCCTCCCGGAAAAGGTCTGGAAGGATGCCGGTATAGGTGACGCCGACGGTGCGGTTGCCATCGGTGAGGTCGAAATGAACTTCGAGTGTGTCGGGTGCGCGCTTGACGGTGCCTTTAACCACCAAGCCACCGATACGGAAGGAATGCCCCTTGGGGGCCTCGCCCTGAGCAACCTGACTTGGGGTCAGAAAATAAAGCAGGTTTTTCTGGAAAGCGGTTAGCCCGAAGAAGGCGGCAAGACCCACCCCCGCCAGAATCAGGCTGACCACCAGCATTCGACGGCGTCTTGGGGTCATGATGTTTTGCCCCGGGCGATGAAGCGACGGGCCTTTTCAAGGGCATCGGCCTTTTTTCGCAAGGGGAGTACGAGATTCAAAATCAGGATGATGCCCATCAGGCCATAAGAGGCCCAGACGTAGGTGGCATAACCGCCCATGGCAAAAAATTCAGACCAGTTCATGGGGTGTTTGCAAGTTGAGGTGATTCGGCATTCTATCAGGCCTTCGAGGGGTAGCCGATTGACCCCGCTATAATCCAAAGCCTTAAAGAGAGAGAAAAATGCCATGCTTGAATCCGATCGCGAGGCCCACGCGCTTGAGGCTTTTCTGGCTGCCCGCGAAGGGGTCGATTTTCCCAATGAGGGAGCGGTCTGGATCCAGCGGGCGGTCGATGGGGCCTATTTTTCGAGGCTCTCGGCCCGATTGAAGCCCTGGATCCACCAAGGGGATCGTCGATTGGCGGCCCCATTCATCGAGCAGGGCCTTGATCCCTTGATCGTGCCTACCGAAGCCTTTGAGGTCGCCATTGTCTTTGCGACCAAGCACCGAGAGGAGGTGCTCTATCATCTGGCGCGCGCTGCAGAGGGTCTTAAGGAAGGGGGGCACCTGGTGCTGACGGCGGCCAACGACCTCGGTGCGGGCTCCCTCGAAAAGCGGGTTCGGGAGCTTTTTGGGGCCTGTGATGCCTTTTCAAAGCATAAGTGCCGGGTCCTTCATGCGGTCAAGCGAAAAGATGCGCTGGATCAGGATCTTCTGGCGCGTTGGCATGCTGGCGGAGAAATGCGAAGGGTAGCCCCTGACGGACTTTTGGGTGCACCTGGCATCTTCAGTTGGAAGCAACCCGATGCGGGTTCTCGGCTTCTGGCCGGTTTCATTCCTCAGGGACTCGAGGGCCATGGCGCGGACTTGGGTGCAGGGAATGGGTATCTGGCCTTAAGTCTTCTGGATCGACACCCCAAGATCCAGTCGCTGGCGCTGCTTGAAGTCGAGAAAAGGGCTTTGGATGCGGCCCAAGGCAACCTTGCATCGCGAGAATCTCCAGCTCTTCGGCTGGGATTTCATTGGACGGATGTCACCCAGGGAACGGGACTTTCCGGGCTGGATTTCGTTGTGATGAATCCGCCCTTTCACAGCGAAAGGGGAAGTCTTCCGGTTTTGGGCCAACGCTTCATCGCCGAGGCGATGAAGGCGCTTCGATCGGGTGGACGTCTTTTTATGGTGGCGAATCGCCACTTGCCTTACGAAGCGGAGTTATCCACCGCGGGGGGCATCTTGGTCCGACGAGAGGAGGCTGCTGGTTTTAAAGTGCTTGAGGTCCACAAGCGCTGAGCCTGAGGCCTTAGGGGCCGGCAGTCGCCATGTACTCGATGCGAAGCTGAATCGACTTTCGACCCCGGAAGCGGTTGATATCAAGTCGGTAGGCCACCTTCAGCATTCTGGCGCGAAGCCACGCACCCGGATTTTCAACATTGAAGGCAATGGCATCCACGGGGATCTCGCCGCCTTCTGGTCGCAAGGTCAGCT
>CAYQOJ010000044.1:0-17965 GCA_964419105.1 uncultured Methylococcus sp.
TACTTTAACCCGCCCATCTAGACCATCCTTTCGTTTCTTCTCTTCGGTCATCAGTTTGTTGTAGTATTTGGTGTATGATAAAGGACGTTATCATACATAAAAGGTGGGCAGGGGATGACCCTAGTGATGCCAGATGCCTGGAAAGGGCTTAGCATCTGTATTTATATGGAGCATCCTGAACGATCAGCGTTACACCTTCAGAATTTCTCCGGCGAGATCGAGTCGCCATCGGGCTGAGCGAATTCACAGATGCTGACGTCCATGACATCGAAAAGGCCAGAGCACCCGATGAGGCTGCCATTTTCGATGATGAATTGGTGGCTCACCGTGGACATGACCTTGACGGCATATAATCTATAGGTCATATTCGCAGCATGGAATGGACCATATTTTTTCACGACGATTTTGATTCTGAATTTGAGGCTTTGCCCGCGGCTGTTCAAGATGGCCTGCTCGCTCACGCAAAGCTGTTACAAACGTTCGGTCCGAATCTAGGAAGACCGCGAGTCGACACGCTCAACGGATCGAAGCACGGAAACATGAAAGAACTTCGATTCGAGGCCGATGATGGCGTTTGGCGATTTGCCTTTGCGTTCGACCCTAATAGAAAAGCAGTTCTCCTAGTAGGGGGAGACAAATCAGGTGTGAGTGAGAAAAGGTTTTACCGTCAGCTCATCAAGAAAGCAGACGATCGATTTGATGCGCACATCTCAAAGAGAGGCAAGTAGACATGACCAAGACACTCGAAGAAAAGATGGCAGGATTGTCTCCGGAACGTCAGCAGAAAATTCAGGCTATGGCTGCGGAATTGGTCGCTGAAGAAGCGACACTCAAGGATCTGCGGATGGCAATGGCTCTCACGCAGGAGCGCCTCGCAGAAACACTCAACATAAGGCAGGAGAACGTATCCAGGATCGAGAAGCGACACGACCTCATGCTTTCGACTCTGCAAAGCTACGTGCAGGCGATGGGGGGTAAGCTACACCTGGTCGCTGAGTTTCCTGGCCGTAACCCGGTCGTATTGAAGGGTCTCGAATCGGTCAATCCTGGGGCGGTGAATACCGACAAAAGAAGGCGCAGCCAAGCTCCGTCATAGATCCCAGCCATGATGTGCTTGTTAGTCGCGATCAACGCCAAGGCCTTGTTGTATTTCATGGATCACGCGTGACAGAAACCGCGCTCCAAATCTTGGGCATTGAGAGTCTCCCGAAACTCTTTGTTCCCAATCCGCAAGCAGCGAAGCGGTTCATCGAATTCTTTACGGCGAACATTCGGAATGCGAACACACGGAAAGCCTACGCTCATGCCGTTCAAGGGTTTGCAGCGTGGTGCGAGCTCAATGGATTTAATGAGCTTCGCGATATTGAACCGGTTCACATCGCGGCCTACATCGAAACCCTTCAGGATCGCCTAGCGGCGCCTTCGGTTAAGCAGCATCTCGCTGCTATTAGGATGCTCTTCAACTGGCTGGTCGTCGGTCAAGTCTTGGCCGTGAATCCGGCTAGCCCCGTCCGGGGTCCCAAGCATTCCGTCAAAAAGGGGAAAACCCCGGTTCTAACCGCAGAGGAAGCCCGCGCCCTCCTCGACTCCATCACACCCGATAGTCCGATGGCTCTGCGTGATCGGGCCCTAATCGCCTTGATGGTCTATACCTTCTCACGGGTCGGGGCTGCTTTAAAGATGCAGGTTCAGGACGTCTACATTCAAGGCAAAAGGACGTGGGTGCGTCTTCACGAAAAAGGTGGAAAGCGGCATGAAATGCCCTGCCACCACAACCTTGAAAGCTACCTGCATGACTACCTTACGGGTGCAGGGATTGAAGACGACAACAAAGGATTCTTGTTCAGAACCGCAACCCGGCGTGGCGGGCTGCTTACGGACCGCCCGATGTCGCAGCCGGATGCATTCAGAATGATACGACGGCGTGCAGCGCAAGCTGGGATCTGGACCCAGGTTGGGAACCATTCATTCCGTGCGACGGGGATTACGGAATATCTCAAGAACGGTGGCAAGCTCGAAATTGCCCAACAGATGGCGAATCATGAGTCCGCGCGAACGACTGGGCTTTATGACCGACGGGATGATCAGGTGTCGCTGGATGAGGTGGAGAGGATATTGATATAGGGGTCAGCATAAGCCGAATGACAGAGGACACACGTGCCCCCTGTGTGACCGAATAAAACTTCCGCTGAATGGTCGGTAAGCCAAAGCCGCGTCTGTCCCTCGAGAAATTTTCATCGAAATGTATTGACTACGACCACACATCACGCAGATGATTAGTATCCCCATTGCATATACGTGAGATCTTTATGCGTGACACCACCATTAATCTTAGGGCTTTGTCAGAGCAGCGTGAACTCATTGATCAAGCCGCTTTGGTTCTGGGAAAAAATCGTTCGGACTTTATGCTGGAGGCTGCCTGCGAACGTGCCCAGGCGGTATTACTGGATCAGGTCTTTTTCCGGCTGGAGGCCGACAAGTTCGAACAGTTCTTGGCATTGCTGGATTCTCCACCAAAAACCAATCCTGGCCTGGAGCGGCTAATGGCCATCAAAGCCCCTTGGGATACCAAGCAAGAGTGATCCCAAAACTTTTGCCTCCGGAGCCTTTGGGACACGAACACAGGATCGGGGACTTTTGCTGCGGAGAGCCCGCACTAGATGATTGGCTTCGTCGCCGAGCACTATCCAACCAAGCCACTGGGGCTAGCAGAACCTTTATTGTGACAGACGAATCAGACCAGATTTGGGCCTATTATGCGTTGGCGGCTGGTGCGGTCTCCCATCAGGAATCCCCAGGCAGCATTCGTCGCAATATGCCGGACCCTGTGCCGGTTATGGTGCTTGTCCGCCTGGCTGTTGATCAACGTATGCAGAGGCTACAAATCGGCGGCGCGTTGCTGCAAGATGCATTGCGTCGTGCCTTATCAGTGGCCCAGAACATTGGGGTACGTGCGTTGCTGGTACACGCCATAAACGAACGTGCGCGTCAGTTCTATACCCATTATGGTTTTGTGTCTTCTCCGGCCAACCCTCTGATACTGATGTTACCTTTACATACGAGGAGAACTCACTGACGAAAATCGGCCAAGGTCAGAAACCATTCATTCCGGGCAACTGGGATCATCGAATATCTCAAGAATGGTGGAAAACTGGGGAGCGCCCAGCAGATGGCTAACCGTGAGTCAGCTCAAACTACAGGGCTTTATGGTCGGCGAGATGATTAGGTATCGATGGATGAGGTGGAGAGGATTGTGAGCTGAATAAGACGATCATTCTTCCGAATCATTTCCACTCTTAAGCGCTTCAAACTTTGCAGCCATGGTCGGGTTTCCCCGCGTCAGCTTCTTGATGGTGACATCCTGTAGTTTGTCATTAGCAAGTCGGAGGCTATTTCCTGTTCCCTGGAGCTCAGACTTTGCCTTTTCCAGAGCTTTTATGGCTTTTTCTATCTCCTGGATGGTCTTCTCAAAGTGTCCCTGAGCATGACCATAATTCTTGCTAAAGCCTAATTTAAATGTCTCCAGCTTTTCCTCAAAATTCGTGATATCGATATTCTGCTGCTTCACGATAGCGAGCTGTGTTTTGTACTGAAGCGAATTCATCGCTGCGTTGCGAAGGAGCGTGATGATCGGGATGAAGAATTGGGGACGAACCACGTACATCTTCGGGTAACGGTGAGAGACATCAACGATTCCGGTGTTGTACAGCTCGTTGTCGGACTCGAGTAATGACACCAGCACCGCATATTCACAGCCCTTCTCGTTACGATCTTTATCAAGCTCCTTCAAGAAATCTTCGTTTCTCTTCTTGGTGGCCGTACCGTCACTCTCATTCTTCATTTCGAACATGATGGAGACGATTTCGGTACCGGACTCATCCCTATCCCGGAAGATAAAGTCTCCCTTACTGCCACTTTTTGCGTCGTTATCTTTCTCGAAATGAGCTCTCGGGAACGCGGTCGCTCGGATGCGGTTAAACTCGACATCGCAATGCTGCTCAAGGGTTTCACCTACCATCTTGGTGGACAAGCGCGCTTTCAGATCACGAAGATGCTCGATCTCGGCACGGCTAACCTTCAGTTGCGCCTCATAGGTCGCTTTTAGAAATTGCTCGGCAATGCCTTTTTCAAGCGCAGATCGCTCCAAGCGACCCTTTAGCTCATCGCGTTCTTTTTCGATGTCTCTTACGGCCTCAGTCAGTGCGAGCTTCTGGGCCACATCACTGGTCTCTAGCTTGGCCTTAAGCGCTTGAATCTCGACATCCTTAGAAGCCGCGGATTTGTGAAGCTCGATCTCAAGTTGGGATTTCAAGGCAATCAGCTCTTTATCTTTTTCAGCAGCCCCCTGCTGAAATTCTTGTCTTACCTTGGCTACAGCGAGCGCAACAGCGGCCTCTTCCTCACGCTTGGCGAGATCCAGGCGCTGCTGTACCTGCTTTTCGAACGCCTCATCTCGAACCTGATTCAGAATGTCTGCGTAGCCGGCCTCGTCAATCTGGAATGCGGTTTTACAGTTGGGACAAATGATTTCGTGCATGAATGTCGGTGCTGGATACTTAAGAGTCAGTAGTTGAAAACTCTAAAGGCTGTTGTAGAAAGGTCGTAGTGGGGATCAAGCACGCTCATGGGTCTCCACTATCAGGACATGCGCCATCCAATGTCGCATACGCATCATTACCCCTCAGGGCTATTGGGTGGAGTAGGACCAATGCCTATCCCAAAGGGGCAACCAGGCAGGTTCTTTTAAAAGGGGAAATGAGAGCCTAAAAACCATTAATCGAGTTTTGCGGAACGTTAAAGTATACTAAGTTTTCCATATTGACTGCCACCAATAGGAACCATGATCAGGGTTCCAGGCATATACAATGTCTAGTTCCTCATTGGTCAGGGCCCATGATGTCGATCTGCTTTTGTATCGAATGAGATCACCTAGACAAATGTCATATCCGCTCTGTTTGGCAAGTGTAATTGTTTCTTGCGGATCACTATTACTTAATAGCAGTTGAAGATCAGGGTGGTCGGCCACATGAGCTAGAAACCGGTTCATTTCTTTGTATGACATCTAGATACTGCGTCGGTGTGAAAGTAGCCAAGATATGACTTCTTTTGAGTAATAGGCTATATCCCATACATCATGACCAAAGCCATTAAGCTCAGTATATGTAATGGGAACATTCCTAGCCGCGAGCCTAGAAACAGCAAGTCGTACATCAATGACATTGAATATGGGATCATTATCACCATGAAACACCCAGATGGGCGTCATTAATAGACTTTGCGCAAGATTATCAAACTCTTTTGAACTAACATCTGAAAGAATAGGATATTTCTCAAGAGCTCGTACACCATCTTTGATTGGCGGTAGTAGTCTACCGCACACAATTAGAGCTGCTGAGAATAGCTTAGGATAAGAGTTGAGTAGTGACCAGGCTCCCTTGCCACCGCTCGAAACACCCGTCAGATAGATTCGATTGGAATCTATATTGTATTCATTTCTAGCTCGAACAAGGGTTTTATGGGCAAACACTAGATCCTCGTTGGTCCATCCACCTTTATTCTGGACTTGAGGAAAAAGAACAAGGCAAGGATATCGCTCTGGGTTCCTTCTGATAGCGCTTCCAATTTGGTATTCAGTTGGTAATAATGCATCTGTACCACCCTCTCCTGCTCCGTGCAGAAAAAGGATAATGGGCCATTTCTTTTCTGGTGAATATTCACATGGAACATATATCTGATAGCGCCGGCTGTAACCAGCAAAGTCTTCAGATAAAGTTATAAATCCCCTAGACATAACTAGTTATGGTGATATTATGAGACTGAATAAAATAATGGGGCTAGGATACCCTTGTGGCGAGATACTTACATCAATGTATGATAGCGAGCCACAGCTAGGATTAGATGGAGCCCTTCATCCCATCGATAAAACAACGCGCATATCAGTTGAAGAAGGACTTACACTGTATCAGATATGCAGCGATATAGGGGCAATGAGCACATTAGAGATAGGACTTGGGTATGGCTTCAGTACGACTTTCATAATGGCTGCACTTATGGGGAGAGAAAAGTGGTCGCACACTGCCATTGATCCCTATCAACACCAAGATTGGAAAGGTATAGGTCTAGTAAATGCATCGAAAATCATCGAAGTCTCTAAGTTTAGGTCACAGGATAGCTTCCAACATATCAATGAATACTCGGATGTGGCGCTATGTAAGCTAAGGGCCAGCGAAAAACGGTACGATTTGATTTTTATAGATGGCTATCATCGGTTTGATGACGTACTAGTTGATTTCTACCTTGCATCTCAGATATGCGCTAAAAATGGTTTTATCGTCTTTCATGATCTTTGGCTTGATAGCGTTAAGGCTGTAGTCTCCTTTATACGATCAAATCGGGCTGACTATACTGAGTGTACGACAGCGTGCGATAACATCTGCGTTTTTAAGAAAACTGGTTTTGATAAAAGAGATTGGATGCACTTTGTGGGTTTTTCTGCAGATCAATCAAGTAGCCCACCCCAAGATCCCTCGCTTCATCAACCAGAGTATTGACATCTGTAGAAATGGACGACGATGCGAAGGAAATATACTTAGGAGACACTCGACCGTTTGTTCACCCGAGGATCGAAGCACATCAGTTATTCGATTTATTTCAGCAGGATCACCACGCATTCCACTAAATAACTTATCCAGCTCAACAAGACCCCCACTATTTATTGTTCGATGAATATCCTCTGAACCTTTAGTCAGATAAACCATCAAGTCCGGTGTGAGAACTTTGCTTGGATAACCTTGGAAATCAATAAAGGGATCATTTTTTAGAGGATCGTTTCTCTGCAGATCTGAGGCTTGGTCTATTTGATGAGACCCTGCAAGCCGACGTGTCTCTGATAGATCCTTGAAGAGGTCAATATAGCTCTTTACGACAACTTTCCAGGAAAACCTCTGCAGAGCCTGGGCGCGCCCCTTAGACCCCATAGAGCGTCGTAATTCTGGTGATTTAATCAATCTAGTTAATGCATCGACAGCGGCTTCAATATTTACAGCCGTGTGTTGTGCCACAGCACCCATGTAGTGAGCCCAGGTCAATGCATTCATTGATTCCAGCCTTGCAAGCGTCTCGCCAATCTGGCCACTCATCGGAAAGAGCGTTGGAATTAAGTATCCATCCTCCCCGTCTCGAACAATAAACTTATAGCCATCCCAATCACTTATTACCAATGGAAGTCCCGCTGCCATGGCTTCTACGGGTGCTTGGCCGAATGTTTCTAGCACGGTATCTGATAAAGAGAGGTAGATATCAGAACCTGCCCAGCATTGGGCTACGATATCCGGGTCGTTACCGTCCAGCATGATGATGCTCAACCCCGGGGCATAGGCCTGAGCAGCCTCTTCAAATCGCCTTCTGTCTCTAACATCATCCGGAAACCAGCCTGCCATGATTAGATGTACTTTGGCTGAGCATAGTTGCTGTGCCTCATACACCGCTCTAAACATCGGCTGAGGAAACGCCTTGTCATAAAAGGACAATCTCCCTAAGAATAATACAACAACATCATCTTTATGAATGTTGTTTGAGTCTCTCAGGATGGTCCTAAGATTACCGTTCGAACTATGAGCCGCGACACGCTCCACATTTACACCTAAGGGGATAACAGGAAGTGCCGGTCTAAAGAGATTCTGCGCCCCAAAACGCTCAACTAAGTGGCTTTCCCATCCATCAAAGCAGTGTGATACAGCCGCCTCCAAGTTAGGGGATGAACAAATCAAAGCATCCCAAGGATGGATGGGTGCAAGAGATGAATGAATCATTTCCTCCCGGTGCTTTGGTGAGGAAAAGGCAAATATAGAACCAACAATAGAATATGCCCCATCATCAGCTAAGCCTCTACGGGCCCAGGCCAGTTCTTTTATGTAAGGTTGCCCAGAAAGCAATATCCCTGACTTTAATGCATGACTGATATCAGTTGGGGGTCCAACTGTAATATTTGTCGAGCAGCATGATGAAACACCAAGCTCAGCTTTTATATCATCAAGTGCATCTTTCTTATTCGTCTGGATATGAATTGACTCAAAGTCACCGTAGTTCAATAACGCCTTATAAAGCCCTGAATTGGCTATCAGTCTTCCGTAAGAGTTCTCAGGCGGTACTATCTCACCTCGCGGTAGGAATAGAGTCAGATCAGTCAAGCTTGCTTTATCATCCTTATGAGCGGTCATACCTATCACCCTTTTCTATTATTGCAACACTTTGTTCATTAGAAATAGCACATGCTGAAGCCGCTCTCTTGATGTCTTTAATGAGCTTCTGGCTTAAGTTTAGCCTATCCTGAAGCGCTTCTCTCAAATAAACTCCTTCATTAATTGCCTCAAGCCTCTTGTACAATGCAGAGAATGCAACATAGCGCTCTCTTGCAAGACAGTTGATCATCAAGAGAAGGAAGCCATCACCCAATAGCTGTTGCTGCGGGTATTCATCCAGAATGTATTTTATGGCCGCATCACTCTCATGATCATATATATTCCATATTCCATGAAACCCCAAGGTAGAATGCGACGGCCGCTGCCTCTCATAAGAGAAAAGAGATGCAATATTCTCTGGTGCAAAGCGGGCACTGAAATCAGACTCTAACGTCCGTCGGATTGTTCTACATATGTAATAGTCTTCACCTTCATTTAGGTCCTTCCCCCCTAATATGTTCGAAGCATCCTCCAGAAGCTTTCGAGAACGAAGAGAAAACCCACCATTTCCAACTCGGAGCCCATCTTTTAGATAGATCCAAACAGCGCCAATATAATCGTATTCGAGGTAACTCGATGTCCATTCATCGGATATTGCATATCCATCCCACTGCACGATCAGAACATGACTTGTATGAATGAAATTGTAGAGTTCATTGATTATAAATCTACTATATTCATTAATGTTGCTTATCTTTTTTATATGTACTATTTCTAAACATTCATTAACAAAAGCATCAGTAAAGAGGACAGCACGATCATGCGGTACTCTCATTCTTGTACGCTCTATCGCTCTTGCGGCTAAAGAGGGACATCTACAATCGATAGCACATATGGTTAGGTTTCGCTTCATTAAGAAATAGTACGATTCATCTCATTGTGTTTATTTCGCAAGCAGGAATAGTATATCACTCATTTTCAATTCCTGGATTTGAGGTCTCTATCAGCTTTTATCTTTCCTCTTATTGAATAAAATGCATCACTCCCCTTGAAACCTCCCGGTGTCTGCAATATTACCTAAGGACAAATGATCGGGCATCATTATTGCTTCAGTCTTTTGTCTGCAGCCCTGACACCGATAGTCTCATTAGGATTAATGAACACCACTCAAAGATCCATCAGCGTAAGATGGAGGCAGGTTCAGGCGCCTGAGTTCGATAATGATCAGCCGCTCCCAATCGATCATCCGAAGGGTCCTGAGCTTACGACCTACATCAAGGCTCTTATTCTAAACGTCGTAGACGTCAAGTTGCCCTTCTCTACTTAATGTTAACAGCAACAAATTTGGACTTGACAGCTATGGACGTCTAGTAGATGATCCGAAAAGTAGCCCTAGTGTTTCTAACACTAATGTGACTGATTCATAAGTTCTTAAGCAAAGCCACCTCGAAAAGGCCATATTGATGAAAATCGATACCACAATCTAGGTCTGATATTTCGAGCGCAGATCATAAACCAAGAGGTCTTAATTATGTCAAACGATAAAGATACCACTTTAACCAATAAAGATAACGATCAGAATGAGGAAACAATCTCCGATGAGGACTTGAGAAACCTTTCAAAACAACTCAGCGATGAAGAGCTCGAGGGCATCAGCGCTGGTTTAATGGCTGGCGAAGCCGTATAAATATTTAGATTTAAGCATAAAAACAAACAAAAAGTTCAAATATATGTCAAAAGATAAAAACTCCTCTTTAATCACTGAAGAAAACGATCATAAAGAGGAAATAATCTCCGATGAGGACTTGAGAAACCTTTCAAAACAACTCAGCGATGAAGAGCTCGAGGGTATCAGCGCTGGTTTAATCGGTGGCGAAGCCTTACTATAATATTGTTTTAAGCATGAAAAACAAAGTGTATAAATTTATCTCAAAAGATAAAGATGCCACTTTAATCACTAAAGAAAACGATCAGAAAGGGGAAACAGTCTCCGACGAGGACCTAAGAAATCTCTCAAAACAACTGAGCAATGAAGAGCTCGAGGGTATCAGCGTTGGTTTAATGGATGGCGAAGCAGTGGCTTAATATTAGGAATCCGCCAATCTTCTGACTGATTGGGCTGTATAGCTCAAAAGTTATAATTGTCTTACTGAAGCTTTTATAATCGATGCAAGTCTTTTGTATTTGGCCCTGCCGTTGTCATAGGACTTAGTTCGGTCATTGCAATATGAGCACCTCTGTACAAAATACGCTTGATTAATTGATTGCCGAGCATGCCCCTTGCAGAGTATTGATACGAATATCTTAACCGCGCCCTTTAATAGTCCGCTTGCTGATTACCATGTACAAGTGCATTGTGATGGCCTGATGATATTCCAAGTTATCCTCTGGCCAAGGCCTTAGTTTGCAGTTGTCACCTATATTCTTCTCTATTTTCAGACATCATGGAGATCCAGCCCGTAGTTCTTACGACACCATCCCGGCGCGACAGGTATGTTGATCAGATTACTCAGGCTCTATCTCAGTCTGAAAAGATTGCACCTGCCATCATCTATAATGATTTTGAGAGAGCTGGCGCTGCCGTCTCCACTAGAAATGCCATTGAGATCGCATCAAAATTCGGCAGACATGTTCTATTCATAGAGGATGATGTAGTTGTAGCCGACGAAGCCGCCGCGATTATATCCTCGATCCAATTTCCCGATAATGTAGGAGTTATCTCATTTTGCGACATGCGGGAGATAAAGGAGTTCTCTCCCGATGGCCTCTATGTTTGCAGTGCTCTTGGTAGTGATCTCAAGGGATGGTGGGGGAATCAAGCCATCCTGATTCATCGTGACATTGCAAAAATATGTTCGGAAGTCGACTGGTTTGGGCACGATATCGAATCATCACGCGGTGTAAAAGCACATATTGCCAGTTATGATGACGCGGGGATCAACTGCAGCGACATTAGACTATCACTGATAGTGGACCTGCATGGTGGGAGCCGATGTTGTTATGCCGTTCATGTTCCAAGCATCTTCAAGCATATGGGGCTTGAGTCGGCTTGCTTTCCTGGCAGAGGAATGGGGGAAAGAGAAACAAGAAACTGGATCTATGATAGAAGAAAATACAACATATTCTAGATCGAGCTTGTATTACATCACTGCCAATCGTGCCACTATAAGATAGTGGCATATATTTCGATTTGAACCAAGACAGCTAAGCTACTCGCCTCTTGATAGGTCTTCGGTCCATTTCCTTCAAGAAATATCTGGCCTCCCCTTAAGCTTTGAGCTTCATAAACGCACTCATCCTTTCTCTTACGCATCAACTAAAGATAAACCTATTTATTTCAATTGTGCTGAGCTATTGAGCTAGATTAATTAGGATCAGGATTGCCATCCAAGTAAAGCGAGCTGGCCCTTGATTGCTTTGATCATTTCTTTCATTTTCTGATCATTCTAGGATGCGATGGCTGATTCAGTCCTAATATTATGCGGATAAGAAACGTAAAAAAGGTGTTAGTCACCGGTGGAGCAGGTCTTATTGGTTCACACTTGTGTGAACGACTTCTTGAGAAAGGCTTTCATGTGCTTTGTCTAGATAACTACTGCAGCAGCACTAAAGAAAATATAGCTCGCATTCATAATCATCCGCATTTTGAATTCAGGTGGCATGATATCACGGTACCTCACTTTGCAGACGTAGATGAGATCTATAACCTGGCATGCCCTGCTTCTCCTAGGCGATATCAATCAGATCCGATAAAGACCACCAAAACCTGTGTGCAGGGTGCCATTAACATGTTGGAACTCGCCACAAAATTGAAATCTTGTATTTTGCAAGCTTCAACAAGCGAGGTTTATGGTGACCCCATCGCTCATCCACAACGTGAGGACTACTGGGGTCATGTTAACCCGATCGGTGTAAGATCCTGCTACGACGAGGGGAAGCGTTGCGCTGAAACTCTATTCTTTGACTACCATAGACAGCACAATCTCAAAATTAAGGTTGCACGCATCTTTAATACGTATGGGCCTCGCATGCAACCAAATGACGGTAGGGTTGTGTCTAACTTTATCATTCAGGCATTAGAAAATCAGCCGATTACGATCTATGGTGATGGCACCCAAACCCGTTCCTTCTGCTATATAACCGAAACCGTAGATGCTCTGATTAAACTGATGGAGTCTCCCGATGATTTCACCGGTCCCGTAAATATCGGTAACCCCACCGAGGTTACTATTCTTGATCTTGCTGAAAGAATTATTCAGCTAAGTGGCTCTCGCTCAGACTTAATTGAAATGGCCTTACCTAATGATGACCCCATGCAACGGAAACCTGATATCTCATTGGCCAGAGACAAACTAGGTTGGGCGCCCATAATCCAACTCGACGAAGGCCTGATAAAAACGATCGAATACTTTAGAAATCTCAGAGAGGTGTACTCGTGATGGACCCTTCTTTGGGGTAGACAGAGGTTAAGAAAACATAAATTGTTATCTTCAAGATGGGGGAGAGAATCGCCGCACTTCGGTTCAACGATGCTCACCTAGCTCTTAATACATTAATGTCTCAAAGCCCAATGCACTCATTACGGAATCTACACCCCTCTCGGGACTTTAATGAAGTCTCTAGACATCCACTACTAAAGCTTCGTTAGGCGAGTTGTCGATTTGCAAGTTCTGCGAAATGCCCCTGACTCTTCATGAGGGCAACATAGCCCCCCTCCTCTACGATCTTGCCCTTATCAAGGACAATGATGCGGTCAGCATTCTTAATAGTTGAAAGGCGGTGGGCTATGACGATTCGAGTGGCGTTTAATTGATTTATGCTCTGACTGACAACCGTCTGCGTCAGATTATCAAGCGCACTGGTGGCTTCATCAAACAGCAAAATTCTAGGTTTGTTTGCAAGCGCTCTTGCGATCATCAGTCGTTGTCGCTGACCTCCAGACAATCCCCCTCCCCCCTCAGAGATGATCGTATGGAGGCCCATCGGCATCGCCTTAATGTCTTCCTCCATCCCTGCCATCTTGGCCGCATTCATCGCCTCTTCGTGGGTAAGATCCAAAGCACCGATAATGTTAGTGAAAACACTGCCCGGCATCAGTTTACCGTTCTGCAACACCACCCCAATTTGTTTTCGAACGGATTTGATATCCAGATCACAGAGATCCATGCTGTCATAATAGACAGAGCCAAACTGGGGGCGTTCGAATCCGAGCAGAAGACGAAACAGTGTCGATTTTCCACAACCAGAGGTCCCCACGATAGCCAGAAATTCTCCCGGCTTGACCTTAAGACTAAAGTCATCAAGAACCGGGTGGGTTCCACCAGGATACGTAAATGTCACGGCAGCGACTTCGATGTCGCCGACCAAATTCGGTGCCATGGCCTTTGTATCGTCAAATTCAGGAATGCCCTCAACAAGAGGCTTTATCCGCTCAAAAAGAGGAATGATCTTGTTGATCGAGACCATAGCCATCCCCATTGCCGTACTCCCGGTGAGGAACTGGGTAAAGGCGACATTGAAACTGATGAAATCTGAGGCCTCCATATGGTCCGAAAGATAGAAACCCATGGTGATAAAAAGGCAGATGAAGGCCATACCGGGCAGCGCAGCATTAAAGATCTCGAGCACATGCCCTCTGCCCTCCGCTTTGATAGTGAGTGAATTCACATCAGTAAAACGGTTGACCCAACGTCCAAATGCACGATCTTCCACAGCAGCAACCCGGATTTTTGTTAATCCCGTTAAGAGCTGGAAAACCTCGCCGTCAAGCTTTCCCTGGGTATCCGCAAGCACGCGTTCATAGCCAACTATCCAGAAGTTGATGCCGATGGTCATCACAAGAGTCACCATTCCAATCACAACGGCCATGTTCGCAAGACTTGCGTTGATGGTATAGAGATAAATAAGGCTGAAGGTCGAAAAGACTCCGGTAAGGATGGTCTTCAATACAGAGCCTGTGGTGAGTTCTAAGATGCTGTCCATTCCAAAGGTCCTGGCGGCCAGATCACCTGCTGAATACGCCTTGAAAAAGGCAGGCGGCATATTCAACAGTCGATCCATTATGGCCGCGTTGAGATTGGATCCAACCCTGGCTTGGACTCTTTGAAGACAAATAGCCTGAGCGAAACTGAAAATAGATGCGGTGAGCGTGGCAAATAATAGGATGCAACTGAATTGAAAGAGTCGATCATAAGCCGCATCAGGGATCACGCTCCAAATCAGTTCGCCAATGATTATCGGGGTGAGCAATCCCAACAAAGCCACGCTTACCGCGCAAATTCCAACAACAACCCAATCTGAAAAGGTTTCGCCTAATCCAAAACGAATCAGCTCCTTGAGCAGAACCGTCCTGGGAGGAAGGGTCCCGTAAAAGATGTAGGCGGTTTCATCGAGAAGCGAGGCGGACGCCGCGTCCACCAGAATCGCTTCGCCCGTGACAGTATCTCGGATGAGCGGAACCTTGCCCCATTTTTGTGGAAGAATCGCAACAGGCTGACCGGTTTCATGCCAGAAGGCGAGAAATGGTCCCACATCGTCCTTCCACCACCGATCATCCCTCAATCTCACCCGTCGGTAGTTGACACCGTAGGCTCGGCCTAAGACCTCGAGCTGTTCAGACAGACTTCCACCGCCACGAGCAAGAAAATGACCTTGGGGAATCTTGATTCCTTTCGCGGCTAATAAATGGCGCAACGTTTCCTCTAATGCACCCCGTTGATCTTTGCTGTCGATAAGCGGCGAAGTTGAGATGGAGGGTGATAGACTTCCAGCTAAGCGCTTCAGACTGTTTGAGAAGATTCTTCGCCCAGTGGTGGACTTAATGGTTTGATAATGCGCTTCAGCAGCCCTCAGCTCGCATTCTCGCTCCAGCAGTTTTTTCCAAAAAAGATTGAGGAATCGGGTGATTCTTTGCCCGCACTCCTCACTGGCTCCCTCAAACAAATCCTTAAATTCGAGCTTTGAAGCCTTTTCTGTCGTGACCCAGACATGCTCACCAATCAACACTGGCTGGTCGCATTTGATACCCTGATCGCCGAGCCAGAACCATTCTTCATCGCTTGAGGTTAACCAGAACAGCGTTTTACTTAGAGCGTAGACACAGGCGCGATCATGAACGTCGTAGGTTCCAGAGACCTCAATGACATGGGTTTCTTTAGGGCGAGGCCTGATAGTCATTACGTCAGTTAACCGGATCAGCCACTCCCTATAAAGAGAGGCCCAAACAGGTGCTGTGCGACCAGAGAAGAGATTGAACCATCGACCTAGGACCAATCGTTTGACAACCGTATCAGGGCTTAGCTGGGCAATCACTTCGAAATGCTGCTCAGCGTCAGCAATATGGAGACCCGAAAAAATCTGGCCAGCTTCCACTCGAAATAGACTCCTCCTGAAACCTGGCTCGCGACCTTCAGTGAGTTCCGTCAGGAAGAGGTCAACACTCCCTTGCTCAACAAGCCAGCAATCGGTCCCTCTCAAGAACCAGGAACGCGCTGCAGGGTCAATAGGTTCAAGAGAGATCATCGGCTTACTCCGTCCCGATCAGATCTGCATAAAGGCCTTGGACCCCGATGAGATCCTTATGGGTTCCTCGTTGAACGATGATTCCCTTATCAAGCACGATGATCTCGTCTGCATCGCGAATCGTACTCAAGCGGTGCGCGATGATCAGCATTGAACAGCCGCGTCTTCTAATGCTGTCGTCGATTTGTTTTTCTGTCAGTGGATCAAGTGCGGATGTGGCCTCATCCATGACTAAAAGACTGGGCTCCTGTGCTAAAGCCCTCGCAATCTCAAGGCGCTGGGTCTCTCCTCCACTAAAATTCGCCCCCCGCTCCAATACCATTCCTTGATAGCCTGCAGGCCTTGTCGCAATGTCATGATGAATTTGTGCATCCTTGGCCCCCTTGAGAACACTGGAGTCCATCATCGCCTCATCCCACATGGTGAGGTTATCCCTTATCGTTCCGCCAAACATTGAGATTTCCTGATCAACGTGCGCGAGTGAACTGGCAAGCAACGTTCGTGGGATTTCTTCTCTGGGCTTACCATCAAACAGAATCGATCCGGACCACGGCTGATTAATGCCTGCAACCATTCTTGCAATGGTAGACTTGCCGCTCCCTGAGCCACCTACGAGAGCAACCCGTTTACCGGGCTTCAGTATTAGGTTGAAGTCCTGTATGAGCGGCGGATCAAGGGGGTTGTAGCCAAAAAATATATTTCGAAGCTCAAGGTGGCCATGGAGCTTGGTCCTCCCTGCAGCGCGACTCGGTAAATCAAACGTCATTGCCTCAAAACCGATACGGTTTACCGTATTGGGATCTTTCGGATAATCTAGCACGTCGGAGATTCGCGTGATGTCAGCCTCGATCGTCTGTAGCCTTTGCACAAGAGCCAGTAGTTGACTGACGGGCCTCATGAAACTCGCCACCAGCGTTTGGTAAGCCACGAGCCCACCAACCGTTAAATCCCCCTCGATGATCATCACCCCCCCGAAGCAAATCACAAGGATGCGCGATAGATCGTCCAGAAGAGTGGGGAGCGCCTGAAGAAAGAGGAGCTTTAATCCAATGGCCTGTTTCGTATTGGTGAGATTTGCCGCGTTGCCTGCCCATTTTGAAAAGAAGGCAGCCTCGCCGCCTGACGCCTTAAGAGTTTCTATGATCTGGATTCCACCCATCGTTGAGGCGATCAGCTTAGAGTGATCCTGCTGGATTTTGATGGTGCTGTCTTTTTGTACCCTTGAAATGTAGCTAATTGCCATGATGTTGATGACAACCGAAGCGATCGTCATCAAGGTCAAACTGATACTGTATTGAAACATGACCATGGCAAAAAAAACGATCGTCAGGATATTGACGACGTTAGTTGCCACATCCCCTGCCATCAACCGGGCCACCGTGTCATTTGAGCGCATGCGCTGCGAAATATCGCCGGCGAAGCGTTGTTGAAAGAACTGTATGGGGAGATTTAGGATGTGCCACATGAAGCCGGCCGACATCCTGATTGACAAGGATCTCTCCAGCCTCAGGAGATGACGTTGCTGCAGAAACGTCATTGAAGCGAGCGTGATAACTGTGAGCACCATGCCCAAAAGCAGAGGTCTGATCCAGTCAGTTTTCTGTTGGATCAAGTAGTCATCAATAAAAATCTTGGCAAAGGTTGGAATCAGTAACCCTGGAATGACCAGTGCAAGCGCAGCGAGGGTAACAAATGCTAACGCTGTCTTAACAGATTGAAGACGTGGTCCCAGATATTGAAAAATACCTCGCTTTTGTCCGCCGGCCTCAAATTGTGGCCCCGGTCTGAACTCCATGGCAACACCCGTAAAAGATTTATCAAACTCTGAAAGAGCGATCTTTCGGGGGCCGGTTGCCGGATCATTGATCAAAACCTGATCATCGACAAAGGCATCAACAACGAGGAAATGATTAAAGTTCCAAAATACAATCGCAGGCAAATGCATGACCCTGACGTTGGAAGTTTCGTACCTGAAACCCTTTGCCTCGAAACCATAAAGACGGGCCGCCTTGAGTATGTTGCTCGCCTTGCTGCCATCACGAGATACGCCGCACTCAAGCCGGAGCTTTTCAAGCGGGACCACTCTTCCGTAATGCCTAAGGATGATGCAAAGCGATGCCGCTCCACATTCAACCGTCTCCATCTGGAGAACGGTGGGAGTTCTGACCGATCGCTTCAGCAAGTTTTTCACTAGCAGGCTGTTGAAAAACGGCTGGGATGGGCGGTCTCCCGGCATTGAAAAAAGTGGCTGATGGGGGCCATTA
>CAYQOJ010000045.1:0-17422 GCA_964419105.1 uncultured Methylococcus sp.
TCAAAAGAAGATATGTATGGTATATTACAATATACCATGGCAGATGGTAAATTTATAGATAAACATAATTTCGATCAAATCTTTACTAATTTAGAAGAAGCTATGGCTGTTATTATATCAAGTTTATTATTTCACTCAAAAGGTAGAGAAAAAAAAAATTCTGGGACCGAAGCAAAGCAAACAGTTTCACAAAAGGATTGAGTGAGGAAGTTATTTCCGAATGGCCTATAATGAGATTGGTTTTGGATTTAAATTATGATTATCATGAAGTTAAAACGAAATATACTTATTATGATGTTATGAAATTAAATGCTATTTTAGATTGTCAACAATATGAGTTAAATAAACAAGATAATAAACAAAATAATAATCGTAAATGAGTACAGTTTTTAGAAGATTAGTAACAGTTCTTGGATTTAGAATAAATAAGACTGGAATTGGCGACTATGAAAAATCTATTAATTCTTTAAAAAAAAATGTTTATCAACTTGATTTAAGTTTTAGAAATCTAAAATTTGCAATGAGAGGGGTAGTATTCGGCAATGTAGTTTTGTCTGGAGTGGCTCTTGGGGTAGCAAAAACTGTAACATCTTTAGATGAGCTTTCAAATAAAGTTGGATTAAGTATACGGAATATTAAAGCCTTAGAATTAGTATCTCAAAAAACTGGAAATAGTTATGGTGAGTTAACTAAGACAATGTCTAGTTTTGCTGATAAAGTCTCAAAAATACAAAACCCGATTATAAGATTAAATACATTACAATCTTTAATGATTGAAAAAAACAAGAAATTGGCAAATGTTTTTAATCAATCTACAAATGGTTTTAAAAAATCAATAGCAGAAGTTTCTAACTTAACAAATGTTTTTACGCAAAAAAACATAGAGGATTCAAAGCAATATATAAGAAACTGGTCTGAATTTCGTACTATTTTAGACGAAGTAAGAAATCAAATCGGATTATCTTATATGCCAGTTTTTAATCAACTCACTACTAGATTTAAAGGTTGGTACTTAGAAAACAAGGAATTTATAAAGAACATATCTACTGTTTTATCAACAGTTCTTGGAAAAAGCCTAATGATTTTAGGTGATATAGTTGGTTCGATTATATCTCCGTTTAAAACCATTACTAATCTTTTATTCGAAGTCAATAAAGTAAGTGGTGTTTTTTCAAAAAGCCTTGAAGTACTTACTATAGGCTTTCAATATTTACTTCCTGCAATGCTACCGATTTCGAGATTGGCTAAAGTATTATCTGTTTCATTTTTATTTCTAAGTGATGTAATAAAAGACATTGCTGGTTGGATAAGTGGGTTAGACTCTGTATCAGAAAAGTTTTTTGGAAAATGGGAGAATTATACAAAAAGTTTTTCAAATTTTTCATCTTCACTTAAAGATGCTACAAAAAGTTTTATGAAAACTGCATCTGAATTTAGCTTTGCAGGTTTATTTGATTTCAAAGATAAAGAAGTTAAAATAAATAGTGTAGTAAATAAAATTGATAAAAGTTTTACAAATCCTGATTCTATTAGACCTTCTTTTTATAATAAGAATAACTCGGGTTCTAGAAATGATGTTAAGAGTGTAAATGTGGCTCCAAGCTTCTCTATAAAAATAGAAAATATATCTGTTGGAGATAATGTATCATCAAGCCAAGCAGAGTTTACAGCAATGAAAATTAGTGAGATGATAAGTAAGGAAGTTGACACATCTTTTAAATTAATGTTTTCAGATTTAACAAATAACGTAACATCTTAATTATGTCTACTACGCTTATAGCTTCAATCAGCCAACTTGCATTATTTAGTAAAACTTATGCAGGTTTTAGGAATAAAATTGGAGATTTAGTTTTAGATGCTACAGATTCAGAAATTATAGAATACTCATCAACAATAACAAATCATCCAGTTTCTAGTGGTTCTAATATATCAGATCATATATATGAAAATCCTATTTCAATAACTATGGAAGGTAGGATAACTGATGATTCATTACTAGGTAGGGATATTGATACATTACCAGGTTTTTTTGAAGGAAATATATTAAGCAATATATATAATTACATAACAGGACCGAGTAAAAAACAGATTTTAGCTTTTAACTTTTTAGAAACTTTAAAAAAAAATAAAAGTTTAGTAACTATAGTAGCTAAAATGAAGTCTTATGATAATATGGCTATAGAATCATTGAACTTTTCAAGGGATAATGAAGTAGGTAATAATTTATGTTTTACTATAAAGCTTAAACAATTAAATATTGTTACTAATAAAATAGTAAATATTACTAAACCCATTATACCTTCTAAGAAAGTTGGAGCTTCAAATCTTGCTAACTTAGGAAGGGGTGATGTACAAAAACTTAGTCCAGAAAATGAACAAAAAACTAAAACAAATTTAAAGCAAAATTTAGATAGATTAACAAATATACTCCCAAGTTTTTAAAATCAAATGTATCAAATAACTTTACAAAACAATCCTTATCACGAAGTGAGTTTCATTCTAGACAATGAAACCTTTCTTTTTGTTTTTAAATGGAACGAGAGAGCTCAACAATGGAGTTTAGATATAAAAAATGGGGATGAATATATTATAACAGGTATATTTATAGTTTTTTATACTAATATTCTAAAATTAGTTACAAGCGTTAAAAAACCTAATGGTTATTTAATAGTATTACCAGTTTCTGATAATATAACTAAAATCACAAAAGATAATTTAGCAACTGATGTTGGAATGTTTTATGTAAACAAAGAGGAATTTGCGCAAGATCCTTTTTGGTCAAATTTAAAGATTTTTTAATGACTAGTTTTAATCGAATCTATAGCATAACTATATCACCTAATCTGTTAATAGAAGATCTTAAAATCAAATTTGAGATTAAAAAAAGCTTAGAAACTAAAAACAATTATTCTAAGATTGATATTTATAATTTGTCTCAAAAAGATAGAAACGCTATTAGCAGTGAGCAATATGCTTTATTTAAAATGAAATGTGGTTATTTAGAAGATCAAGGTTTAATTAACATAGCACAAGGCAATGTTAGTGATGTAATACATACTACATCTATACCAGATATTGTAACTACAATATATTCTAAGGATGGGTTTAGTGCTATAAAGAATAATTATATTCAGCTTTCTTTTAGTGAGAACACATCTATACAAACTATAGCAGATAAAATAATTCAAAAAATAAATTTACCTGTTAGGTTTTCAAACTTAAAAAATCAGACTATAAAGAATGGCTATAGCTTTATTGGTACAGTATCTGAAGCTTTAAACGATCTTGGTAATCAATATGATTTTGACTGGTCTATACAAAACGGAGAAATACAGATTTTAACAAAAAATTCTTCTACTAACTTCCAAGCTTTTTTACTATCGCCAGAAACTGGGTTAATTGAAAACCCCACTAGAACTATTAAAAATAAATATTTTGAAAAGAAAGATAAAAGTGAATATTCTATTACTTCATTATTAAATCCTCAGCTTGAAGTAGGTGATTTAGTTTCAGTAGATAGCAACGCTTTGAAAGGTAATTTTTTAATTAAAGAAATAACTCATACAGGTGACACGAGGGGCAATGAGTGGTATAGTAGACTTATTATAACAGATAAATAATAAGAATGCATAATCAGTTTTTAGAAGCTTTTCAAAAAAAAATATCGACTTCTTTAAATGTCTGTTTACCTGGCATTATTGAATCTTATGATTTTAAAACTCAAAAAGCTAATATTAAAATAGATTCTAAAAGAATAGAAGATAATAATGAGTTAACAGATTATCCAGTAATCTCAAGCGTGCCTATTATAATGCCATCCTCAGGTGGTGCTTATATTACTATGCCAGTTCAAGTTGGAGATTCTTGTGTGGTTTTTTTTGCAGACAAAGATATTAGTAATTGGTTAAATGGTTTATCGAACCAGAAACCAGAAACTAAAAGAATTCATAGTTTATCAGATGGAATAGCTATAATGGGTTTACATCAATTTACAAAACCAATACCCATTGAAAATAATGTAGATCTAAATATTCATCATGCTAATACTACTATTAAAATAAAAGAAAATGGAGATGTTGAGATTAATTCTAAGAATCATATTAAACTTACATCTAAAACAGCTGAGGTAAATTTAGAGCATGATGCTATTATTAATTGTAGAGATGTTCATCTTAAATCTACAGGTAATGTGAATTTTGAGACTACAAACTTAAATATAAAAGGCGATTTGCATTTAGATGGTCAAGCCTTTGGAAAGAATAATCAAACATTTAAAGTCGGTGCTAAATTAGAAGTAGCTGGTAATGTTGAAGCTACAGGAGATGTTAAAGCTGGAACTATCTCATTGCAAAATCACACTCATTCATATATCAAACCTGCTTCTGGGGCTATGGTTCCAGCACAAACAGGAGGTGCCACATGATTGTTAAAGATTTATATTTAGATCCGATTACTCACGATCTAATAATAGAAAATGGTGATATTCGATTGACTAAAGATGGAGAGATTACTTTGCAAAAAATCAAAACTAGATTGTTATTCTTTGTTGGCGATAGTTTTCTTAATCCTGATAATGGAGTTGATTATTTGCAATATGTTTTTGCAAACTCGGTAACTGATGAGACGATAAGAAATCTTTTTATCAAAGAACTTCAAGCTATACCAGAAATTATAGAAATAATAGAATTAGAAGTAGTTAGAGATAGAGTTGGTGAGAAAGTAACTATATCATTTAAAGTAAAAGATATGAACGGAAATATTGTAGAAGGTACAGCATGAGTTTTGGTTTAACAGCGACTGGATTTAAAAGAAAGATGTTTGAAGACAGCATTAAAGATATAAGTGAAAGATTAATAAGTAGCTGGGGATCTTTTAATACAGATGAGCAAGGACCTAATATGCAACTACTTACTGCATATACATTTGAGAGTTCGTCTTTGTGGGAGCTAGCAGAAGCAATTTACAACTCAACGTATCCAGACACTGCTTTTGGTATGAGTTTAGATAATATTGTAAGTTATATAGGTGTGGTAAGAATACAGGCTACTAAAACTACTACATTAGCAAAATTAACTGGTAAGAATCAAGTTGAAATCCCTTTTAATAGTCAAGTAACAGCTGATAATGTTAATACTATTTTTAATTTGAATAATACAGTGAAATTATCAAACGAAGCTTGTTATGATATAACTTTAACTATAGCTGATATTATACAAGATAATTTTAGTATCTTTGTTTCTATAAATGAAGATACTTTTACTTATATAAAGCAAGCTGGAGATACTGTAGCTATTATTATAAACAATCTTGTAGGTTTAATAAACGCAAGTAATCAAATGATAGAAGCTTCTAATGTAAATGATAAACTTTATATAAAAACTACTGATAGCGATCTTTTGATGGAAGTTTATATATCTCAATATATATCTATTGATACAGTTAGCAATCTTGGAACTTTTAGTGCTCAAGATGCTGGATATATTACTTTAGCTATTAATGCTTTAACTAATATACAAACCCCAATATCTGGTTGGATATCTGTAATTAATGAAACATCGCCAAACCTTGGTAGAAATTTAGAAACAGATGAAGAATTACGTATAAGGCGAAGAGCTTCAGTAAACTTAATTGGAGCAGGAACTGTAGAGGCTATAAGGTCTAGAGTTGCAAACTTACCTGGTGTTAGCTCTGTAGTACTTATAGAAAATGCAACTGATCAAACAGTAAATTTATTACCTCCACATAGTTTCGAATGTTTAGTAGCTGGAGGAAATGATAATGAAATAGCGTCAACAATTTGGCAAACAAAAGGTGCAACTATAACTACTTATGGAAATACAACTATTGAAGTGCCTGATAGTACTGGAAAATTACAAACGATAAGTTTTTCAAGACCAGTATATTTATATATATATGTAGATATAACACTTGTGAAGGATGAATCAAAATTCCCGATAAATGGCAATGATATAATTAAAAATAATATAGTAGCTCAAATATCTAAATTTGCAGTAGGAGAGACTATATTATATCAATCATTATTTTCAGCAATATATAACGTGCCGGGTGTCACACTTGCTACGGTATTAATAGGAGGTAATGCGATTGAAGTAAAACCAGATATAATGCTAAGTGCAAATATTGTTATGGATAAAAGTCAAATTCAAAAAACTGATACAAGTAAAATTACAATATTATGATTGAAAAAATTTCAAATCACGTTGAAAGAGCTAAAAAAAATTTAATGACTCAGTATAAAGATAGCATTAAATTTAATCAGTTATTACAAGCTCTTGTTGAAGAACTGCAAGAAATAGAAGATGTTTTTTGGGATTTATATACTTTAAGATATATCAGTACAGCTTTTGGATATCAGCTAGATAGGATCGGAGATACGGTAGGTATTTTAAGATATGGATTAAATGATGATCAATATAGAAAACGTATATATTCTCAGATTATCTTAAATGCAAGTAATGGCGAAGCTGAGATATTGATAAGAGCTTTGAAGTTATTAATGAATGCTACAAATATTGAATATACTGAATATAAACATGAAATCATTATAACTTTTAGAAGTGATGAATCTGACCCATTTTTACATAACCAAATGCAAAAATTATGCTTAGCTGGTATAAAAAAGATTTTCTTGTATCAAGATTTTTCAGATACGAAATTTACTTTTGCAGAAAGATACTTAGAAGATTTCAATTTAGTTGTTGGACCGAATAAAGATAAAATAATTGTGGATTCTCAAGGTTTAGAGTATAATGTAATAGTGAGTACTGGGGAAGTAACTGAACCATCGCCATTTGTTTCGTTGTCTGATAAATTTACAATAGAAGGACAAGAAATAGAGTTTATAGGCGGAAGATTAATGGAACGTTTAAATAAATAAATAAATAATATTATGGTAAATAGACCCGATAACATACCTTATGTTGCAAAGATGCAAGAGTTTGAAACTGGAATAGATCCAGTAACTGGTAAAGAAGCAGAAGGTTGGAATAGACCTGATTCTATACCCCAATTATTGACTGACAAAGGGATTCCAATAAACAAAGGATTAGCTAGAGGGGACTATAACTATTTACAGTATTATAATGCGTTATGGATAGAATATTTAGATGAAAGAACTAGTAGGGCTTATACCAATGCAACCAAACCAGCTGCTTCTACAAGACCAGCTGGAAGTACAATTTATATATCTAATGTAGATACAGGTGGATGTATTGTATTTAGTGATGGTACTAATTGGCGTAAAGTAAAAGATAATAGCATTGTAGCGTAGAGGTAATAAATGGCTGATAAAAGAATTTCCGATTTAGATGCTACTAGTGTATTAAGTGATGATGACATATTCTTAGTTAGAAAAACATCTCAAAATGAAGATTTTAAAATTACTAAATCATCTTTAGTAAGTAATCTCAGTAATCCTGGTATTGTAGGATTTAGCGCTACTGCAACTGGGGGTGAGTTTACCTTAACTCCATTAAATGGAGCTACTATTACTGGATATTTAAATGGAATGAAAATATCGTTTATCTCTCCGGTTTCGTTGTACTCACAACACACAATCCGACTAAGAATTGGGAATAATGCATTTGTAAGTTTTCTATCCCAATTAAGGGGGAGAACTTATCCTAACATGGATTTGAATGAATATTATGAAGGTGTATATAGAAATGGTTCGTTTTATCATACAAATCCTAAAGAAGTAAATTATACAAATGAAACTACTGGCTCTGGCGTTATATCTAACAATACAACAACATATACTTTAACTTCAGCTACAGGTTTTTACAGACGTTCATATTATCCGGGTATGTCAGTATTGTTTACTTCAAATATTGATAGTACTGATCTTGTATATATTAATCTAGATAGTCTTGGTGCTAAATTATTATCTGATCCTGATGGCGATGGGGTACCTTTTTCTTTAGTCAAAAATCAAACTATCATGGCGATTTATGATGGAACTAAGTTTATTAAAAACTCATTTACCATGCAAGAGCCTGAATTACCATTTGATCCTAGTGAGCCAGTAATTATTTACGTAGGACCTAATGAAGAACAAGTTAGTAATACTACTTTGCAAAGAGCAATCGATAGAATTCTTTGGGATTATGGGCCAGATGGTGGTGGTAGAAAAGTTATTATTAGATTTAGAGATGATTATAGCGGGGAAGGCTATTATACTTCACCGAATCAAACTATGACAAAAAATTACATTACTATCGAGGGTAATCCAAATGTTACTATGCAACCTAGTCCTAATGTTGTTCTTAGTACTAAGCCAGTAATCGATGCAAGTAAATTACAAATTACTCTGACTGGAGAATGGAAAATGAATTTTCCTTTAGCAAGTAGTACCGGTCTATCTCAGACTTATAGCTTTTTAATACCTGGTATAGAATCTTGTATCATAAATGATGCGACTATTACAAATATTAACAATGGATATCAGAATTATAATTGTTTTGCAGTATATGCCGAATTGAAAAGTTTTGTATCGACGAATTGTACGGTTATAAACTTTGGCTATATTTTTGGAAGTTATAGAGAGTTTTATGATGGCATACGATATGACGAAATATTATTTACAAATTTTACAATTAAAAACACTATTGCAACTGCAATGGACTCAAACAATAGACGCGTATTATATTTAAAATATATGTCTGGTGTATTTGATAACTTAAAATTGATAATTACTAAACCAAATAATTTTGACAATCTGATCTATTGTGATGGAAATAATGAAATAAAAAATACTACAATTCTTTCTACACAAACTGCAGGGCCTTTAATACAAGTAAGTTATGCTAGGCCATCAAGCAGTCAACAATTAATACTTACAAATTGTGTTATAAAATATAGTGGCGTAGTAAACACTAAGAGTGTAATTGTAGCTTCGGGAGGTGTTGCAAATGGTTATATTCCCAGCCAAGCTAATGTAATAATAAACTCTGGAAATTTTCAAAGTCCTAATAGTGCAACAATACCAGATATTGTAGCAGAATCTCGATCTAAAATTACAATTAAAACAAGTGAAGTGGTTGGTAGAGCAATAGCGCAAAATGGTGGGGTAATTACAAATGTTTAAAAAATACTTATATTTTTACAAATTCAACGAAGGCTTTTATTTTTCTGAAGTTAAAGATTTTATTGAAAAGGAAAGTTTTGACGCTTTGATTTCTGAAGTTGATCTAAAAACATGGCAATCAGATAGTAAAAACTATCCAAACCCGCAATTCCCCCTTCCTAAGTATATTATAGAAGGATTTAGGGGTCACATGTATGAATTATTAAAAGAGTCTGCAGATCACTCGTACGACTGCTTAACAAAGAAGAATTTAAAAGCCTCAGTAGCATTATTTATGCTACATGATTACGAAGAAGAAGATGTTGCAGAATATGAACTTTTTTTCAAAGAACTAAAAGAAATTAAACATAACTTTAATTCTCTAAATAAATTACTAAAAACTATTGATAATATAGATGATTTTTATAAATTTAAAATTTCTATAGTTCCAGAAAAACAGTTAAATAGAATTGTAAATGAAATTTCTGTAGCAAGAAAAGAATTGTTACTAGATAATAATGTCGATCTATCAATTTCATCAATTCGCTTAGATGAAAGTACACAAAGTGGGTTTACAAACGATGAAGATTGAAATTACAGACGCTACAATTAGCTTGGTTAAAAAATTTGAGGATTTTAGTAGTACTATATATCCTTGCTTAGCAGGTAAACCGACTATAGGATATGGTCATGTAGTAAATGACGCTGAAAAAGTTAAATATAAAAATGGCATTTCTCCTAAAGAAGCCGAAGATTTATTAAGACAAGATTTACAAGATGCGGTTAATTGTTTAAAAAGATTAATTAAAGTAGATCTACACGTCGATAATATAGCTGCTTTAATATCTTTGGTATTTAATGTTGGATGCGGTGGCTTTGCTAGTAGTAAAGCTTTAAAGCTAATTAATGAAAATAAATTAGAACAAGCTAAAATTGAATTATTTGATCCTATAAAGGGCTTCGTGCGTATAGGTAATAAAATAATAAAAGGCTTAGTAAACAGAAGAGCTTTAGAAGCCAAATTATGGAAAAATTATGTTTAATATATTTACAAAAATTAATAATTTCTTTTTCTCTGTAAAAGAATATGCTTATATGGGATTAGCTTTTTTTGGCTTATATTTACTTAGAAAACATTTTAATTTAATAAATGAAAAAGAAACTTTAAAAACTCAGTTAAAAGAAATAAATGCTAAAGTTAGTAATCAAGAAAATGTTATACATACTCAAGAAAAAGTTATCGATACTATCAATTCCATTGAAGATGTTGATCTTAAGTCAAATATTCAGCGGATGCGTAAAGGTAAATTCTAAGACTACTTATCCTTATAATTTGCCAGACTTTCCAGTGCCAAGTACTGAGTTTGCTGATGACTTAGAACTTGCATGTTCAAAAAACCCAGATCATTGCATTAATATAAATAATTATCTTAATAAATTATATAAATTCAAAGTAATCTATAGTATATACAAAACTTCTATAAAATATCAAAAAACTCAATAGCTATTACACTGCATATCTATAATTAGAATAATCATATTTTCTTTGTTTAATGACTGGCCATATTGCATATTTTAAAGCATCAATAAAGTCATCATTTTCCTTTATCAAATCATTTGAGATTTTTCCACTTCTTGGTTCTATTTTAAAAGAGAATAGTTGTAGGTTACTAATCATATTAATACAACTAGGTTTAACAATTATTTTATAAGACTTCATTGTTGATATAGAATCTTCTGTATAAGATTTCTTGCTATTTCCAGATGTCTTTTCACAAGGTTTAATATATAGTCCTTGTCGCTTTAAAGTAGTTATCGCCTCTGGTCTTGCACAATCTGCATAAACTATACCGTCCAAAATACCAGGTATATTTTGTACACATACATCATAAATTTCATGGTTTTCTATACCAACTCCTTTATATTCATGTGTTACATAAATACAATCATCTTTTATATAACATCTTATAACTGCCAATGGATGTACAAACCCAAAATCTATACCAAAATATTTTTCAGCGTTTTCATCTTCTTCAAAATCTTGAATAAACCATTTACCTTTAAACACTTGAGCGTCTGAATTTTGCAACAACTCTCCTTCCCAAATATGGTTATAAACTGCTGGGGCGTTTTTTAAACAATGTAACCTTTCTTTATGCATTGAAAGGTTAAAGAAGGGGTTTTCATACCAGTTCAACGTTTTGATATATGATTTTGGAGGTGGTTTCTTATCTAAGATAAAAGATTTATATAAACAATCTGTCTCATATTTAGGATTCATTGTTATGATGATTTGAGCTTTAGACTCAGTAGGTTTAGCATTATAACTTTCTTCAGAAAACAAACCAAAAGTAGATTGAGTCGTACGAAATACAGTGGGTCTTAATAAATCCCAACTTTCTTGAGTTAAACTATCAGCTTCTTCTATCCAGACATGCGTTAGATCTTGATAACCCTTAATAGTATCTTTGTTTCTATCGAACCCCTTAAATAAAAACTCTGAACCATTTGGTATATATACAAATTCAGCATTTGTAATTTTAAAATGCTTTCTAAGCCCCAAGCTATGAATCATAATTAATAAACAAGCTCCAACACTTTTTTTTAAAGATTCCTGAAATTGTCTAGTACATAAAATCTTTTGTTTTGGTTTTGAGATAGCTTGTAACAATAGATAAAGAGCTACTATATAAGTTTTACCGCTAGCCCTACCACCAGCTAAATATATATAACTATAATGATTTTCAAAAAAATTAGGTTGATCATGTTCTTTGAGCCAAGATGGCAAGTGTAGTCTTAGAAAGTCATTTATATCATCGCTTGAATAATCACTCATGAATCTTGTATTTTATAGACTCTACTAAAGCCCCAGTTTCTATCAAAGGATGATCAAAACCTTTGTTTGCAATTGTTTTAGGAGCATTCATAGGCAAAATTTGTTTATTTTCTATAATAGCTTTCATATCTTTGACTGCAATAGCTCCAACTTTTCCAGCTTCAATTTTTAAAGAAGTATTCTTGTCTATAAGATTACCTAAAGCCTCATCAACATATTTCTGCCAGTTATTGTTTCTATCAGCAGCTAAGTCTACAAAAGGTCTTTTTGGTATATTAGCTGTTCCGTAATGATTCCAAGTAGCATATTCTAAAATATCATCTCCTTCTTCGTTAACGCCAGCATCTTCATGTATACCAATAGATACTTCTAAATCATTAGAAGCATTTATTTTTCTTTTGAATTTTTTATATTCTGAATCATCATCTTGTAAATAAGCAGACATAAAATATCTTGTTTAAGTTCTTGGTGAAAATCTATAAGGGCGACTTTCTAGTATATATTCACGACCAAAACTAGTTTCTGATAACCCAGTCATAGCATTTTTTGGAGATGTTTTATTTGTAGAATATGTAACGGAGACGGCTCCAACTTGCATACTAGATATATCTCCACTCCCTCCCATAGGTCTACCACCAATAGTTAAAATATGAGCCGCAAGATATGCTATAAGCAGATTATATTTTTCTTCTGGTGGTGTAAAAGAAAGCGAACTATCTACTCTGATTTTAGCTACAATAATAGCTCCGTCTACATCGTATTTAGGGGGTGTAAACTCTGGAGCTATTATTGCCATTAATTCTTTTGGTGTTTTAACCATTAGATCCCAGTTCTAAATACTTGAGATTCAGGATAATACATTGCAACTCCAGCATGTTTAGAACTACAAATAGTTTTTAAACTTAAATTCACAGCTTGAGCTTCTGTCGGTTTAAATTGCTCTAACATAATTTGATTGAAATGAAATGGGTTATTGTCATAAACAATCATAACGTCTTTAGAGTTTACAAAACTGTTAACTTCTTTAATTCCAGCTAAGATAGGTCTAGCTTCTATAGTTATATTTGGATATAACCTATTAAATTCATCAAAAACAGTTGTCACTTGAGTATCTAGTAAACGTTTTGTTTTTAAAAGTTGATATTGAGCTAAAGGTAATAAAATTCTATTTGGCGTAAATAAAGTATGAGCAGAAGTTCTAAGCTGAACTGCATTTATAGCTTCATGTAAATCATCTAAAATCAAAGCACCTGTTTTATTTGCCCATTTTTTTGCATTTGCACTTGCTCCAGCAACATCAGATGTAGCGACTGTTTGATTCGTACCGTCTCCAGCATAGCTTAGCCAACCACGCGTTAAATTTCCTCCTTCGGTCGAACCTAAATAAACAATTTTATTCATTTTATTCATATTCATCATCAAACAAGCTTCTAATCCACTTGTTGCAACCCTACCTCCAAATTTTTGAATAGCTTGGATTTCGCTTAGACTTAATTTAAAATGAGAAGCTAAAGTTCTTGCTACGTTATTATATCTTTTAGCGTACTGACTAACACCAGGAATATCATCCGAATCATCGCTAATAATTTTTGCACTTCCTGTTATATCAGTCATATACCATGAATAATCTTCGTAAGCTGGATCAATAGTTAAAACTGGAATATCTACTAAAAAAGTATTTTCAGAATGAAATACTTTTTTTACAGTATTATCTAAAAATCTTAATTGATCTTCGAAAAAAATTGAAAAAGAATCGTTGTTTATAATCTTACGACTATCAGCGTTCATATTTTCTATAAAAAAGTCTTTTGTAAAAATTTGTGTATCTTGTTGCATTTATAATTCCTATTTTTTATTATTTTAACCAAAGTATTGCTGCATTATTAGCTGCAGTTGTACTTATAAATTCTCCAACTAAAATATTGTTAGTTGCTACTTTTGTAAAAACACCGGTTGTAGCATCTATGTAAGCTTTGTCTCCGGCTAAAACATCAACGCTAGTTAAAACCTTAACCCTACCAAACCTTACAACATCTATAGAATCTCCAGCTTTTATTTGAGATAGTCCAGTGTCGAAATTATTTGCATAAGTATGTGAAAAAGCACTTACTCCTACAAAAACTCCGTTTACAAACCATTTTTTTACTTTTTTCTCTCTTGATACACCATCTGTTGTATCTCTTGATACAGCTACTCCAAAATCCATATCTTCCATAGCTATAAAGCTATCTTTTACTCTTATACTAACATCAGATATACTACCAATTTGTACATCATCGAAATCTCCAAAAGCTACCATTTTATTACCTTTATTTTTGTTGTTTTTTATAAATTATTTCATTAAGTGTTAATTTTTCATATTCAAACTCTTTTTTAACATCTGTGTTTTTTGTATAAAAACTACTATCTAAGTTTTGTATTTGTTTTTTAATTGGCTCTTTTTTAACAGACTCAATTAAAAGATCAAATCTAGCTTTTACATAGTCTTCACTTTTTCCATCTAAATTTAAAGTTTTATCTTTAGACTTTAAAACTTCTTCCATTACAAACCTATCTGATTTGTCGTGTAATTTATCAACGTTAATCACTCTTTTTGCATTATCTAGAAGATTACATCTAGCAAAAACAGCTTCTTGAAAACCCTTATCAGAGTCATTGTTATTTTTTATAATCGTTAATTTTTCGACTAAACTATTAAGGTTTTTAATAGCAGATTCTAAAGAATCTGTATTAGCAGTTACAATAGCTTCTACTTTGTCTTCAGTTTTATCTTCTACTTTGTCTTCTACAACTTCTTTGTCTTCGACTTTGTCTTCAACGATTTCTTTAACTTCGTTTTCTTTTACGGAATCCATATTTACCTCTTTGTTTTCCATTTCAAATTCAAAACTATCAACACGATATTGTTGTATTGAATCTGTGTTATTTTGTATTGAATCTGTATTAATTTTTACATCAGGTCCAGCGTTACCTTCTTGTACTATAGACAAATGATTTGCTATGATATTTTCTTGAACATGCGTATATTTTTTACCTTCAAATACACCATCTTCTCTTCTTAAACTCAAACTATAACCAACAGATAAACCACGCTTACCTCTTTGTATTTGAGCTATTGCGTCTTTATGTGTGATTGTAAGATTTATGCCAACTTTATTTTCATTGATAATTATAGATTCTCCAGTATATCCAACTGTGAATTTATCAACATTCGTAGAATCTACAAAACTTTCTCTAGGATGTTCACAAGTAATTACTATACCTTTAAGAGACTCTAAGGCTTCTTGCTTTAATACTTCATCTTTCGGTCTAAACTCAAGTCTTTCAGATCCATCTTGATTAAAGTATCTTTGAACGTTATTAAACTTTGATATATAAGCAGTGCCCTTTAAATAACCTTCTTTAGTCTTTTTTAATTTAGGCTTAAAAGTAGCATCTTCTCTGAATTCAATCATTAAGAATGTATTAATATTAATTTAACTACATTAGTTATATATAAAGAAACGTTATATTTCAAGTAAAATATATAAAATTATGCACGTAAAACAAGGACTTATATAAAGAAATATTAATTTTCTTCTAAATTTAATAAAATAGGTATAAAGCCACACCTACATCCATGGTCTTCACCTACTTGCTTTTGAACACCGCCTATGGATGATTTCTTTCTCCACTTATCATCTCCACGATTTCTATAGATATCTGGATTTTTCCAACTCATTATCTTTTGGTTCAAAACTCTATGGCTTCGTCTTACTTTAGCATCTCCGACATCTGCCCAGATATATAGATCAAGCCCAAGCTTAAGTAACTTATATCTTGAGTAATTTATGTGTAAATCCTTTATCTGCTCTTTAGCATTAAACTTTAAATAGTTTTCAGCAGAATCTATATCGTCTAGTATCCGATCTTCAATATCTTCTAAATCATCTCCAGAAGCAAAACCATCCTTTATTGTCTTAACGGTCTTATAAACAAGATTCTTTCTCATGATCTTCATTAAGTCTAGATTAGAACTAATGAAAGACCTAAACATTTGATCCAAATCTTTTTTTTCTCCAGAATCTTCATCACGCATTTTTTTTATAGAATGCTTAATCTGCTTTTTAGAGTATCTTAGAAGCTTTTTTCCAAAAAGTAATATACACGCAGATAACATGACATTATCCATGTTTAAAAGCTTCTCTGTCTTCTTTTGCATCTTTTGAATATCATCTATGTAATCATCGTTATGAATCATAGATATTGAATCTAATCGATTAGATTTATTCCAAGCAGATAAATTGCCGATATAATCATCTTTAATAATTTTGATAGTGTCTTTCATCATTGATAAAAGACAAGTAGCATAAGCAATCTCAATTGCTTTAGGTGATAAGATTAATTTTCCAAACTTCATTATTCTAATATAAAATTAGCTCTTTGGTATGCTGATGAAGTTCATCGCTTTTATATTGAAGGGATGGAGGAAACTTTAAAGGGTTAATTGTATCACAACTATTTATAATAAACATTATTAGCAGTAAATGTATTGTTTTTATCATGTTAAACTACCTATTAGTTATTAAGTAGTTTAACACATTTACAAAGCACAAGCAATTAAGCTTTAATTAACTTTTTTTCATTAATCAAGTTTACTTCAGTTTCTATAAAATTCAGTTTAACTTTCATATCTTCAATAGCAGTCATAATAATTTGCTTTCTGTTTTCATCAAACTTTCTTATTAGTAAACTTATATCAGTAGCAACTATAGTAGTGTTACTTTGCATTGATACTAACGCATCATCTAGCTCCTTAAATTCTTCTTTCGTCATAATGTTCTCTTTATTTGTTGGTTGTATATATAATATAGTATCTATTTATCTTACTGCAAGCTTATTTGCTCTAAAGCCTTTTGTTTCCACTCTTTTGCAGTTAAATCATTAGGGTTTATATCTATAACTTTAGTATAATACTCTATAGCTTCTTCATACTTTTTTAAACAATATAAACAATTAGCTTTAGTTTCGTAAGCATTAGCATAATTAGGGTTAAGCTCTATAGCTTTATTAGAATACTCTATAGCTTTATCATATTCCTTTAAACAATATAAACAATTACCTTTAGTATTATAAAATACTGGATAATTAGAATTAAGCTCTATAGCTTTATTAACAGATTCTAAAGCTTCATCATACATTTCTAAATCAATCAAATAACTAGCTTTGTTATGGTAAGCATTAGCATAATTAGGGTTAAGCTCTATAGCTTTATTAGAACACTCTATAGCTTTTTCATATTCCTTTAAACAATGTAAACAATTCGCTTTATTATTAAAATATATTGGCTTATTTGAGTCGATTTTTATTAACTCATCAAAAACTTCTAAAGATTCAGTATAATGTTTTAATTCACATAACACTGTTGATAATTGAAACAAAAACTCTTTGTTATTATTATATTGATTAAGGTCCTTACTCAATATAACTTTACAATTAGTAAACGATTCCTCAGCTTCTTG
>CAYQOJ010000046.1:0-14786 GCA_964419105.1 uncultured Methylococcus sp.
TTTGGGAAACCCGAAAGATCATGGGTGATGAGACAATCGAGGTGAATCCAACCGCCGTGCGCGTTCCCGTTTTTTACGGGCACTCCGAGGCAGTTCACATCGAAACCCGTCAAAAGATCACGGCTGACGAGGCCAAGGTTCTTTTAGGAAAGGCGCCAGGCATTGTGGTTGTCGATGAACGCAAACCCGGAGGTTACCCGACCGCGGTCACTGAAAGCGCGGGGCAAGATCCGGTTTTCGTGGGGCGTATCCGAGAAGATATCTCTCATCCTCGCGGGCTCGACCTCTGGGTTGTCTCCGACAATATTCGAAAAGGCGCCGCTCTAAACAGCGTTCAAATTGCAGAAGTATTGATCCAGGACTACCTTTGAATTCCTTCGTAGTGAGACTCTGACAGCGATCCGCTAAAAGCCCGTGCCCACTCAACCCTCGGCACGGGCTTTTTCATTTCAGGAAGACGGGCGATGCGTTTGGTTTTCCATGAGATGCAGTCCGACCAAACGCGCCACCACTACGGCAACATACATCTGTCCGATCAATGCCTCGACAGAACATAGCATTCCTGCAAACGGGTTAAGCGGCGTGATGTCACCAAACCCGAGCGTGGTCAGTGTCACGAGGCTGAAGTAGAGATTGCCTCCGCTTCGCAAATAAAGCGCCACATCGCCCCGACACAGGCTCGGCAGGCAGTCATAGGCATTCGGCACAATCAAGGCCGTCAAGGTATACAAGCTGCCGAAAAAAGCACCGATCATCAGGTAGATGGAGACCGCACCATACAGGCGGTCCGATGTCCTGACCCTGGGTGATAGAAAAACATGCCGGGCCATTACGAAAATGACCCGGATAAAGAACAACATGAGGATGAACTCGCGGACCAGCGCTAACCAGCGCACCGTGGGATGGATGACCTCAAAGGTCCAGAGCACCAAGACCAGAAGGGCCGTCAGAATCGTCGGGGTCGGACGTTTCTTTCTTCCGGCAGACAGCCAAAGCCCCGCGGTCAAAAGCCCCATCCCCAAAGCCAATTCGACAATATTTCCGATGATCCCCCCCATACTCATCAGGGGGAAAAAGATCAGGTAGGCAAACTGCAGATAAAGAAAGTTGCGATAGATCGTCGATGGGGGCGGGGGCATGGCAGCTCCAGATTCAGAGGCGATCCGAAAGCGAAACGACTTGCGGATTTGGAACAACGGATGGCTAGGATACCGAATCGTCCTCAACCTTGCCCATGAAGCCGAGTTGACGCCAGGCCTCGTAGACCACCAGCGCAACGGCATTGGAAAGATTCAAACTGCGTCCCCCGGGTCGCATGGGGATCGTCAGGCGGTGAGACTCCGGCAAAGATTCGAGCACATCCTTGGGAAGACCTCGGGTTTCAGGGCCAAAAAGAAAGGTGTCACCCGGCTCAAACTGTGGATCGGCATAAGAGCGGGTGCCTCGGGTCGACAGGGCAAAGATGCGCCGGGCCCCTGCCGCATCCAGATAGGTTTCCAGATTGGGATAGGTCCTGACGCGGGCATACTCGTGGTAGTCGAGGCCCGCGCGCTTCAGCCTCGCATCATCCAAACTGAACCCCAAAGGTTCGATCAGGTGGAGTCGGGCCCCGGTATTGGCACAGAGCCGGATAATGTTGCCTGTATTGGGCGGGATTTCCGGCTCAAAAAGGACGACGTCCAGCACTAGGCGCCAGGCGCTGGAACCGCCTTTAGCTTCCAGATCTCCTCGTTGTACTCGAGGATGGTCCGGTCCGACGAAAACTTACCCGCAGAAGCGGTATTGAGAATGCTCATCCGCGTCCAGGTCTTTTCATCCCTAAAGGCTGCAGCTGCTCTCCGTTGCGCTTCAACATAGGCCGGAAAATCCTGAGCGGTCATCCAAGGATCACTCGGGGACTTGATGGAGTCGAGAATCGGATCAAAGATCCCCGGCTCCTCAGGGTTGAAGAAACCGGCCTCGAGAAGGGCAATCACACGAGAAAGGTCCTCATGGCCTCGAATGATTGAGGCCGGATCGTAATCGACCCGAGCTGTCTCGACCTCCTCGGCGGTCAAGCCGAAAAGAAAGAAATTCTCTTCACCGACCTCTTCCCGGATTTCGATATTGGCACCATCCAAGGTCCCGATGGTCAGGGCACCGTTGAGCATGAATTTCATGTTGCCAGTCCCGGAGGCTTCCTTGCCGGCGGTTGAAATTTGTTCCGAGAGGTCCGTTCCGGGACAAATCGTTTCCATCGCCGTCACCCGATAGTTCGGGAGAAAGACCACCTTGAGCCGATCCCCGACCAGGGGGTCTGCATTGACCCGGGCTGCGATGTTGTTGATGAGTTTGATGATGCGCTTGGCCATCTGGTAACCCGGCGCAGCCTTGCCGCCAAAGAAGACGACGCGCGGCGTCCAATCGGCGGTATCTCCCCGTCGAATCCGGTCATAAAGGTGGATGACGTGGAGCGCGTTGAGCAACTGACGCTTGTACTCGTGGATTCTCTTGACCTGGGTATCAAAGAGGGCATCCGGATGAAGACTGATGCCAGTCTCTGCCTCCGCATAACGCACCAGTCGTTCCTTGTTAGCCCGTTTAACCTGACGCCAGGCTTTCTGGAATTTCGCATCGTCGGCAAAGCGTTTGAGCGCCGACAATTGGCTGAGATCACGAGTCCACTCGCTCCCGATGGTGTCATTCAGGAGCTTCGCAAGCTCCGGATTGGAGGCTGCCAGCCAGCGCCGCGGGGTGATTCCGTTGGTCTTGTTGTTGAACTTTGAAGGCCAAAGCTCGTAAAAGTCCCTAAACATCCCCTGGACCAGAAGGTCTGAATGAAGGGCCGCAACCCCATTGACCGAGAAGCTCCCGACAATGGCGAGATAGGCCATTCGAACCTGTTGCTCCCAGCCCTCCTCGATCAATGACATCCGAGCCAGCCGATCGTTGTCCCCAGGCCAACGGGCTGCGACTTCGCGCAAGAATCCGGCGTTGATTTCGAAGATGATCTCAAGAAGCCGGGGAAGCAACTGTCTGAACAGGCGAACGGGCCATTTCTCCAGCGCTTCAGGGAGCAGGGTGTGATTGGTGTAGGCCATGGTCGAACGCGTGATGTCCCAGGCCCGATCCCAAGGCAGATGATGCTCGTCCACCAAAATCCGCATCAATTCCGCTACGGCAATGGTGGGATGGGTGTCATTCAGCTGAAAGACATTCTTTTGGGCAAACTGGCTGAAATCCTCGCCATGGACCTGAATCCAGGTCCTCACGATATCCTGAAGACTCGCACTGGCCAGGAAGTATTGCTGGCGCAATCTCAGCTCCTTGCCGTTTTCGCTGGCGTCATTGGGATAGAGCACCATCGTGATGTTTTCAGCCAGATTCTTGGATCGCACCGCCTCGGTATAATCGCCGGCGTTGAACTCACTCAGACCGAATTCGTCCGTTGCAGCGGCTTTCCAGAGTCTCAAGGTATTGACCGTGCCATTATCAAATCCCGGGACCGGCACGTCATAGGGAACGGCCAGAACATCCTGCGTATCAACCCATCTGACCCGTTGCTCGGCATCCATCTCGGTGCGGCCGCCAAAGCGGACCCGCGTCGTCAATTCGGGGCGTTCAAGCTCCCAAACATGGCCGTTACGGAGCCAGTGGTCCGGCTCCTCCAGTTGATGCCCCGATTCGATCAGCTGCCGGAACATCCCGTATTCGTAGCGAATGCCGTATCCCGTCACCGGCAACTGAAGGGTTGCGCAACTGTCGAGGAAACAGGCCGCAAGTCGACCGAGCCCACCGTTACCGAGACCGGCATCATTTTCGATTTCTGCCAACTCCTCCAGATCCAAGCCCAGCTGATCCAAGGCTTTCTCGGTGGGCTTGTCGAGCGCCAGATTCAGCATCGCATTTCGAAGGGTTCGCCCCATCAAAAACTCTAGAGAAAGGTAATAGGCCCGTCGACACGCCGTCGCACGATAGGTTTGCTGCGTCTGCTTCCAGCGTTCCATGAGCCGATCACGAACCGTCAGTGCCAAGGCCGTATAACTGTAGTGACTGGACTTGCAGAATCGGTCTCGTCCCAGCGTATAGGTAAAGTGCTGAGAAACCCCGGAGGCAATATCCTTGGCCTTCATCCCCAAGGGGCGGGATTCGGTGAGGGCTTGGCTGGGTTCACTTCGGATCAAATGTCGGGTGGGCATAATCAGACTTCTGGTGTAGGCATTGAGGACGGCAGGGGTTGCGCCATCCGAAGATGGTGAGACCAGGGCCTCAAGGACCCCATACCCTGCCCGCCTGCCATAGAGCGCCTATCAGGCGCCCCATCGCAGGGAACTGGGTTCATTATCGCATTTGAGACCGGTCAAGATTGAGGACAGAAAGGCAATCGCCCATTTCCTCAAAGTGTCATACGTCGAGATTGAGCTCTGCAATCTTGCGGGTCAGGGTGTTGCGCCCATAACCCAAAAGCTTCGCCGCTTCCTGCCTTCGCCCGCGGGTAGCCCCAAGGGCAGTTCGGATGAGAATGGTCTCCGCCGACTCAATGGCTTCCTTGGCGATATTGACGTGCCCCTGGCGAAGCTCATCCTGGATCCATTCACGAAGGGCATCCTGCCAGGTGCCATCCCCCACAGGTGAAGGAAGGTCCCGCCCGGTATGCAAAAGTTCCGGCGGAAGATCGTCCAGATGAACGTCCTTGCCAGCCGCCATGACCGTAATCCAGCGACAGGTATTTTCAAGCTGGCGCACATTCCCAGGCCAATCCAATGCGCAGAGAAATTCCTCAACATCGGCCCTTAGCACCTTGGTTTCGGCTTTGATCTCCTGACTGGCCTCATTGAGGAAATGCTTGAGCAGCAAGGGAATATCCTGACGACGCTCCCTTAAGGGCGGCAGATGAATTCGGATCACATTCAGTCGATGATAAAGATCCTCACGGAATCGCCCTTCCGCGACCAGTTGATCGAGATTCTGATGGGTTGCCGCGATGATCCGAACATCAACCTTGACTGGCGCATGCGCACCAATAGGGAAAAATTCGCCATCGGCCAGGACGCGAAGGAGGCGAGTCTGAAGTTCGGCCGGCATGTCGCCGATTTCATCCAGGAAGAGCGTGCCCCCATCGGCCTGTTCAAAACGACCCGCTCTTCGGGCCTGAGCCCCCGTAAAAGCGCCGCGCTCATGACCAAAAAGTTCTGATTCCAGAAGATCCCTCGGGATAGCCGCCATATTGAGCGCAATGAAGGGCTGGGCAGCCCTGGGGCTATGCCGATGCAGAGCCTTGGCCACAAGCTCTTTGCCGGTCCCCGACTCGCCATTGATCAAAACGGTGATATGGGAGCGAGCCAAACGGGCGATGGCTCGAAAAACTTCCTGCATGGAGGGCGCCGCACCAATGATTTCCGGCGTCGACTCGACCGCGATGACCGGCTCACGCTGAAGTCTTAGATTTCGGGCCTGGGCGCAGGCGCGCTGAAACGGCTTCGGAAGGTATTCAAAAGCGCCACCGTGGAAGGCAGAAACCGCACTTTCAAGATCCGAGTGCGCGGTCATCACGATGACCGGAAGCCCGGGGTAGCTCTCCTGAATGCGCTTGAGCAGGGTCAGGCCATCAAGGCCCGGCATCCGGATGTCCGTGATGATGGCATCCGGAATCGTTCCGCTCAGCTCTTCAAGAATCAGATCGGCATTGGAAAAGCTGCGACTTTTGATACCCGCCTTCTCAAGGGCCTTTTCGAGGACCCAACGGATCGACCGATCATCGTCGACGATCCAGACCTCATCCACCTTGTTCATGGGCAAGCTCCAACGGCAAATAAATGGAAAAAACGGTATGACCCGGTTCGCTCGTGCACTCGATCAGGCCACCATGCTGGTTGATCAGGGACTGGGCGATGGAAAGCCCAAGGCCTGTCCCCTCGGCCCGTCCAGTGACCATGGGGTAGAAGATTTGCCCCATCAGCCCGGGGGGTATGCCAGGACCATCGTCATGAATCTCGATTTTGACGGCCATGCGATTGCGCCGGTGACCAATGGTGACCTGCCGATCAATTCGGGTTTTGATCTGGATCCGACCACGAACACCGACCGCCTGGGCGGCGTTACGGACGATGTTCAAGATCGCCTGAATCAGAAGATCACCATCCCCCATAACCGAGGGAATGCTGGGGTCATAGTCGCGATCAATAATGACGCCCGCTGGCGCTTCGACCTGAACCAGCTGCCGGACCCGCTCGAGAATCTTGTGAATATTGATCGACTCCATGGTGAGCGGCTTATTGGGGCCCAGCATTCGGTCGACCAGGGACTGCAACCGGTCCGACTCATCCATGATGATGCGCGTGTATTCCCGAAGATCGGCATCCGGGAGCTCTCTTTCGAGAAGCTGCGCCGCGCCGCGGATACCGCCCAGAGGATTCTTGATCTCATGGGCCAGACCTCGGAGCAACATCCGCCCGGCGTTCTGCTGAGCAAGGATCTGTTCTTCCATGGAAATGCGAAGATGCCGATCCAGCTGCTCAATCTGCACCATAACCATGTCGACCTGGCCGTTTTCCTGTACGGGCACCACGGTCAGATTGACCGTCACCGGCTGAGAAGGCGTTCCGAGGGTGAGGTTCCGCTTGGTGAGCGTTTCTCCGCGAAGGACCGCCCGCTTGAAATCCGCCTCAATGGCTCGATCACTCAAGCCAAAAATGGAACGGGCACGCATGCCATGAACCTGCCGGGCACTCACCGCGAACAGCATTTCTCCGGCGGAGTTGATGTAAATCAGCCGGTTGCCGGTGTCAAAGACCAGCACAGCGTCGGTCAGGTGATCCAGAATCCTGGGATTTTGATTGATCGGAAGGTTGTCGCTCATGTCGACTCTAAAGCAATAAAGGGGCCAGAGCGTTGACAGCAGACGCCCAGACTCAGGGCAGTCGCTGATCATGCCATCTCGCACCTCATTGGTGCAATTTGACTCCGTCAAAAAGCTCCAAGATGGGGCAAATGAGCGGCTAGACGGGAATAACGAGGGGTTCTGGGGCAACCGCCCCCTTCTGGTGGAGATCTCGCATCAGGTCAGCACCAAATGACAGCACCTTGGCGACATCGGGATGGCCGATCTCGCCCGCGACCCGCTCCAAAATGACGGCGAGCGCTGATTCTCCTGACGACTCCAAAAGCGCCAGGAGACGATGCGTCACGGGATTCAGCTCAAGAAAATGAACCTGCTCATCCCGCCCCCGGTAAACCAGAAGATGGACCGGCGCTTCTTGGGCTACTTCCGGTTGGCAATCGGGGCCGATGGTTTGAACCGGATAGGGATAGCTCAGCAACCAGGCCAGCTCAGAGAGCTTGGACCTAAAGCGCAAGGGATCTTCCAGGAAGGCCGCATCCAAGGGGGGAGGATCAGCCTCCCGAACGGACAGGGCCAACTCAACCCACTCGTAATGGGCCAATTCCTTGAGGAAAGGCAAATCGCCCGAACGCGTGCCACGCTCGGATTCGAGATAGCTCACGAACTCGCCTGCAATTTCCACAAAGAGCGGCGTCGCGGCGACATGCTCCCGGTAAAAATCCCTGACCAAGGCAGCCCATCGCGGCCCCTCAAGAATGGCATGAAGCACCGGAAAGCCGGTGCTCATGAAGCTCTCGACGTTATTGAAAAATAGCTCTCGGTACACCTTCATGCGATCTGGAGGCACGTCGGAAGGAACAGGCATGGCCTCCGGATCGCGAATGTGCGCCGCAAAGGCCTTCTGGATTTCGCGAAGAGCGCCCGAGCTCACGTTAACCGACCTCGGGAGTTAGATGCCGCCTCTGGGCATCACGGATCAATGCGGCCTCGAGCAGCAGCTCATCCAAGGGTGGAATATTGAAATCTCGTTCAAGCAGGGTGGGCAGGACACCCCTCTTGGCATACACCTCATCCAGAAGAGTCCAGACCGGATCCACCATCGGCGCGCCGTGAGTGTCGATCAGAAGATCCTCCGATTCCACGTAGTGGCCGGCCACATGGAGTCCCACAATCCGCTCCTGCGGCATACGGGCAATAAAGTCCCTCGCATCGTAGCGGTGATTCACGCTGTTGACGTAGACATTGTTGACATCCAGTAGAAGCCCGCAATCCGCCTCCTCAAGCACTGCGCGAACGAAATCGGCCTCGTCCATGGACTGGCCCGGGATCGCGTAGTAGGAAACGTTTTCGATCGCCATTCTGCGCCCCAGAATGTCCTGGGTCTGACGAATTCGACTGGCGACATGCCGAACTGCCTCTTCGGTAAAGGGTATAGGCATAAGGTCATAGAGATGACCTTGGTCGCTGCAATAGCTGAGGTGCTCGCTGTAACCCAGGATCCCATGATCCTCGATAAATGCGCGAAGTTCGATGATGAAGTCGGTATCGAGAGGATCCTGACTTCCCAGGGAAAGTGAAAGACCGTGGGCGACAAAGGGGTGTCGCTCGGTCAGTTCACGAAACAGGCGGCCTAGTCGGCCCCCGACCCGCATCCAGTTTTCCGGCGCGATTTCCAGAAAATCGACCGGAAGGGATTCCCGTTCGGCAAAGTCATCGAGATGGACTCGCCTGAGTCCAAGCCCGACACCCTGAAGGTGCCGGGAATTAACGGAAGTCATGAACCGAACGGGACATCCAGTAGCAGATTACTTCGCCTGCTGAGGAGCAGCGGGAGCTTGAGGGGCTGCAGGCGCCTGCCCACCCATGTTCATGCCGGCACACTTGCCTTCCATTGCCTTCTGGGGCTCTGCAGGAGCGGCCTTCTGCATCATGGCGCCACAGTTCATGCTGCCGGAGTTCATCTTGGCTCCGCCGCACTTGCCTTCGCCACAAACCATTTCCTTGCCGTCCTTGCCGGCTTCAGCCAGCTGCACGTAGCCGCTTGAAAGTTCCTTGAGGGCAAAGGGGTTTTCGGAAGCCTGCGCGGATCCGGCCAGAGTGGATGCAACAGCGGCACCAATCAGGGTCGTCATCGTTGTCTTATTCATGCTGTGACTCTCTTTATAGTGATGTGGACAATTCGTGTGCGGTGTTTCATCGAGAACCCTTTGAGGGAACCTCACATCACGAACAGCCTCCATTCTCACATAATGGCAGTCGCGCTGTCTTCACTGACTGTCGATCAACACCGAACTCAGGCGGCTTTGACCTCACAAAATGGAAACCGTTCCCAGCTTCCGCTATGCTCTTTCAGCAATCGGACGTTTAAGCCGAAATTAGGCGAAACCTGAAATTGAAGAGGCTACTGATGTACTGCCGCCACTGTGGACATGAAGTAAAGGACAAAGCGGTGATCTGCAGCAATTGCGGAACCCCGATTCATGACAGCGTCGAACCCGTTGAAACAGAACGTTCCGGGTGGAGCTGGTTCACGATGTTTGTCACGCTGGGCGTGGTGATGCTCCTGCTTCTGGTTGCCATTATCGCGGGCCTCTAGGCGGCTCGGGACCTCCATCAGACCTTGAGGAGATGCTGACGGTAATAGCGCAGTTCCTCGATCGATTCCCGAATATCATCGAGAGCGCGGTGGCGCCCGGTTTTTTGAACACCTTGAGCCACCTCGGGCGCCCAACGGGCGGCGAGTTCCTTGAGGGTGGAGACATCCAGATTTCGGTAATGAAAGTATTTCTCCAAATGCGGCATGCCCCGCGCCAAGAAACGGCGATCCTGACAGATGCTGTTGCCACAAATAGGGGAAACGCCCTCTGGAACCCAGGACTTCAGGAACGCGATGGTTTGTTGTTCTGCGTCCTCCACCGAAATCGAGCTGGAGAGAACTCGTTCAATCAGGCCTGAGCGGCCATGGTGCGTCTGATTCCACTCATCCATGGCATCCAGCGCGGCCTTGGGTTGATGAATTGCAATCTCGGGCCCCTCGGCAAGAATATTCAATTCAGCATCCGTGACCAGGGTCGCGATTTCAAGGATCACATCGCTCAAGGGGTCAAGACCGGTCATTTCAAGATCGATCCAGATGAGGTTACGGGAATTTAGGGGCATGGTTTGCAGTCTGACTAGGTAAGGATAAGACCGATGCCGCCCCAAAGGGGGCCCGGATGACACTCAAAGGCACAACGTGCCAGGAAAATAAGAACTATGAATGATTTTACTGTTTTGTTTCTGATCGCCCTAGCCGTCTCTTTCCTGGTCGAATTCTGGTTGTCGCGTCGACATGTTCAGCATGTCCTTCTCAACCGCAACAAGGTGCCCAAGGCCTTCGAGGAAACGATTACGACTGAAGCCCATCAAAAGGCCGCTGACTATACGGTGGATAAGGCGAGACTTGCGGATTTTGACCGGCTCCTCGGGGCCGGGGTCCTCATCCTTTTTACCCTTGGGGGCGGCATTGCCTGGATCCAAAAGCTCTGGGAGGGTTTTGGACTGGGACCTATCGCGAGCGGTGTGGGCATGATTCTGACGACGCTTTTGGTCGCCCAGCTGATCGAACTTCCCATCAGCCTCTACCAGACCTTCGTGATCGAGGAGCGTTATGGTTTCAATAAAACCAACGTCCCCCAGTTTTTGAAGGATCTGGTCCTTCAGACTTTGCTCAGTTTCTTGCTGGGCGCTCCATTGATCGCCCTCATTCTCTGGGTCATGGAGAGCACCGGGAGCTATTGGTGGCTTTTGGCCTGGAGCATTCTGATCAGCTTTTCGATCCTGATGAGCTGGGCATATCCCACCCTGATTGCTCCCCTTTTCAACAAGTTCACTCCTCTCCCTGATCCTGAGCTGAAATCGCGGATTGAATCGCTTCTCGATCGCTGCGGGTTTCAGAGCAAGGGGATTTTCGTGATGGACGGCTCACGCCGCTCCGGGCATGGCAATGCCTATTTCACCGGTGTCGGAGCCAGCAAGCGCATCGTCTTTTTCGATACGCTGGTGGACTCGCTGGGGCACGACGAACTGGAAGCGGTGCTAGCGCATGAACTGGGCCATTTCAAATGCCGTCACGTCATCAAGATGTTGATCACCAGCTCCCTGCTGAGCCTGATCGGTTTCGCCGTTCTGGGCTGGGTGAGCCAGGAGCCGTGGTTCTTTGAGGGACTGGGTGTTCCGACACCGGGTACGGCTACCGCCCTCTTGCTCTTCATGCTGACGGCGCCTGTCTTCACCGTTTTCTTGAAGCCGCTGATGGCGGCCTTCCAGCGTCGTTTCGAATTTGAAGCGGATGACTTTGCTTCTTCCCATACCGAGGCTCGTCATCTGGTGAGCGCGCTGGTCAAGCTGTACCGTGAAAATGCCAGCACGCTAACGCCTGACCCGCTGTACGCGGCATTCCATTACAGTCATCCGCCTGCGGCCATTCGTATCGATCATTTAAACCGCGCAAGATAGGCCCAGGGGCTTGATCGCCGAAATGGCATCCCCCGAAGAACCCATCAGTCCCTCGGAGGGTCTGGTTCTGAGCCACCTGGGTCAGGCCTTGGCCGTTGAGGATCTTCAGGGCGAGATCCGCCTGTGTCAGACCCGGCGACAGGTGGGCTCAATTGCCGTGGGCGATCGGGTGACCTTCATCCCGGCAGGAGATGGGCTGGGTCGGGTCGAGTCCATTCTCGAACGAAAGAGCCTTCTGACCCGTCCGGCGCATGCCGGGCGAATCAGACCCGTTGCGGCCAATCTGGATCAGGTGATGGTGGTTGTCGCGCCTGAGCCTCAACCGGACTGGCTTTTGGTGGATCAATACACGGCATCCGCAGCCCATCGAGGCATTGATCTTGCGATCGTGATTAACAAAATCGACCGCCTGAACGATCGCTCCGAACTGGATCACGAGATGGCCCATTACCGTGAGATGGGGTATCCCTGCCACCCCGTCAGCGCCCGAACGGAAGAGGGCCTTGAGGGCTTAAGAGCAGCCCTTAGAGGAAAAACCAGCATGCTTTCCGGGCAATCCGGCGTCGGCAAATCCTCACTCACCAATGCGCTCCTTCCCGGCAAGAACCTGAGAACCCGGGAGTTATCCGAAAAGGCGGGGCTTGGACGTCATACCACGACGGCGGCGATGCTTTACCATCTGCCCGATGGAGGGGACCTGATCGACAGCCCCGGGGTTGCCGTTTTTGGGCTGGCTGAAATGAACGCGGAACAACTGGCTTCGGGCTATGTTGAATTTCGGCCTTTTCTCGACCACTGCCGCTTTAACGATTGCCGACATCGGGAAGACAGGGGGTGCGCAGTTCGTGAAGCGGCCGAATCGGGGGCTATTCACAAAGCCCGCTATCTTCGCTTTCTCAAACTGATCGACAAGATGCATCTTCGCTGACGAATAAAAAAGGCGCCGAAGCGCCTTTTTTATTCGTCGCGACATCGATTAGCCGCGTTCGAGGAGACTTCTCAAGTCGATAGTGGCCGCATTGGCACGCGCAATGTAGTTGGCCAGCGTCAGCGAGTAGTTGGCGAAAAGACCAAAGCCACTACCGTTCAGAATCACAGGGCTGAGATAGCTTTCCTGACAGTTCTCAAGCTCCCGTACGATATGTTGAAGTGAGACCTGCGCGGTCTTGTTACCCAAGATATCCCTGAAATCCCATTCGATCGATTTGAGGACCAGCATGGCCGCCCAGGTGTAACCGCGGGCCTCGAAGAATCGGTCGTCAAGTTTAAGCCAGGGGGTGCGCTCCATATCGGCGTGGCGCTCTTCCACTTCATCATTGACGCGATCAGCGGTACTGGCGCTCAATCGGTTGGAGTAGTCGCCCAAACGTTTTTCCAGAACCTCAAGATACTGACGAAGGTTATCGGCTCGAGCGTAGAAGTTGGCACCCCGCTTTCTCAGACGCTCACGATAGGCCTCCAAGGACTCGATCCCCTTTTCGTACTCCGATTCTGATGATGGCAGCTGCCAGGAGCGGTAATCGAAGTAAAAGAAGGGTTCGCCCTTGGCGAGATCCGGGTCTTCCTGCGACTGCGTCTGGGAGCGTGCGATGTTGTTACGCAGCTGCGTAGTCGCATCACGAAGGGCAATCAGTGCGCCCAATTCCCAATTGGGAATGTTATCGAGAAAGACGCTGGGCGGAAAAACGTCATTTGAGAGAAACCCACCCGGCTTGTGCAACAGGGTATGGGAAATCTCGATCAGGGTCGTCGAGTAGGTGTAACCCAGCGGCATTTCCTTGGGGTTTTCGACATGCGCGGCATGAGCACCCTCCTCGACCACATCGAAGGGTTTGGGCTCTTGGCTCCAGTAAAGGGCTAAGCCATAAAGGACCAAGGCAATAACCAGAACCCCCGACCCGAACTTGCGGAAACCCGGCTTGGCCGTGATGTCGCGTAAACCCGCCTTGCCCTTGCGGGGGGCTTCGTCGGTCGTTTCGATCTCGCTTTCTTCAGGTTCTGACATGCGGGTGTCCTAGACTGGGCATCAGCGTCTGAGTATACAACAGACCCCCTTCTAACGTCCCCGCATCCCTTCTTCTTTTGAGGGCTCAACGATGCCCATTATCCTTCCGTTTGGCCCGGGGATGGGCCTGATCATAGACCTTGGCGAGATGCTGGTAATCAAGATGCGTGTAGACCTGGGTCGTACTCAGATTGGCGTGCCCTAAAAGCTCCTGGACGGCCCGAAGATCGCCACTGGATTCAAGCAGATGGCTCGCAAAGGAATGTCGCAGCATATGCGGATGGACAGCGGCCGCCCCCCCCTTTTTCACCTGCCAGCGCGCAAGCCGGGATTGAACACTCCGAGGCGAAATCCTAAGACCACGCCGACTGGTGAAAACCGCCGTCAATCCGGCACCCGGCCAGGTCTCTCGAACCTTCAGCCAATCCTCAAGCGCCGCCCGGGCGCAGCGGCCGATGGGGACATGCCGCGTCTTTTGCCCCTTGCCTTCGCGAACGACCAAACTACTGTCCCGAAAATCCAGATCCTGAAGGTCCAGTGCCACCAACTCTGAAAGCCTGAGGCCAGAGGAATAAAAAAGCTCCCACATCGCCAGATCCCGAACTTCCTGCGGATCCTCAGGAGGCGACTCCAATAGCCCCACCATGGCATCCACGTCAAGGACATCGGGTAACGACTTGGCTGCCTTGGGCGCTCGAATGCCTTGCGCCGGATTCTGCGTCACCACACCCTCTCGAATGAGGGCGTCAAAAAAACCCCGGATTGCCGAAAGCTCCCGCTGGAGACTGCGGCTTCCCAGGCCATGGCGATGGCGCTCCGCCACATAGGCCCGAAGGGTCTTGGCGTCGACGAGATCCCAGCGGCCGACCTCGCCTTGGACCAGAAAATGCTGCAGCTGGCCAAGATCCCGGCGATAGGCCAAAAGAGTTTGCGGAGAAAGTCGTTGCTGAACCCGAAGGCGTTCCAGATAGGTCTCGAGATGATCGAGCGCCCCGGGTTCCATCCCATCAGCCCTGGGCTAAAAGGCTGGCCATACGACTGGCGAGGATTTCGCTCATCTGCGTCAAAAACACAAAACCCATGTCGGAGCGAAACCGCTCAGGGTCCCGGCTGCCGATGGCAAAAAGACCGCGAAGCGCCGCATGATGAAGGCGAATGACAGCATAGGACCCCACCTCATCAGCAACCTCGCCAAAGAGATAGTGGGCATGCTTTGGATCCGGCTTGCCACAGAGGGGCTGCGCAGCCTCGGCCCTCTCCTCCGCCCACGGACGCGATGGATGATCCTCCGGCGTAAAAAGCTGAAGCACTGGGCTTTCAATTACGGGCTGGAGTAATCGAACCACCACGAAATCGGCCTGGAAGTATTGGTGCAACCCCCAATCAAGACTGGCCAGAACATCTTCGAGGCTTTTCGCATCCAGAAGCGTCAGGGTCAGTTGGTGAATCCGCTGATAGAGGGCA
>CAYQOJ010000046.1:14796-17296 GCA_964419105.1 uncultured Methylococcus sp.
GTTTTCCCGGGCGATCTGAACCAGATCATCCAATTGCTCGAGAAGCCGCTCATTCTTCTCTCTGAGGACATCGATCTGCCTCGCCACAAGGGACACAGCCGTTCCGCTGTCATGCGGGAGGCGTAGCGACTCCAGCAGGGAAAGATGGGTCGAGAAAAAGTCAGGATGACGCGAAAGGTAGGCAGCCACCTCGGCCGCATCACTCGATTCCTCAGGGTTCAAGGTTGGTTCTTGTGCACTCAAAGCTCAATCTCTCCCTCAAAAACGGTGACCGCCGGCCCTTGCATCATCACAGGAAAACCCCGGCCTTGCCAGTTGATGATCAAATGCCCCCCAGGGAGCTCAACATCCACCGGACTTTCGAGAAAACCCTGCTCAATACCGACGACGGCTGCGGCACACGCGCCACTGCCACAGGCAAGGGTTTCACCGGATCCTCTCTCGTAAACCCGAAGACGCGCCTGCTGGCGATTCACGACTTCGAGAAAGCCGACGTTCACCCGTTCGGGAAACATCGAATGAGATTCCAGCAGCGGGCCCAGTCGCTCGACCGGCGCACTCGCGGTACTCGCCACCTGAATGACCGCATGCGGATTTCCCATGGAAACTGCTGCAAACCGGACCTGTTCGCCCGCCACCTCCAGCGTATAGAGGGCCGCTTCCTCCACTGCCTCGAGGGGGACCTGATCGGGCGCATGCCGGGGGACCCCCATGTCCACCAGGACCTCGTTGTCTGCAACCAGATTCAGGACCAGCTGGCCGGCCCGGGTTTCGACCCGGATGGTATCGTGATTCGTCAAGCCTTTCTCATTCACGAAACGGGCAAAGCAGCGCGCACCATTGCCACACTGAGCGACTTCCGAACCATCGGCGTTAAAGATGCGATATCGAAAATCCGAGTTCGGATTCTGGGCGGGCTCAACCACCAACACCTGATCGCAACCAATGCCGAAATGCCGATCAGCCAGTCGGCGAATCTGTTCGGGGTCCAGGGCAACCGACTGACGGACGGCATCGATGACGATGAAATCGTTGCCTAGTCCCTGCATTTTGGTGAATGCGAGCCGCATGTTCACTCCGGGAGAATGCTTTCAAGGGCGAAAAGGCCCTCGACGGTCTCGCGTTGCCGGACCACATGTGCACGATCCCCATCGACCAGAATCTCAGCAGCACGCGGACGGGAGTTGTAATTGGAGCTCATCGTAAAGCCGTAGGCGCCTGCCGAACGGACCGCTAGCAGATCGCCTGGAACGATGGCAAGCTCACGATCCTTGCCCAAGAAATCCCCCGTCTCGCACACCGGACCGACAATGTCATAACGTTTCGATGCCTTTCCTGTCGAAGCTTCGACGGGAAGTATGGCTTGCCATGCCTGGTAGAGCGAGGGACGAATGAGGTCATTCATCGCCGCATCGACCACCGCGAAATGCTTTTCGCCATTGGACTTGAGATAAAGGACCCGGGTCAAAAGGACGCCTGCGTTCCCGACAATTGCGCGTCCAGGCTCCATGAACAAGGAAACCTTGCGACCCTTGATGCGATCGATCACGGCTGCCGCGTATTCAGCCGGTTCCGGCGGACTTTCTTCGTTATATCGAATCCCAAGCCCACCCCCAATGTCGATGTGCTCAAGAATAATTCCTGCAGCAGCCAGCCGGTCCACCATCCCCAAAAGCCGGTCAAAGGCATCCAGGAAGGGATCGATTTTGGTCAACTGCGAGCCAATATGGCAGTCGATGCCGACAATCTTGAGATGCGGCAGTGTTTTCGCCCGAAGATACTCCTCGAAGGCCGCGTCCATGGCGATCCCGAACTTGTTCTCACGCAAACCCGTCGAGATATAGGGGTGTGTATTGGCATCGACATCGGGGTTGACTCTCAGCGAAATCGGTGCCCGAACACCGAGTTCACCCGCCAGACGATTCAGGATGTCCAGTTCGTCCGGAACCTCGACGTTGAAGCAACGAATCCCGACTTCCAGGGCACGGCGAAGTTCGTCCTCCCGCTTGCCCACACCTGAAAAGACCACCCGGGAGGCTTCACCGCCGGCGCGAAGTACGCGCTCCAGCTCGCCGGCGGAGACAATGTCAAAACCTGAGCCCAGCCGCGCCAGTACGTTGAGAATGGCAAGGTTGGAGTTGGCCTTCACGGCATAGCAAATGAGATGCTCCGTGTCGCCAAACGCTTGATCAAAGGCCCGATAGTGCCGTTCGAGGGTCGCTCGGGAGTAGACATAGAGCGGCGTTCCGTGGGTCTCGGCCAAAGTCCTGAGGGGAATCTCTTCGGCGTAGAGTCGCCCTGAACGTTCGTTAAAGTGGTCCATTTAGTTTGGTGCTGATGGGGCCAGTGCTGGCATGTTGTCTTTATCGCTTGTGTCAGGCGTCTCTTCACGAGGCGCGCCCAACTGCTGCGCTCTGAGTGCCTCCTCAGCCTGCTTGGCCTGTTCTTGACGCCGCTTCTTGGCGACCGCACGCTGCGAGGGAGGCTCGTGACCTTCCAT
>CAYQOJ010000047.1:0-10331 GCA_964419105.1 uncultured Methylococcus sp.
AGTCTTTGCACAAAGTAGCAGTTCAGACCTTTTTAGGTGTTAGGCTTGAGGGACAAGTCAACTACGAGTCTTGGAGTTTATGATGCCTAATCCCCCGAAGCCTATTGAGCAGAAACGCCTTATTGGTAATCCTGGTAGACGGCCTTTGCCGAAGGATGCTGTGGAGTTGCCCCAGTTGGACATGAGACCTCAACCTATTAGACCGTTGGGTGAGACTGGTACAGCGTTTTGGGATGAAGCGTGGAATAAGGGTCAGTTGTGGTTGGGTCGTACTGATGCTTGGCTAGTGCAGTTGACTGCTGAGATGTTGGATGAGCGTGAAGAGTTGCGTGGAATCTTGGCGGAGCGTGTGGCTAATGGGGATACTGATTCGTGGCGTGACCGTAGGCAGTTGCGTGATTTGGAACGTGCGTTGATTTCTAACTTGTCTTTGATGGCTTGGACTCCTGTTGACCGTAGTCGCTATGGTTTGGCTGAGGTGAAGGCTAAGAGTAAGTTGGCGGAGTTTATGGAGAAGCATGGCTAGTTGGCCACCTGCTTGGCTGACCCCTGTTTCTGAAGAGGAAATTGTCAATGGTAAGGGGGATGCTGTCATTGCGTTTGCTGAGACGTTCGGAATTATTACGAAGGACTCTGTGGCTGGTAAGGCTGGCGTTCCGTTGCAGTTGCGTGACTGGCAGAAAGAGTTGTTGCAACATGTGTTTGCTTATGACGAGAAGGGTTTGAAGCACCGTATCAATTTGATTGGTATGCCCCGTAAACAGGGTAAGTCGGCTTTGGCTTCTACGCTGGGTATCTATGGTTTGTTGGGTCAGGGCATTAATGGTGCTGAGGTTTATTCTTGTGCAGCTGACCGAGACCAAGCCCGTATTGTGTTTGCTGATGCGAAGAAGATGATTGAAGCACACCCTGACTTGCTGGAGATGGTGAAACTTTATAGGGATGCTATTGAAGTTCCGTCTACTGGGTCTGTGTATCGTGTGCTGTCTAGTGAAGCGTTCACAAAAGAGGGTCTGTCTCCGACCACTATTATCTTTGACGAGCTTCATGCCCAGAAGAATCGTGAACTTTTTGATGTTATGTCTTTGGCTCAGGGTGCTAGAGGGAACATGGCTTCTATGATTGCGATTACTACTGCTGGTGTGAAGTCTGACTCTACGGGAATGGATAGCATTGCTTACTCGTTGTATCAGTATGGGCAGAAGGTTGCTCGTGGTGAGATTGTTGACCCAACATTTTTCATGGGTTGGTGGGAAGCGCCTATGGAAGCAGACCACAGGCTTGAAGAGACTTGGCGTATGGCGAATCCTGGCATTGATGACATTTGTGCTTTGTCTGACTATGAGTCTGCTGTGTTGCGTACACCTGAGTCTGAGTTCCGTACGAAGCGTTGTAACCAGTGGGTGTCTAGTGCTATTTCTTGGTTGCCGACTGGTGTGTGGGATGCTATCGCTGAACCTGAAGAGTTAGACCCTGATGGCGAGTATGTGCTGGGTTTTGATGGTTCGTTCTCTGGGGACACGACTGTCATTGTTGGTTGTCGCAAGGCAAGACATGAAGAAGATAAGCCGTATGTGTTTTTGTTGAAGGCGTGGGAGAAACCTGTTGATGCTGATGACATGTGGCGTGTGGACATTGCTGATGCGGAAAACGCTATCCGAGAGTTCTGTGCGAAGTATAAGGTTCGTGAGGTTGCTTGTGACCCGTATCGTTGGCAGAGGTCTATGGAAGCGTTGGCTGATGAGGGTATTCCGATTGTGGAGTGGCCGTCTACTTCTGCGAAGCGTATGATTCCTGCGTGTGCTGCTTTCTTTGATGCTGTTGTTGAGCAACGTATCACGCATGACGGTAACCCGTTGTTGGCTCGCCATTTGAGTAACGCTGTTGTGAAGACTGATAGTTTGGGTGTTCGTATCGTGAAAGAGAATCGTTCTAGCAATAGGCGTATAGATGCTGCTGTAGCTGCTATCTTGGCGTATGACCGAGCAGGGGCTAAAATAGAGAAAAGGATAGTGCCAAAGTTTTTTGGATAGGTTGATTATGATTTCCACAATAGTTCAAGCATCAGGCGTTGTTATCTTGGCGTTGGGTATCGGATGGATTTACCCACCAGCAGGTGTCATAACTTTAGGGCTGGGCGCTCTTCTTTTCGGTTTGGCTCTTGGAATGGATAAATAATGCTGAATAGGCTTTTACAGACTCGCTCGGTCTCTTACCAGAGTATCTTCTCTCAGGGTGGAGATTTCGCTACTGAAACCCAGTCAGGCACAACTATCAACGGCAACACTGCCTACGAGATTGTTGCGTTCTTTTCAGCTGTAAGCCTTATCAGTGACACTATCTCTACTCTGCCTGTAGATGCTTTTATCCGCCTTGATGGTGAACGTAAACCTTACAGACCTAAGCCAGCGTGGATTGAGCAACCTGACGTGGACACTACCCGTCAAGCACACTATGGGGCTGTCGTGGCTTCTCTACTTGTGTACGGCAACTCTTACACTAGAGTCTTTAGAGATAATCGTGGTGACGTTGTAAACCTTGTTGCTCTTGACCCTACCAAGATGGAAGTTAGACGTTCCGCTATTGGTCGTAAAGTGTTTGTTTACGCTGATGAACCTAAGCCACTTACTTCAGATGAAGTCATCCACATCATAGACCTAGCAACACCAGGCTCACTTACTGGATTATCCAGAGTAGACAAGTTGAAGGATGCTCTCGGTGTTGCTACGGCTTTGCAGTCCTATGCGGCTCGTTTCTTCTCTAACGGTGCAAGCACTAACGGAATCATTGAGTATCCTGGCGAACTAACTCCAGAGGAAGCAAGAGATTTGCGTGATGGCTTTGATGCACGTCACAGAGGGCTAAGAAAGTCTCACAAGACAGGTGTTCTTTCTGGTGGGGCTAAGTATGTGACTACTAGCGTTCCTAACGACCAAGCACAGTTCTTAGATTCACGCAGGTTTGCGGTTGAAGAGATTGCTAGAGCGTTCAACATTCCGTTGCACATGCTAGGCATCCCAGACACAGCGAGTTACGCTTCGGTTGAACAAAACAACTTACAGTTCATTTCACACACTCTTAGACCTATCTTGGAGAAGTTGGAGTGGTCTTACAGCCGTATCCTACCTAACCAAGCGTTTATCAAGTTCAACTTCTCTGCTCTGCTTCGTGGAGACCTAAACAGCCGTTACCAAGCGTATTCAATCGCTACTCAGGCTGGTTTCAAGTCAATCAACGAAATTAAGCGTCTTGAGGATGAGCCGTCAGTTGATGGTGGAGATACTTTCCGAGTTCCATTGGCTAACATCAACGTTTCAGCAGCTGACCTATCTGAGATGGAGATTAAGGTCAAGATGGCTGACACTCTTGTTAAGGCTGGCTATGACCCTGAAGCGGTTTTGATGGAACTTGGGCTTCCTGCTATGCCTTATGTTGGTAGTGTTTCTGCTCCTATGCCTGTAATGGTTGAAGAAGAAGAGTCTCCTGAAGATGAGATGGAAGACGAGATGGAAGATGAAGAGGAAGATTCGTGATAAATCCAGGCACATACAACATCACTTGTCCACAAGGTGCAACCTTTGACAAGACTTTCTCTGTCGCTCTTGATGGAACACCAAAAGATTTGACTGGTTTTTCAGCTGCGTTACAGGTGAGAGAAACTTTTGACTCTACTACCCCTGTCGTTTCGTTGACTAACGGCTCAGGTATCACTCTTGGCGGTGTTCTTGGCACTATCAACGTAATTGTTTCTTCTTCTGCTACGTCTGCTATCCCAGCAGGATACTATTCTTATGACCTTGAGATTACTTCTGGTGCTGGAGTTAGAGACCGCCTTCTTGAAGGTAAGTTTGTTGTCACACCAGAGGTGACTAGATGACCAACATTACGGTTACTGTTGTAGAGAATGACCCTGTAGTTACTGTTGCTGACAGTGATGTTGATGTAAACATTACAGAAAATGTTGTGACTATCACTGATGGGGTGTTAACTCCTAGTGTTGTGCGTTGGTCTCCTACTTTCAGTGCGACAGGACTAACTTTTACAGGTTCTGGCACTACTTATCCGACTTATAACTCCTATTTTGTGAAGGCTGGACAGCTTGTAACGTTTTGGATTGCAGTAGATTTCAGTACTGTCACCAATTTTGGTACAGGTCAGTTCAAACTACAACTACCTTTCCCACCTGTAGATAACACAGCAAACCATTTTCCTGCTTGGTGTTGGATAAACCCTGCTCTTCCACCTGACGAGTTGAACGGACACATTCAACTTGTTGCAGACCATCTTCCTGCTCAACAGACTTTGGATTTGCATTGGCTTCAGTCAACGACAGCCGCACCAAAACCTATTATTGAAACTGTTTTATCGCAAGGCAACCCTGTTACTTTTACTACAGTCAGTAGATTGTATGTGAATGGAACTTACATTTCAGAATCGTAGGGATAAATGGCTATACCATACCCATCTAATCCAGCGGTAGGTGATACTTTCACTTATGGCGGTATTCTGTACACTTGGACTGGCGTTGCTTGGATAAGTACTTTTATTCGTACTCCTGGTACTGTGGGTTCGGTTGCTGTTGTTGCGCCTATAACTAATTCTGGTACTCCTACTGCCCCTGTTATTGGTATTGACCAGAGTGCTTTGTTGATTGGGCAGTCTCAGGTAACGAATCTTGTGTCTGACCTTGCAGCTAAGGCTTCTACAACTGATTTGACTAATGGGTTGGCTTTGAAAGCGAATCTCGCTGGCGGAAATGCTTTGACTGGTGCGCAAACTATAACTAGCACTGCGATAGGTCAAGTTCCATTAACACTTGTAGGTGCATCAGGTCAAACGGCAGATTTGCTTTCAACTGCTGGTGGAGCAAGAATACCTGCGGCTGGAAACTATTTTATTGCACCAGGGCTAACGTCAACGTTTGTAGCGGACTTTAACGCTGGTAACACTTCTACTGTTCCAGTAACTGTTGCAGCTTCAACAGGTCATGGCGTGGATTTACAAAGGTGGGTAGTAAATGCTGCTACTCAGGCATTTGTAAACAATGTGGGTACTTTTGTAAGCAATAACTCTACTGGTTTCCGCATTTCTACGGGTGTTTTTTATGGTTCTTTAAATAGCGCACAGACTGGTTATGTCCAGGCAGGTAGTTCAGTTGGTACTAACGCTCATTTTGTTGTTCGTGCTGTGGCAGGGGCTTCTGGAAACCTTACTGAGTGGCAGAACTCTGCTGGCTCAGGTGCTTTGGCTTGGGTTGCTTCTAATGGTGACATTACTGCTCGTGTGCTTCGCTCAACTTTCGCAGCCCGTATTCAAACTAATGATGCTCAGACAGCAGTAATTGTTTCTACAGCAGCAGCAAACCAGTCAGCAGACCATTTACAGTATCAAAACTCTGTTGGAACTGTACTTGGTGGAACAACAGCCAATGGTCTACAGTACATAGGCTCTGCCACTTCTCTAAGATTCTTGAACTATACTTTGACAGCTGCTTCGGCTTCGTCAACAACGGTAGCCACTTACACAACTAGCACAGTCAGCACCGTAAATCCAGTTGTTGTGGGACAAAAAGTTATTGTTTCTGGTGTTACCCCATCTTCATACAATGGCTCTTTTAACGTTACTGCTATTGGTGGTTCTAGCGGTGCATGGACTTTTACTGTTACCGCTCCTTCAGCACCTTTTGTTGTTGGTTCAGCCACAGGATTCGGTACTTTCTCTGTAGATACAGGGTTGAGCATACAGATTCCTAGTGCTGGTACACCTGGTCTAATTATTAGGGCAGTTGCTTCACAGGCAGCAAACATTTTTGAATACAGGCGTTCTGATAACAGCCTTCAAACATACATTACTCCTGCTGGTGATTTTGTTGCTCCAGCGATTTCTGCTATTTGGTCTATGACTTCTTCTGCTCAGGATGTTACTGTAACAGCTTTGAGAGCAAGAACTTCTGTTGCATCAGGTTATAGGGCTAACCTACAGACTTGGGAAAACCAAACCACCGTTCTAGCAGGTATCAACTCTCCAGGTAAGTTCTTTACTGGTGCGACTTCTGGTATTACTGCTGGTGTTGGTGGAACGATACAATCTATTGCTACTGGTGCTAACCCTCTGGTTACTATGGCTTCGGCTCATGGTTTGGCTGTGGGAGACGTTGTAGTTTTGGCTGGTACGACTGGCGGAACATATAACGGAACTTTCTTTGTTGCTACTGTTCCTGCTTCTACTACTTTTACGATTACTTCTGCGTTGACTGCTGGTCAGGCTGGTGCTGCTGGTACGGTGTCTGTGGCTTCACAGGTTTCGGTTACTGCTCGTTCAGCAGGTGTGAAGGGTCTGGTTATTCAAGGTGCGGCTTCTCAAACAGCAAACCTTTTTGAAGTACAGAACTCTGCTGGCTCATTATTGGCAAGAGTGGAATCTTCAGGTAACTTTGTTATTTCGGGTATTGGTGTTACTAGCGGTGACCATAGAGTTGGTACTTCAACTTATTTCTCGGCTGCTTTGAATGTGTTGGCTAGAGCAACAACTGAAATTGGTGCTGTCGTGAGGGGTCAGGCTTCTCAAACAGCAGATACTTTGCAGATACAAGATACATCTGCCAACATTCTTGGTGGATTCTCAGCTACAGGCAGACTCCTCACAGGCGGTAGTACCACTACAGCAGTAGGGTCACTTCTATTAGGCACAACAAACACTGTTGCTCAACAATTAGGTGTAATTGCTCGTGAATCAACAACTGTAGGTGTTGTGGTTCGTGGCGCAGCTTCGCAGACAGCAGACCTACAGCAATGGCAAAACTCTGGTGGAACAGTCCTCAGCGAGATTACCGCATCAGGTAGCTTCTATGTAAACAGCAACAACAACACGATAGGTATAGAGTTTCTAGGAACTGCTGGAACACAACTAATTACCGCTAACGGTAACGACATGCTTCTTAGACCTAGATTTGACGTATTGTTTGCGCCAGCAGATTCTTCAGGCAGACTAAGACCTTCTAACGACAACACTTCAGACTTAGGTACGTCAGGGCAACGCTGGAAAACTTTGTTTGCTTCAGGTGCAACTCTAAACAGCCTGACACTTACAGGAACTACCTCACCTATTACCCTGAATGCTTCTGTTGGTACTTCAGGTCAAGTACTTACTTCTGCTGGTGCAGGTGCAACACCTACTTGGACTACTCCTACTACATACACCCTACCTGTAGCCACTAGCACAGTTCTTGGCGGTATTGAACTATTTGATAACGCTACCCAAACTGACCCAGCAAATACTGTAACTGCTACTACTGGTAGAACTTATGGTTTGCAACTTAACGCTTCTAATCAAGCGGTAGTAAATGTACCTTGGTCAGACACTAATACAACATACACTTTCGCTACTGGTAGCACTAACGGAGCGTTTAGCGTAACTCCGTCTGGTGGTTCTGCCCAGTCAGTTCCAATCTTTGGTCTTGGCACATCTGCATACAGAACAGTGCCTGTATCTGGTAACGCAGCGGCTACTGAAGTTGTTTTAGGTAGCGATACCCGACTAACTGATGCAAGAACACCGTTATCGCATACACATGGAAACATCTCTAATGCTGGTGTGATTTCAACTGCGGTAACTGCCACGAACCCTGTGAAAGTCATTATTGCTGACTCTGGAAACACTGTTGGTCAACTAACGACTACTGGTGCTTCTAATACAACCTTCCTTCGTGGAGATGGTACTTGGGCTACACCTGCTGGTGGTGGTGGCTCATTTACTGGTGGAACTTTAACTAGCAACCTAACCCTAGCTGCTGGAACAACCACGCTCTCACCACTGACATTCCAGTCAGGAACAAACCTGACTACAGTTACTGCTGGTGCTAACGAGTATGACGGAACAGTTTTCTATCAGACTTCTAACACCAACCCTGGTAGAGCATTAGCAACACAGGATTATTACTATGTGTCAAGCACAGACTGGAATCCAGACTTCTCCGCATCATCATCAGCGAAAAGCCTTCTAGGAGCAGCAACCAGAGGAATCACTGTAGCCGCTGGCACAACATACGAGTTTGAACTGTACACAACTATCCAACACGACTTTGTGACAACATCAGGTGTCTCCGCTTCGGTAGACATCTTCAACACAACTGTCACAGGTTCACCTGTAGTTTCAGACGTAATGTTCGTAGACTTCTCCAGCAACACCACAGGCTTTACAACCTCAGCAACTATGAGCAGTGTTCGGTCTACAACGGCTGTAACCGTTTCAGCGGCCATCTCTTCTGGTTCACGCTACACAATAGTCAAAGCCAAAGGCATTATCCGTATCACAGGTACAGGAACAACCAAGATTTATCCAGGCATGCAAACTACTTCAGCTTCAGGTGATAACGGCTGGACTATCGGTACAGGAACAACTTTTAAGATGACACCTATCGGTAATGGCACAGTAACTACAGTAGGAACGTGGGCGTAATGAATGAGATAAATAACTTTATGGCTGAGTGGAAGCAAGGGGACTACATTAATCCTGATGCGCTTGAGTCTGCCTATAACGCTATGATTGTTTTAGTGGCTAAAGTTGAGTCACTTGAAGCACAGGTTGCAGAACTGCAATCCCTACGAGAAGGAAACTAATGTCATTTAACGTGTCTAACGAAGCTAAACAGCAACTATTGACTCAGCGTATTGAAGCGTTGAACCTTGAAGGCTACCAGCATGAACTAAACAAAAAGTCTGCTGAAGCATTAGGTAACGCAGAGTTGGTTGAGCAGTCTAATAACGCTATCGCTATCATTCAGTCTGCTATTGCTGTGCATGAAGAAGAACTGGCTGATTTAGCCTAAAACTCTAGGAGAGGGTTATGCCTTACTACATTAGCGATAAGCAATCTGATTGCTCTGGTTGGGCTACCCTCAAACTGGAAGATGGAAAGCCTGTAACTATTGGTTGTCATAAGACTAAGGCTGATGCTGTGAAGCAGATGGTTGCTATTTCTTTGGCTGAGGACATTGAACCTGCTGGCGAGTATGTTGAACGTTCGGTTCGTGCTGCCGCCATGTACAAGCCAACACAAGGAATGAAAACGGCTGCGGCTCGTGCTTTGCGTTGGAAAAAAGAAGGTAAGGCTACTGGTGCTGGTACTCCTGTCGGTTGGGGTAGGGCTACAGACATTGTTGCTGGCCGTTCTATGTCTTTGAGCGTGGTCAAGCGCATGTATTCGTTCTTTGCTCGCCATGAGGTAGACAAGAAGGGTAAAGATTTCTACAACACAAGCAACCCTTCTAACGGCAGAATAATGTGGGATGCGTGGGGCGGAGACGCTGGCTTTACTTGGAGTCGTGGTATTGTTGAGAGAGAATCTAAGCAAAGGAATTTGATGAGTGATGTCGTTTTGAGGGCTGATGCTAGAGCCGAAAAAATCATGGCAACTCTACGCAAAATAAATGGTTTGAAGCCTGTACCTGAGACTCGTGTTTCTAATGCAGAATTTGAGATTCGTGCGGTTGGGGACAAACTAACTTTTTCTGGTTATGCAGCTGTGTTCAACAGCGACAGCCAGCCTTTGCCGTTTATTGAGCGTATCGCTCCTGGTGCTTTCAAGCGTTCTTTGCAGTCTCGTAATGATGTGAAGTTGCTGTGGAATCACGATTCTGGTGAACCGTTAGCCAGCACCCGTTCTGGCACTATGCGTTTGTATGAGGACTCTAAGGGTCTTAGGGTAGAAGCGGAACTTGCTCCTACCACTAGGGGCAAAGATTTGAGTATACTTATGCAAAGAGGAGACATTGACAAGATGTCTTTTGGTTTCAATGTCCAGTCTGACTCTTGGTCTCCTGACGGTAACGTTAGAACTCTTGAGTCTGTCCGCCTACTAGAAGTGAGTATCGTGACCTTCCCAGCCTACGAGTCAAGTGTTGCCCAAGTTCGTTCTATAGACCAGATTGATGTTGAGAAACTGTCTGATGCGCTTTTAGCGTTGGAGACCAGTGACTCTCTTACCCCAGACCAAGCAGGTTTGTTGGAGAATGTTATCAAGCAGATGACTAAGGGTGAGAAGGTTGAAGAGCCTGTTGTAGAAACACAGGAAGAAAAAGTTGAGGAAACTGAACCTGTAGCCGAACCTAATCTGCTAGGATTGTTACAGATGAAGCACACTCTGGAAGGAAAGATGCTCTAATGGCTACTAAAGAACAGATTGTAAAGGCTATACTGGATGTCGCTGGTAACCCAGCTGCAGGTGTAGTGAGAGATTTAGCGGAGCAGTTCGCTGATGCAGTTGTCGCTATTGATAACCCACCTAAAGAGGTTCGGGTTGTTGAGGTGAAAGAAACTCGCTAGTTATTCCCT
>CAYQOJ010000047.1:10341-17283 GCA_964419105.1 uncultured Methylococcus sp.
ACCCCCACTGAGTTTATTCCCTTCTCTTGGTGGGGGTTTTTCTTTACACGTTATTTTCTGCTACTAGACTTAAACATGTAGTTGAGTGTCAGCACCGCTACGTCTGCCGAGTGTCAGCACCGCAGGTATCCCTTATCAATTCTAAACAGGAGTTTCAATGTCTGATTACATTAACATTCAGCAAGAAGCCCGTAAGAAAGCATACGAAGAGGCTAAGGCTCTCCTAGACAATGCTGCTTCAGAAAAGCGTGACCTTTCAGGCGAAGAGAAGCAAACTTACGAGCGTATCATGGCCGACATTGACGAAAGAGCAAAGCTCATTGAGTCAATCAAGGCAACCGCAGAACGTGAAGAGAGAGCAGCTCAGGCTGCAGCATCTGTCACACCATCAAACGACACCCGTTCAACTGATGCTGACATCCTTCGTGCAATCGCTATGGGCGAGCGCAGAGGACATGAGTTCAACCAGGCTGAAAAGCGTCTTTTGGTTGGTTCAAACAACACAGTTCCACAGTCTTTCTATGACCAGGTTTTCTCGGTTGCAAGACTTGTTGGCCCTATGTTGTCAACTTCCCAGATTTTCAACACAACATCTGGTGAGAACCTAACTATTCCAACCCTTACCGCTCGTTCAACTGCTGCTATCGCTACTGCGACTGCTGCAATTAACTCAAGCGACCCAACATTCTCAAGCATCACCCTTGGAGCATACAAGTACAGCTTCTTGGTTGGCGTGGCGAATGAACTGATTGCAGATGCTGGATTCGACCTAACTTCTCTAATTGCAGAGCAAGCAGGTAACGAAATCGGTTTCGCTGTGAACAACGCTCTAACTGTAGGAACAGGAACTGTCCAGCCGACAGGTCTAGTAACTGCAGCTTCAACTGGTGTTACTGGTGGAACAGGTGTCGGTGGTGCTTTCACTTACGACAACCTAGTTGACCTTGTATACAGCATTGATGGTTCTGCTCGTCAGCTACCTGGTGTTGGTTTCCAGATGTCAACTACTTCACTTGGTGTTCTTCGCAAGTTGAAGGATGGTGCAGGTAACTACATCTTCGTTCCAGGAACTACAGGAGCGCCTGACACTGTTCTAGGCTTCCCAGTTTACGAGAACCCTGCTATGGGCGCTGTTGGAACTAACGCACGTTCTGTCGCTTTCGGTCACCTACCTTCATACAAGGTTCGTATCGCTGGCGGTATTGACATTGCACAGTCACCTGACTACGCCTTCAACCAGGATGTAACCACATTCCGTGTGAAGATGCGTGTTGACGGTAACTTGACTCACGCAAGTCACATCAAACTATTCAGAGGTGGCGCAAGCTAAACCCCTGAGTTAAACTGAAAACCCCTCTGGTGTGCGTAGGCATCAGGGGGGTTTTCTTATGCTAGTCTATTCTTACCTACGAAAAAAAGGAAATCCTATGTCAAAGTTAAAGGGTATTGTTTCGGTTGCTTCTAATAGTCCGTATATTCCTACTGGTTATGGTGTTCAGACAGGTTATTTGGTTGACCGTTTGAAGCGTGATGGTGTGGATGTTGCTGCTCTGTCTAATTTCGGTTTAGAGGGCAGTAATAGTACGTTGAAGACTCCTTACGGGGAGATTCCGCATTATGCTAGGGGCTTTGAGAATTACAGCAATGATGTGTTGCCTATGAATCATGCTCACCATGCTAAGACGGTGAATCACACTAGAAAAGACAAGTTGAAAGACTTGCTAATTACCCTCTATGACGTTTGGGTCTTTAAGGGCAAGGCGTATGACAGGATTCCTCAGATTGCTTCTTGGACTCCATTAGACCATGTAACTATCCCACCTGCTGTGTTGGCTTGGTTGAAGAAACCTAATGTTGTTCCTATTGCTATGAGTCCTCATGGTAAACGTCAGATGGAGCAGAATGGTTTGGCGTGTGAGTATGTTCCTCATGCTGTTGATACTAAGGTTATGAAGCCTACTTATAAGGTTGCTGGGATTGAGACTCGTAAGTTTATGGGTTTGAGTAAGGATGACTTTGTTGTGGGTATGAACGCAGCTAATAAGGCTGGTGGGCTTCTTCACCGTAAAGCGTTTGCTGAGAACATTATGGCTTTCAGTATTTTTGCTCAGGATAAGCCTGATGCGAAACTTTATTTGCATACTGACCCGTTTGGTGGTGCTGGTGGCTGGAATCTGTTTGTACTGTGTGAGTCGTTAGGTATTAAGCCTGAGCAGATTTTGTTCCCTGACATGGCTGACTACAAGTATGGTATTAGTCAAGAAACTTTGGCTGCGTTCTATACAACTATGGATGTCATGTTGACTCCTTCTTATGGAGAAGGCTTTGGCGTTCCTACTATTGAAGCACAGAGTTGTGGGACAAGAATTATCGGAAGCAACTGGGCTGCTACACCAGACCTTGTTTCAGCAGACTCTTGGCTTGTTGATGGTCAGCCTTCTTGGGATGCAGGTCAGAACGCTTGGTGGCAAGTACCGTTGATTCCTAGCATTGTGGATGCTTTGGAAGAAGCCTATAAACTTCGTGGCACACGCTCACAAGAAAGCATAGACTTCGTAAAACAGTTTGACGTAGAAACTGTCTGGGAGAACCATTGGCTACCAGTATTGAAGAAACTTCTGGCATGATACCCGTTCTAGGCTTTCTGACGTTGAAACGCTTTGATTTGGCGGACAGGTTGCTGGCAAGCATTGACTATCCTGTTGAGGATTTGGTTATTGTAGACAATTCGGGGAAACAGGAGTATCAGCCTGTGAAACCTAAATTGGTTAAGCGAATGTGGCTTATTCAAGTTCCGCATGGCTTAGGTTATGGTGGTGGTTTGAACTTGATTGTGAAGTCAACTCCGTTTGCCCCGTATTGGGTGTTGCTGAATGATGATTCGGTTCTCAAGCCTGGTGCGTTGGAGAAGATTAGCAAACAAGTTGACCCGACTACTATCAACTTTCTGAGTATCTTCCCTAAGTGGAGTGGCTTTGTGTTGGGTGAAAAGGTGGTAAAAGATGTGGGCTTGTTTGATGAGCGTTTTCACCCTATCTACTTTGAGGACAACGACTATGAGAGACGTATTATGAACGCTGGTTTTGAAGCGAACTTTATTCACGCAGCTTTAGAGCATGACAATAGTTCTACGCTGGCTAGTGGCTTTCAGAATCAAAATAACGTGACTTTTGGTCGTAATGGTGCTTTGTATGCGAAGAAGGTCGCTGACGAGGACTTCTCTGAGGGGTCTTGGTCGTTACAGATTAGACGGGACAATTCGTGGGAGTAGTTTATACAGGTGGCACGTTTGACTTGTTTCATTCAGGGCATGTAGCGTTCCTGAAGGCTTGTAGGCGTATCGCTGGGTCTGATGGTCGTGTGGTGGTTAGCCTGAACACTGACGAGTTTATAGACGCTTATAAGGGTAAGCCACCTATCATGTCTTATGCCGAGCGTAGAGCAGTTTTGCTTGGTTGCAGGTATGTGGATTCGGTTGTAGAGAATGTGGGTGGGGCTGACAGTAAACCTGCGATAGAGAACGTTATCCCAGACTTTGTTGTTATTGGTGATGACTGGGCGAAGAGAGATTATTACAAGCAGATGCAGTTTACTCAGGAGTGGCTGGATGACCATGCTATTCAGTTGTGTTATGTTCCTTACACGCAGGGCATTAGTTCTACTGACCTGAAAGCCCGTATAGTAAATGACGGTAAAATTGGTAGGAAAGACTAGGAGTTATTGTGCCTGTTGTAAATGGTTATGCCACACTAAATGACGTAAAGACCGCTGCCCGTATTCAGGATGGTGTGGATGACTCGTTGCTAGAGTTGGCGATTGAGTCTGCTTCTCGCATGATAGATGAGTACACTATGCGTAATTTCTATAACGCTGGGACTGCTACACGAGTGTTTGTGCCTGACCACAATGACGTTGTTGCGATTGATGATGCTATTTCTATCTCTCAGATTGCTGTGTCAACTATGCTAAACAAAACTTATGACCAGGTTTGGTCTGCGGTTGACTATCAGCTTGAGCCGTTGAATGGTATTGCTGATGGGCTTTCTGGTTGGCCTATTACTCGTATTCGTGCTGTAGGTACTTATGAGTTCCCTGACGGTAATACTCGTTACCGTTATGAGGGTCGTTATGGTCAAGAGGACATTGCGACTGTGCAGGTTACTGGTGTGTGGGGTTGGAGTGCTGTTCCTGCTGCGGTGAAGCAAGCAACTATCATTCAGGCTATGCGTATTTTCAAGCGCCTTGACTCTCCGTTGGGTGTTATTTCTAGCCCAGATACAGGTTTCTTTAGGGTGTCTAACCGTATTGACCCTGATGTGGCTATGTTGTTGAACAGTTACCGTAAGATGAGGAATCAGGGCTAATGGCTGGTCTTGGTGAGCTGCGTACAGGTATAGCAGAGAATCTGGCTAAGATTCCTGGGCTTAGAGTTTCTAGTTTTATTCCTGACAACCCGAACCCACCTATGGCTATTGTTAGCCCACAGAACATTGAGTATCACAAGGCGTTTAAGAATGGGTTTAGCACCTACAACTTTGTTATCTCTGTTTTTGTTAGCAGAGTTTCAGATAGAGTTTCTCAAGCGAACTTGGATGCTTACTGCGCACCGTCAGGGCCGTCAAGTATAAAAAGTGCGATAGAATCAGATAGGACACTATCGGGTCGTTGTTTTGATTTGATAGTATCTGATATGAGAAACTACGGCTCAGTCATTATCGGTGATAACACATATCTAACAGCAGAGTTTGACTGTGCTGTTCAAGCAAATTAGGAGAGCATAAATGCCAGTTTATGTAGCAACAGACCACAAGATTACAGTTAATGGAACAGCATTTTCCAACGTTCTTCAGAGTGTAAGCCTTGACTTGAGTCTTGATGAAGTAGAGACCACTGCTTTTGGTGGCGGTTGGAGAACACGAGTCGCTGGTCTAAGGTCAGGCTCTGTAACTCTAAACTTCTACCAAGACTTCGCTGCTGGTGCGGTTGATGCCGTTCTAGCACCACTATTCACAGCAGGTTCATACGCTACTGTGGTAGTAAACCCGACAAGCTCTGCAACTTCTGCCACCAACCCTGCGTGGACAGCGGTTTGTCTTGTCAGCCAGTACCAGCCATTCTCGTCATCCGTGGGCGATATCGCCACGCTGTCTGTGACATGGCCGACTTCGGGTACAGTGACCCGTGCAACAGCATAATAACTAAGGAAAACAATTGAAAATAAACCTACGCATTGAATTTGTTTCTGGTGAAGAAAAAGAGATTACTTGCTCGGCTTCTGACATGGTTAAGTTTGAATCTAAATTTGACCTGTCAGTTGCTGTGCTTGAATCTAACGTCAAGTTAACTCACCTGCTTTATCTTGCTTATCTTGCAGAGTCTCGCACTAAGTCCACTACAAAGGAATTTGATGTGTGGGTTGATGATGTGGCTTCTATTAAGGCGAGTGAAAACGACCCAAAATAGTTGGGTTGGGCGATAGTTCAGCCCACTGGTATATTGCTTCTCTTGCAGTTGAGACAGGTATTAGCCCTAATGCTCTTTTAGAGTGTGATGACCGCATGTTGTGGACTTTAGGTAGGTATTTGGTTTGGCGTAGCCAGCAACAATCTCGTTGATAGAATAGATGTGATTGGTGGTGTTTTATGGCTCGTTTTGTTACTCAAGATAACCGCAGTGGGCTGTATCTCACTGACTACAATGACTTGATTAGAGAACTGAATCGTGTCCAGCCTACTCTTGTAAAGCAGCTTCAAAAGGATTACAAGAAAATTGGTAAGCCTGTGCAGACTGCTGTAAAAGGCGCTATTCCTACTTCTCCACCTACTAGCGGTATTCACCGTAATAAGCCTTCTAGTACTCGGTCTGGTTTTTATCCTGTTGTTGTGCCTGGTCGTTTGACTTGGGGTGCTAACTACCAGAATAAGAATAAGTCTGTAAAGTCTGTTTTGATTCAGACTCCTTCTCCGAACAAGGCTAGACGTTCTATGAGTAGGTATAAGGCAACAAGTTTTTCTATTGCTCGTTTGGCTGTTGATAACGCTGGTGTTGTTATGGCGGACATGGCTGGTAAGACGAATAAATACACTAATAAGTATTCGGTTACTCGTGAGTATGATTACAGCCGTAGTCCGACTGGTAGAAGAAAACACAAGATTAATGGGCAGGGTCGTGCCATGATTAGGGCTTTGGGTGGTAGGGCTTCTAGGTATGTTTGGCCGTCTGCTGAGAAGGCTTTGCCGAAGGCTAGGGCTGAGTCTCAGATTGTTTTGCAGAGAGCGTACAGCATCATAAATAAGAGGATGGTTTCATAATGGCTGGGTCTATTTTTATTCCTTTAGTTTCAGTTTTTGATGCTAGGGGTGTAAGTCAGGCTAAGAGCGGTATGGCTTCTTTGGCTGCTTCTGTAAAGAGTTTGAAGGGTGCTGCTGCTGGTGCGGCCGCTTCTTTTGCAGCTATCGGTGTCGGCAATTTTGTGAAGGATACTGTTACTGCTGCTCGTGACCTTGACCGTAACATGGTTGGTTTGAGTAACGTTTTCAATGATTTAACTCCGCAGATGGAGCGGTTTTCTAAGAACGCTGCTGCTATTGGTTTGAGCCAGGTTGAAGCATCTAAGGCTTCTACGTTTCTAGGTTCGGTTCTAAAGCAGTCTGGTTTTGAGATGGGCTTTGTGGCTGATGAGACTGAGAATCTTGTTGGTTTGGCTGCTGACTTGTCTGCTACTTATGGCTACGATTTGTCTGAAGCGTTGACTGGTATGACAGCGTTGTTCAGAGGTGAGTATGACCCGATTGAAAAGTTCGGTGTCGCTATGAAGCAGTCTGAAGTAAACGCTTTGTTGGCTGCTAGAGGTCAAGATAAGTTGACTGGTGCTATGCAACGTCAGGCTATGGCTCAGGCTCGTCTTGACATTTTGTATCAACGTTCTCAGGATGCTCAGGG
>CAYQOJ010000048.1:0-12766 GCA_964419105.1 uncultured Methylococcus sp.
CCCAGCCATTCGGCCACTTGTTGGCGGTAGTGTTCGGATTTCTTGACCTGGAGGGATTCAAGGGGATTGTAGTCATCTGTGATCAGGATCCCCGCACTTGAATCAACCTCCGTTTCCCGCTCCTTAAGCCATTGAATCATTGCAGCCGTGAGCTTTCTTCCTTGCGTCTCCAGCGGCTGATCAGAAGCCAGAATAATGAAATCGTTAAAGTCGTTATCGGGTTCCGATCGATAGACCCGGACCTGACTGAAGACCGAGGAGACGGTCTTAACCACAGACCTTAAGGGAAGATTCGCCTCAGGCGACCTAAAGGCAACAAGATTCAAAGCCATGACGCCCTTTGGGCTGAGGGTCCGCTTGATATCGGTGAGTGCCTCACGGGTCAGGAGATGCGTGGGTTCCGAGCCCCCGGTAAAGCAGTCATGGATCACAAGGTCATAAGGGCCTTGAAGCTTCCTCACCTCGTAGCGACCATCCCCGATCGTCTGAAGCCCGCTTCGCACAAATCCAAAATGCTTTTCCGCTGCCTCCGCGACCGCTGGATCCAGTTCGATGGTATCGACTTTCACGCCATGGCTGGCAAAAAGATCCCCCGCCATATGCCCTGCCCCCTGCCCAATGACCAGAGCGCGGCTCATGCCCGAACGCATTAATGGCATGAGACCCACGATCTGCTGATAGGTCAGCCGGTTGAGCCCCGTTCCAATAGAGGCCGCGCCAATCACGGAGGCATCCGACGACAGTAACCTCAGATCCTGCACGGGATTGTCGATGACTCGCACTTTACCGTAGAGGCTCTCTCGCTCGGAGATCACACTAAAACCCTTAGGGCTAATCACCTCTTGGAATGACAACTGATCATAAACTGCCGCCCCCCCCAAACTGAGGACCAGCAGAAAAGTCATCGCATCCAAGCGCTTCTGTCTTCCCATCATCGAATGCAGTATCGCAGTCAGAAGCAAAACCGATCCGAGGGTCAGTAAAATGCTGTTGGTTCCAAAAGCCGGGAACAGAAAGTAGGCCAAGAGAAAAGTGCCAAAAACACTCCCGATGGTGCTTACGGCATACAGTCTTCCCGCAGAGCCCCCAAGACCTTCGAGATCGCGCGTTCCGGATTTCACTGCAGCAGGTCCCGCCATCCCTAGCGCAACCAGTGCCGGCATAAAAAGGATAAATGCGCTGGTCAAAGAGCCCAGCCTCAATCCCAAAGGATCGGTCAATTGCAAAACCTTCGCATCCGCCAGAGGGATCATGAAAACCCCGGCGCTAGCGCCTAAAAGAATCCAGACAAAAAGCTTTCGCCCATATCGATCCGCCAGAATCCCGCCAAAGTAGTACCCCAGTGAGAGGGCAATCATCGTCACGGCAATCAAGGCTGACCAGACGTAAAGACTGGTCCCGTAAAAAGGGGCAATGACCCGGGTGCCAAGAAGCTCAAGCAACATCACGGCAGCCCCGGTCACAAAGACCGTTGCGTGGATCACCGCCAAAGGGAGGCCCATAGCGCCTGATGCGCGATTATTCATGGTGAAGCTCCAAAAACTCTAAAAAGAGAAACCCCAGCGTTACCTGACCCGGCAACACTGGGGCTTCGAGAGAAACTCATTTCGCCGCAAAGGGCCCCAGATCAACCGTTTTGTAAGAAAAGAGGGTCGCTGGTTTCGGTATGGACGTCTCCGGTCATGCAATGGTACTGGGCGTCGTAGACCATCTTGCGCTTGAGCGCCGCAGCATTTCCCTTCGCTTTTTGGATCGTGAAGACGTAGGCCCCTTCACCGCCCTGAAGCTCAACGAGAGGGGAGTATTTTCCATCCCGATTTTTCACTTCAACCGAAGTGACAACAGCCCCATCCTTCTCGACCGTAATACTCAAGATGGGTCCATTGACTGGCAGAAAGTCCTGGATCGCGGTCACCATTCGAGTGGATGCATTGCCTGCGCTGCAGCTGATGACAAATTTATCGACTGCGGCAGGTGAAGTACCAAGAAAACCGCCCGTGTTGTGGGCAAATGCGGGACTCACGGATCCAGCGGCCAGGAGAATCCCCAAGCTCAAAGACCTCGTGAGGATTTTGTTAATTCTCATTGAATGCTCCCAATTCGGTATTTTATTTTTCCACAAGGGTCAACGCCCTTCGTCCGTGATTTCACACCACCACGTCACGCAACTCATGCATGGATATGCAAGATACAAGCCTCTGAGATTTTTGTCGATAATTCAGAAGGTTAAATATCCAGCCACGCACCTCAACACTCAAAGTGGGGCATATCACTCACCCCTCAGGCCCAATTGCCCCCCTCCCGGCCGTCCACATCTACCCAATAGTGAATTACGCCCATTGCATCAAGCCATGGAGGGCCTTGGTCCTCCATCAGCATCGCAATAGTCGAGGCACTGCCAGCAACCACACAGAATTCCGCAACCACGCTCACGGACGCAAGGCGCGAAACCGGCCAACCCGTTTTGGGATTAAGGACGTGCCCATAGCGCTTCTCATCAACCACGATACAACGCTCATAGTCCCCGCTACTCGCCATTGCCCCGCGCTTGAGGTAAACCGTTCGAGCAATCCCTTGAGGGTCCCTTGGGTGTCTGATGCCGATGGCCCAAGGCTGCCCCCCCGGATGGGGACCGATCACCTTGATGTCGCCTCCCAGATTGATCAGGCCATGACGGATTCCTGCATCCCAGCACAGACCCGCCACGCGATCAACGGCGTATTCCTTGACCGCGCCGCCAAGATCGAGTTCAAGACCTGCTTGCGGGAAGGAAATCATTGGGTTTTGCCATGACAGCCGATGCCATCCGACATGGGCGACCAAATCCTTGATGCGATCCGGGTCAGGAAGGATCTGATGCTTGAACGGCCAGGCCTTTCGAAGTACTCCTGAAGTGACGTCGAAAAGGCCATCACTTTGCTGCCAACAGGTGGCCACGTAATCCAGGAGTCCGGCTGTCTCGGGATCGACAGCTATAGAGCCCCCCCTTTGGGCCACTCGATTCATTTCGGACAAAAAGCTCTCATTCCGATAGCGAGAATATTTCGCCTCGAGACGCTCGACTTCCTCGATCACCCGTCTTGCGATATGCCGAGCCCTTCCTCTGGAATCCGCGTAGATTTTGACTTCGCACGGTGATCCCATCGCGCTGAACGCCTGTTCCAACAAATAAAGCGGGCGCCCCACAATTCACTCCGAAAATGCGATGGGAGAGTGTCCTAGCCCATCCCCCATCGCCTAGAAGGAAAGACCCCAACTGGCCCAAAGCGATCCCTTTCGCTCAAGCTGGTAGCCGTTGTAATCATTGTAGGCCGGTTGGAGCCACTCGATACCAAAGTGATTGCCTTCAAAATCACCCGATTTCACATGGGCATTAAGCCCAATCCCGACATCGAGGAAGTTACCTCCATAGCTTTGGGGCATATCCATGGGACCGGTCGGCACAAAGTTGCCGTAGTAATTTCCTCCAATCTGCGCCTGCGAAGTAAAAAGTGCCCGAACCGATCCTTGGAGCCAGTCCTGCAACTGGTATCCACCCCAAGCGGTTGACTGGAACATGGTGCCACTAGCGAAACCTGAGTCATTGTGGGTTTCCAAGGGCACGTTGCCGCTGATTTGCCCGCCCCAATTCCAATCGCCGTAATAGCCGTTGTAGGTCAGGCTGGGCCAGGCATTCCAGGTCCCTGTCCCCAGCTGCATGCCGTAGTGCTCAAACTCCGAATTGCCGTTGACTCTTTGATTCACGCTGCCGGTTGGCGCTGTGAAACCAGCAGTCAGATGAATCTTATGACCTGGAGCTTCGTATAGCTTGAACAGGCTTCCCATGAAGATGTCACCCACGCCACTGCTGGCATGGAATGGATTAGCGCCATGGGATGCATGAATGTCATCAGGACTTGGAGGTGGAGCCCCCTCAAGGGTCCGCAAATGCATGTCCATGCTCATGAACTGGGGCATCAACATCAGAGTCATCCAGTCGGTCGGCGCGTACATGATGTCGACCATCACCATGCTCATGTCCATATCCTTGGGGGTATAGCGACACTTGAGCGCAGGACCACAGCCTTGATTCACGATCTGCATATCGGACACTTTCGCCGTCCCATGCATCATGTCTCCGGACTGGAAGCCATAGTTATAGCGGACCCCAACCATGGTATCGCCCGCATTGGCTAGCATGTGGTTGAAAAGAAGGCCAGCGGGGCCATCCATGCCGATGTGCTGCTGCCGGTGGTCATGACCCGAATGACCGGCGTGCTCGCCCCCCGGAACATCACTGTGGCCTTTGCTGACCGCTGCAAGGTCGACCTTAAGCGCTGCATTGAATTGATAATAATCCACATTGGACCAGCTTCCCTGGCCAGCGCCAGCGCCACCCATCCTTAGATCTCCAGCATGCCTGTACCATTCGAATCCCGCCTCAAAGGCCATGGCCTTGCCTAGCGAACGGGCAACCGTTACGCCCGCACTAACCGAGCCATAGGCGGCCAGTCGCCAGTCACTGGAATAGGCAGACAAAGGCACCCCGGCCAAATTGAACCGATCGCCAACCGAAGGTTCGCTTCCAGAAAAGAGAAAATAGGGTTGATAGAAACCCGCCCCACTTTGACTGTAGTAACGAAATCTGGGGGTCACCGACCACTCTTCAATCGGTTGGACCCAGTCCACATCAAACGTATGAGCGGAAATTCCCCAGCTATCGATGAAGAACCGATAGCCCCCATGCACTGCCGCATCGAAATCATCGACATACTGAACAAAACGCAGATCCCAAATCCCCTGATCCCGAAAATCAGGGCGGCGCTCCACAGCAGCCTGAACACTGGGAGCCCAAAGCGGTGGAAGAGCCGCCTCCCCATCCGGCTGGGGAACGGGATCCTCCTTGGTATTCACGAACACCATATCCACGGCCTTGTATGGATTAGCCAGATAACCCTGGCTTCTTACAAACCCGATTCCCGTCTGAACCAAAAGTCCCCGGTTAACGACCTGTGACAAATTCAGGTGAAAGTTCCAGTCCTGACGAGTGCCTGTCAGGTGCTCAACCTTGGTGCCATTGGGTCCGGTCTCCACCTGCAACTGCCCGCGCGAGGCGTAATAGCTTTTGTCGATATACGGGGAGTAAGCCGGATTGATCAGGGCATAGACTGAACTGTTCGTATAGTCGACGCCGTAATTGAGGGCGGTCTGCTTGTCATTGAAATTGATCAGACCGTTCAGGCCCCCAAAGGCTGAACTGTAGTCAGGCTCCTGCGACACCCCACCCGCCACGTTGAAGGCCATGTCTTCCCACTCCCGACCCAACCTGAAGTTCCCTGAATTGCGAATTTCAGGGGATGCAGAAGCAACCGTTTGAACCAGACGAGCATCAGGGACATAGGTGGCCGTATTGGGATCCAGCAACCAAGGCGTCAGTTTTTTATCGTAAAGAATCGTCCCGTTGCCTCTGACCAGTGGCGATGCCCCAGCCAGCGTCGGATTGTTGCCGCCCAAGGCATAGGGCGCAGAAGTTACGGGGGTCGCACCAGACCAGGTGTCTTGTACGTAGCCAAATGAAAACTTCCAGTGATCCGGGAAGGTCAAAATGGCATTTCCTTCGATATTCTCAACGGTCAACGGGCTGTACTGGCTCTTGATTCCGCCAAGAAGCTGCCAAGGGGTCTGCTTGTAATAGCCGTACTGTAATCCGACCGGATCATCAATCAAGGCTTCAGCCCGGGGAGCCAGCGAAAGTCCCGGCAAAGCCAAAGCCGCCGCGGTCAGTTTAACGAGAGCACCCGAATCTCCCAGACCCTGGCCATTCGGCGACGACGAGTTTCGGCGAAGATGCCTAAGGACGCGGTCACTGGCGTGAGAAAACGCCTGAGCCGCACGAAATGGTGCCCGAATAGAGCCGGAAATCAACTTGAACATCTTCAATTCAGATCGTGATGAGAATCAATAGCAGCCGCAGCCACCACCCCCAGTTGAGGCCGTGCTCCCTCCAGCTGACTCTCGGGACCCATAGATATGCTCTCGAAATTCGGCCTGTGAACCAAAAGGCTGGGGCGCCATGTGAGGCTTGGCGAGGGTTCCTCGCTGCCAGGGTTTGACTGATTCGCAGCCACAGAAAACCGTCGCCAAAAGCAACACCAATATGTTTGTGATCACTCGACGATCCAGCCTCAACATCATCCAATCCATGCCCGTTAATCCAAAGGTGTGGGAGGGTAAATTCCGGTGTACTTTCCACTTTGGGTGTCACATTCCTGCATGGTCTGAATGACCGAGGCCCCCTTGAGCTTGCTGTCTGAATCCTTTGGCTTGGCTTTGACCTTCGTCAGGGTCAGGACATAGTCGCCTGGACCTTGGTTAACCATCGCGTACTCACTGAACCGATTGTCCCCATTCACTGGATCAATGACAGACTGCGTTTCACCGTTTCGCGAGAGGGTCGCCTGGACCCGATAGGAAGACTTGGTCCGGTTTTGAACCCTGAGCATCAAGCGAGCCGGAACTCCGGAGCCATCATCAAAACAAGTGATCCGATACGTTCGGCTGCTGCTGGAAGGGCTTCCCAAGGTGGTTGAAACGCGCGACGCGCCAACGATTTGTCGTGGCTGAAGAAAAGTGGCACCGGCTGGTGACGATGCCACATCCACATCAGCCATTGCTTTGGACTCACCCAAGCCAGGCAAGAGCGTCGCCACCGCCGTCAAAATGGCTATTGCGCCCGTCGCGGATGACTTCATGCTGTCCCTCATAGATCCCTTCTCCTAAAACCTTACGGATTGCTGTTCTGTTCCGGTAGCCCCAGGCGCATTCGAGCGAGCTCCCTAACCAATTCATCCGGATCATTCATGGCCTGCTTCAAAACGGCTTCAGATCCGACCCCTTCACCTACAACGTCCAAGGCGGCAAGCCTTACATTGGCATCGCCATCCTTGAGGCCCTGCATCATTTCTTCACGAGACCCTTCAGGGTCAACGCCATGCAATCCCAAAAGGGCTGCTGCGCGCACCTCTCCATGGGTGTCGGAAAGCCCCTGATGAAAGGCGCTTCGCTTGATCGTCTCATTCCCTGACCCGAGCTGCGACAATCGGGTATAGCCATCAGCACGGGTATCAGGATCATCGGACCGGGTCATTTCAAGGATTGAAGCCACGCGACCGGGATCTGCATTCGCGTTTCTGGCTGGCGAACGGACAAAGGACGAACCCAGAATCCTGATGCTGGCAATCCCATCCGGGTTGCCCGGAAGTCCTCGCCGATACATCACGCTGGCTCCACTTCCAAGGAGACAACTCAAGATGGCTTGGATATCCGGCCCTGAGCAACGTAAAGTTTGTGGCGCATCAGGGGGCGGCGCCGAAACGATCGGAACACCCATCTTTAGGGTCAAGATCTTAAAGATCTCCGCCAAGGGAGCGCCCTTGACCTCCAAAGTCCACCCGTCACCACCGAACGCACTCAGCCGGATGAAGTCATCCTCCGCGTGAACGGGCGGGATCTGCATCAGGCCCATCAGAACAAGCAAAAAAAGCCACGATCTCGGGATCCATGCCATGGAGAGGATGGAAACATGAGACAAAACAGGAAGCGGCCTCAAACAATCTCTCCAGCCAGAATATTCACACTCAGGAGCAAGAAACATGCCCGAGATGATATCTCAACCCCAGCCATTTAGAGGGCTTCCGATACAAGGAGAGCCCTTAAAGCCCGCATCGCGGGACTTCGCGTCGATAGCTTAGTCACTGATCGACCCGGTTCGACGATAAGAAATCGGCCTGATCGACTTCACCGAACCCCCTCTCTTTCAACCGGCCGAGTGAAGGGGATCAGCCACTGAGGCAAATGACACAAAAACATGAGGCATTTGCCTCAATTCAGCTAAATGCTGAAGCTTTTTATCAGCTTTAGCTTATGGATTATACGGGGACCCGGGTTTTGGCCGGTTTTTTGCTTGTCCGGTGTGGGGCAGCCTGATTTCCCTGAAATTTGCATGGGAATCCGGCCGAGCAATCCGGTAACAGAATGCTCGCCCACCTACCACATGGATATTTGGAGTCTTTACTCGTGAAAACTAAGCACCACGTCGCCCGCATTCTTGCCGCATCCGCAATCACTCTTCTCACCGCGACCCAGGCAGATGCCGCGACGCCTATTGACGCTGCGCTGATTGGTGAATTCCAGCTCAACGTCCCCCAGACCGCTCCAGTGCAGGCTTCTGCGTGGTTCAAGTCTGCGTTCGGCAACGCCGGCTGGACCCATTTCTCTAAATGGGGCTACATCAAGCTCAAGGCCGGACAGAAGGTCAATGTTTCCGTCCAGTCGAATGTTGCCGGCCTTCATCCCGGCATCACGTGCTGGAATGAAAAGCAGGGCGGCAAGTATGCCCCTCTCAACTACTTTACTGGCCACAGCTATATTCAGTTTAATGATGTGATCGTCAGCAACACGACTGACGAGACCTCAGGCGCCAAGGTCGGAAACTTCCAGATGCTTCTGGCCGCCAACGGTTACGACCGTGATGGCATGACGCAGACGGCATCGATCCCGGCAAATCCCTCCCTGAATCCCATTGAGGACGGCGTTCCTGGCCTGGTCACCGTCAGCTTCCGCGCCAAGCAGAAAGGGGTCTACATGTGCGTCACCGGCGGGATTAACCCCGACAACAACACCTCAACCACGGGCGGTTTTGACAACAACATGACCCGTCATAGCGTCACCATGACCTTTACTCGCTAAGGAAATTTGCCTCCCTTAGGGGGAGCGAATGAACCGGATGAGCCAGAGGGCGCCAAGGCGCCCTCATTTATTCTGATCGTTTTACTGAAAACCCATGCATTCCAAGCACTTGCGCATTCCCGCTATCCTGACCTTTCTCTGTGTTCTTCCAAGCTTAAGCGGGGCCCATGGCTTCCCCCCTGACAGCCTTCGGGGAATCAAGGTACCTAAGACCCCGGGACTCAGCAACGGCAGTCGCCCGATCATCATCAGCGACAAGTATGCGCGCGTCCTTGGTAAGGCCCTCTTCTGGGACAGTAATCTTGGAAGTGATGGCATGGCCTGCGCCAGCTGCCATTATCATGCGGGGGCCGACGAGCGAACCACGAATCAAATGAACCCCGGCCAGCGGCATCTCAATAGTCTGACTGGTGAAACCTTCCAGTCCACGGCCTCAGGCGCACTGGGCGGCGTTAACTACACACTCAAACCGTCAGATTTCCCAACGTATCAGTTGACTGATCCCACGAACCGCAATTCCGCCGTCAAATTTCGTTCAGACGATGTCGTTGGCTCCTCTGGTACCAACCTCGGCCTTTTCCAATCCGTTAACCCTTTGGGGGCTTCGAACGACAACTGCTCAGAACTGAGCGACCCCATCTTCCATTTGAACGGAAAGAACACCCGAAGAACAACAGACCGGAATGCTCCCTCCGTCATTAATGCGGCCTTCAACTACCGCAATTTCTGGGATGGTCGAGCCAACAACACCTTCAATGGCGAAACCCCCTGGGGCTACCGGGATCTTCAGGCAGGAGCCTGGGTCACTGGCTCAGGAGGGATAGCAAGCAAACGAAATCTTGCACTTGAAAATGCATCGCTGGCCTCCCAGGCCGTGGGCCCTCCCGGCAATGATGCTGAAATGTCCTGCAAGCAGCGTGGCATGGCGGATATCGGCGTCAAGATGCTTCAAAGGCGGGCGCTTGAAAACCAGACGGTCAGCCCCGAGGACAGCACTCTGGGCCACTTTGCCGTCAAAAACGGCAATGGCCTCAATCTCACTTATGAAGCCCTGATACGAAAGGCGTTCTCAAAGCGTTACTGGGAAGGCAAGGGAAGTTTTGGTTATCAAAAAAATGGATCGCCCTATCGCATGATGGAGGCCAATTTTGCGATGTTCTTTGGTCTTGCGGTGATGGAATACGAGAAGACCCTGATTTCAAACCAATCGCCCTACGATACGCCCACAGATTCCGGAAAGGTCCCCAAAGGGCTCAATGACCAACAAAAAAGGGGTCTACAGATTTTCCTGAATGCACATTGCCAGAACTGCCATAACGGCCCCACGTTCAGCTCTGCAGCAGATCCCTTCCTGAAGAAAGGCCAAGAGGGCGGTCCTGTCCTTGTGACCCGAAGCTCCGTTGATGGAAGCATTGGCCCCGATGCCCACAATGTCTTGCGTGATATTGGTTTCGCCAATACCAGCGTGACACCGACTGACTGGGATATAGGTGCCGGTGGCTTGGATCCCTGGGGCAATCCGCTGGCCTATGCCGGTGAATACTCGGACGCCCTCTCCAGGGGCAGCGTCACACTGGTAGACCCTATTCAGGTCTTCGCCTGTGACTTTGAAGTCCCCTTCACCTTTGATTGGCCTTTCAATCAATTACAGCCGCCTGACCAGAAGTATCCCAAAGGAAAGTGCGCCGGCTATCGCGAACAGGGCCTCGTGCCTACGGCAGCTGCATGGAACAACGAGCGTACCCTTCCAAACAATGGGAAAGCAGCCGTTGGCATGGCCGGTACCTTCAAGATTCCAAGCTTGCGTAACGTTGAACTCACGGGTCCCTTCATGCATAACGGCAGCATGAAAAGCCTTGAGGAAGTCATTGATTTCTATGACCGAGGCGGCAACCTCATCAACACGAATCATTTTGAAACTTTTGTATTCCCTCAAGGGTTCTCAGCGCAGGACAAGGCCGACCTGGTCGCATTCCTTAAATCCTTGACGGACGAGCGCGTTCGATGGGAGCGCGCGCCCTTCGATCACCCGCAGATCATCATCCCCACTGGCGCGATTCCAGGCGCCCCTTCGACGCTTAGGGCCAATGTCAATGCCGACAGCTATGAAACGTTGCCCGCCGTCGGGAAAAACGGGCGTTCCCTTGCAGAAGGCCCGCTTGAGCCCTTCGAGAAGGCCTTAATGCCCTGACCTGAGCACTGAGATCCTGAAAGCGCCTCTACCGAAAGCCCCTGTTTCACAGGGGCCCCTTATTCACGGCATCCATGAAGATCAAGCGACCGCTTCAACTGGTTTTAGCATCCAGTCTGGGCCTTTTATTCAGCATCAAGGCCTCCGGGCTTGCGATCCCACCCTCCCTTGAGGGCATCGCAGTCCCGAAAGTCCCGGGGCTGGAGAACGGGCCAAACCCCATCATTCGGGATATTCAGGCAGCCCGCCAGCTCGGTAAGGCACTGTTCTGGGATATGGGCATCGGGAGTGATGGAGTTGCCTGTGCGACCTGCCACTTTCACGCAGGTGCCGACCGAAGACACCAAAACCAGCTGGACAGTGGCACCAAGCACCAAGGCGCCGCAACCGCCCAAACCTTCGAGGCCTTGCCTTCAGGGCATCCCGGCGGGCCCAATACAACGCTCACCCAAGCGGATTTTCCGCTGTTTCGCCTTGAAAATCCGGCTGATAAAGCCTCCAAAGTCATTTTCTCCACTGACGATGTGGTCTCCTCATCCGGCGTCTTCCTTGGGGAATATCAGAAGAATGAGAGCCTGAACACGAGCCCAGAGACCTGCTCCAGCAAAGCTGATCCGCTCTTTCACATTGGATCCATGAATGCCCGGAGGGTTTCCGTCCGGAATGCCCCGACCATCTATAACGCGGGCTACAACTACCGTAATTTCTGGGATGGTCGCGCCAATAATCTCTTCAATGGCGTCAGCGCCTACGGCCCGAGGGACCCGTCGGCTGGCGTTTGGATTCTCAAAGATCGAAAGGCTGTTTTAACGCCCCTCCTTCTTGAGAATGCCTCTTTGGCCTCCCAAGCCGTTGCCCCTCCCCTGGATGATCGGGAGATGTCGTGCCAGGGACGAAAATTTCTTGATCTGGCCAGAAAGCTGCTGCCTCGAAAACCACTGGCAGGCCAGCACATTAGCGAGACCGACAGTCTATTGGCTTCTGTTCGGGACCCGGGCAAGACGGGGCTCCAGGGTGACTACCAGAGTCTGATCGAAAAAGCCTTTAGCCCTCGTTTTTGGTCCAAGGACACGCCATTGGAGGGTGCCAGCGATTCATCCGTCCGCCAGATTGAGGCGAACTTTGCCTTTTTCTTTGGGCTCGCCATCCAAAGCTACGAAAACACGCTGATCAGTGACCAGACGCGTTTTGATGGTCAAAGAAACGCCAAAGGAGAGCCTTTGGCCCTCACTGAACCGGAGCGGAGGGGACTTGGCATCTTCACAACCGAATGTATGCTCTGCCATCAAGGGCCCACCTTCTCTGCAGCGGCCCATCCGGAGATCTACTCCAACAAGGGCGCCCGTCACCGACTGGTCGATCGAAGGGAAATTAACGGCGACTTCGACGGTTCCGGCCTTGCAGTTGCCCTGATCGACATCGGATTTAGCAACACCAGCGTCACACCTTCCGACTTCGACGTTGGCCTAGGAGGGACCGACCCCTATGGCAACCCGCTCTCATTTTCCGAGCAGTTCTTCATGACACTGAAAGATCCCGGGCAAAAAATGATCGATCGGGTCGAGATCAGCGTCTGCGATTTTCAGCGCCCCTTTCATATGGACTTTGATACCCATGAACTTGAAAATCGAAAGGATGGGGCCTGCGGGCGTCACCAGACCGTTGGACGGGTCCCCTCCCCCCTCATGGCTGCAAAAGAAAGTCAGAAGTTCGAGCGCGGACGACTTTTGACCGCAGTGCAGGGGGCTTTCAAGATCCCAACGCTTCGGAACGTCGAGTTGACCGGCCCTTATATGCACAACGGCAGCATGAAAAATCTGGAAGAAGTCCTCGACTTCTATGACCGCG
>CAYQOJ010000048.1:12776-13554 GCA_964419105.1 uncultured Methylococcus sp.
TCACCAATCCCCACCATGTTGGCAATTTGGTCTTCCCACGACCTTTTCCCAAAACCGATCGGGAAGACCTGATCGCCTTCTTGAAATCACTCACCGATGAGCGGGTTCGCTGGGAACGCGCGCCTTTTGATCACCCTGAGCTTTGGGTGAATGCAGGCTTTGAGGACTTATCAAGTGAAAAAGCCCACGAGCGGACCCTCCATATCCCAGCCGTCGGCCGGTCTGGCCGCTCAGATAAAGAAGGTCCCCTCAAGCCATTTGAGGAATACCTCCCGTGAACATAGAGAATCGCTTAGCCCCGGCGAATGGAGGTCCGGGTATGGAAACCCGTTGCTGACTCGCAATGCGCGGTAAGCGCATACAACATGTTACCTTTCAGCTTCGCAGTGGTTGAGGGCCCCACCGTGACGACTTTAGAAATATTGACCAGATAGACCCCGTCACCGGCCGTATCGTATGCAAACGCACTCGGCTTTTTATCCGCCGCCTTAAAGTCAGTCGTTGACGCGCTGACACCATCCTTAAGCGCGGTTGCCTGAACCGTGAATTTACGGCCCTTGGTTAAACCCTCGATCTGAAACGCAAGGCGCGCCGAAGCGATATTGCCTTCCGGCTCACATGAGACCAACCAGTTGGCTTCTGCGGAAGCTGGAGATGCGAGAGAACCCTTTTGTTGATCGGCATAGGATATCCCGCTCAGGATGAGGCCTGCGAACAAAAGTCCAGGGCGAGCAAAAGACAGATTCTTCATCATTCATAATCTCCGGGTCTCGATCGG
>CAYQOJ010000048.1:13564-17002 GCA_964419105.1 uncultured Methylococcus sp.
AAGGATTGACCAGACTCAAGCGGCTTGGAAAAGATGACGATGCGATCTCAGCCAATGGATGGCATAGGCCGGAATCATCGAATCCACCATCCCGGAATCCACCGCTTTTTCAGCCTCGTCTAGCGTCAGAATGAAACTTCGGATGTCCTCGCCCTCATCAGCCAAACCATGAAGGCCTGCTCCAAGAGGGCCTTCCACAAGACCAATGAACAAGGTCACCCGCTCACCGGTCCCTCCGGGTGAAGTAAAGAAAGATCCGATCCGATGCAGGTGTGTGAGAGAAAGCCCTGCCTCCTCCCCGGCTTCCCGAAATGCGACATCCTCAGGGCTTTCGCCGGGCTCGACTCCGCCCGCGACAATTTCCGTAAGCCACGGGGGCTCTTTTTGGCCCAAAGCACCGATACGGAATTGTTCAATCAGGAGGATTTCATCCCGAACCGGATCATAGGGAAGCACCGCAACGCAGGCGCCGCGATGAAAAAGCTCCCGCGTGATCTCCTGGCTCCACCCCCCTGCATAAAGGGTATGACGCAAGCGAAAAGTCGAAAGATGAAAAAATCCCTCGTAACGCTCGACACGCTCCAGTACTTCAACCTCGTGCGTCATCCTAGACCGCGATTATCTCGGTAACACGTGAAGACCCATCAGCTCTTCTGCAAAGGAAGTACCTGCCGTCGTTCCGAGCTTTCGGGTCATTCGGTCAAAGACATTCTCTTCCGGGTTAAAGCTGACCCTTTTTTTAGCGCCAATGACGGTTTCAGCGACCATCCGGTCATCGCCAATGGCATCGGCCAATCCAAGCTTGATTCCTTCACCGCCGGTCCAAACGAGACCTGAAAACATATCCGGTGTCTCTTTAAGCCGATCACCCCGACCCGTCTTCACAGCATTGATGAACTGCTGATGAACTGCCCCAAGCACACTCTGCATATGGGCTCGACCCACAGGATCAATGGGAGCAAAGGGATCCATTAATGCCTTGTGCTCTCCAGCTGTCATCACCCGCCGTTCAATCCCGAGCGTTTTCATGGCATCAACAAACCCAAAGCCGCCCATGATGACGCCAATGGAACCAATCACACTCGCATTGTTGACGAATATCTTGTCAGTCGCTGAAGCGACGTAATAGCAGCCGGACGCGCAAAGATCCGCCACAACGGAGACGATGGGAAGCTCAGGCTTCTCTTTCTTGATCTTTCGAATGGCCTCAAACACATCGTCAGACTGAACAGGACTTCCCCCTGGACTGTTCATGCGAAGGATGATGCCCTTGACGTTTTTGTCCTCGCTCGCATCTTTCAAGGCTTCAATGATGTTGTCCGCGCTGGCCGGCTGGCCGGGGGCAATGATTCCTGCCACATCGATCACGGCAGTTTTCGCCTCTCCTTCCTTGCTAAAGACATGCTTGAAGGGATTTTGACTGGCGAGGATTGCACCACCGATATAGACCAGGAGCGCAAGCTTGAAGAAAATGCTCCAGCGCCTTGCCCGACGCTGCTCTTCAATGGTCGCGAGAAGAACTTTTTCCAAGGTTTTTTGCTCGAAATCTTGGCGCTCTGAATCGCTGGACTGGGTCACGGAATACTCCTGATCTGAAAGAAGGGGAAATTAGGCAAGAAGGTGCCGTCGTAATTCTTGAATCTCGGCTACACAAAAGACCGGCGACAACGCCATGAGTTCCTCATGATCATTGGCGCCCTGGCTGACGCCAATGGCTCGAACGCCGGCGCGATCAGCCATCCGCAGATCATGCAAGGAATCTCCAATCACAATCGCCCGACTCTTGGCCACCCGAAGCTCATCCAGAATCTGATTCACCATCAAAGGATCCGGCTTCGAGGCCGTCTCATCGGCGCATCGGGTTGCATCAAATAAGGAACCAATACCGGTCTCATTGAGGGCCGCATCGAGTCCCGAACGTGCCTTTCCGGTCGCAACGGCCAGCTGATACCCTGCCTCTCGGAGCGATTCCAGAAGCTCTGGAACCCCCGCGTAGAGGCCAAGACTGAAAAGGGGGCGGGCGCCATAGAACTAACGGTAATGAGATACCAGACGCTGAGCGGTATTTTCGTCCTCCCCTGGATATAGCGTGTCGAGCGCGGCCTTAAGGCTGAGTCCGATGACCGAGCGTGCCTCACGCTGACTCGGCTCCCGAAGTCCCGTCTTTAAGGCCGCCTCCTGAAGACAGGTCACAATCCAGTCGATGGAATCAAACAGGGTCCCGTCCCAATCGAAGATGAGAAGGTCCGTCTCATGCCTCATTTCGGTAGCCCCTTCAAAAACCTTTCAAGCTCCTCATCCAAGGGTGCCTCGATTTTCATCGGAGCCCCCGTTCTAGGATGGCGAAAGCCCGCCTCTCGGGCGTGCAGAAAGAGCCTCCTAAGCCCCAAATCCTTGAAGAAGCGATTTTGCACATCCTGGCCATAGCGATCATCACCCGCCAAGGGATGCCCCAGATGCAACGCATGGACTCGAATCTGATGCGTGCGTCCTGTAATGGGACTCGCCTCGACCAGGGTGGCATCCCGAAATTTTTGAATCGTCTTGAAATTGGTCATGGCCGACTTGCCGTCACGGGCCACCTTGACGACCCGCTCGCCACTTTTGAGCACATTCTTTTTTAAAGGCGCATCCACCATCTGCTTGGATCGGGCCCATTGGCCGGCCAAAAGCGCTAGGTAGACCTTATTGACGTCATCTTCCCTGAACTGAAGATGAAGATCCTTGAGCGCCGAGCGCTTTTTAGCCAAAAGAAGGCAACCCGAGGTTTCCCGATCCAGCCGGTGTACCAGCTCTATAAACTTGGCTTCAGGTCGCATGGCTCTGATGGCCTCGATCACCCCAAAGCTCAGCCCACTCCCACCATGAACTGCGATTCCTGAGGGTTTATTCAGGACAATCAGGTCGTCGTCTTCAAAAAGAATGCGGGACTCAATGCGATGACGCAGCGCATCGACCGGAATGACCGGGGTTTCACGTTCTGCGGTCCTGACAGGAGGAATGCGGAGTCGATCGCCTGCTTCCAGACGATCCTGGGCTTTGACACGGCCACCATTACGCCGGACCTCTCCGGTCCGCAGAATGCGGTAAATCAGGCTTTTGGGAACACCTTTCAGGTACGTCAGAAGAAAATTGTCGACGCGCTGTCCAGCATGGCCCGCATCGATCTCTACCCACTGAACGGTGGGTGATGGAGGTGGGGAATTCATTCCCGGATGATATCACCACCGCAAGCGAATTGATGATTAGCCATAAGCCAGTTATAGTTTGCAGGTTGGGATAGGTCTAAGGCCCCTGTTTGGGTCTTGTATGCGACCGGCATAACCAGACAAAGAATAAGCATGGAGCCCGTGCGCGGGGCGGTTTCCAGACGCTGCCGGATCGGACTGACCCCCAAACGAATTCTGAAAAGGATGATTGGCAACCGGCCTCCTATAA
>CAYQOJ010000049.1:0-16971 GCA_964419105.1 uncultured Methylococcus sp.
CACGACTACAAGGCGGCTGGCACGACCTTGGCGTCCCGCGAAAAAGTTTCACGTGAAACCATGGCTGATGCCAAGGAGCCTCCCAAATGATTCGCGAGATCATTTTGACCACCGTTTCTTCGACGGGTGAGGCGCACCTTGCACCCATGGGGGTCCACGTGCTTTCGGAGGGGCGATACCTCATCATGCCCTTCAGGCCCTCAAAGACCCTCGACAATCTTGTGGCAACGGGCATCGCAGTTATGAACTACTGTGAAGATGTGCGCGTTTTCGCCGGCTGCCTTACGGGTCGTCGGGATTGGTCGTTGCTACCTGCGGACAAAGTGGCGGGCATGCGTTTGGCCGACACCTTAGGCCACGCGGAGCTTTCCGTGGATCAGTTTGAAGATGATCCAGTGCGTGCAAAGTTCTTTTGCCACGTGGTCCATGAGGCCACCCACCAGCCCTTCAAGGGATATAACAGGGCGCAGGTCGCCGTCCTTGAGGCGGCCATTCTGGTGAGTCGATTGGATCGGCTCCCGGTTGAGCGGATTCGTTCGGAGATGGCCTATCTTTCGATTGCTATCGAGAAAACCGCTGGCCCCAAGGAGCAGGAGGCTTGGGGTTGGTTACTGGATCGCGTGCAACAACATCTGGGGTGTTTGGAATGAGCCATATGCTGGCAAGTGTGGCCTCATTGGCCGAGGCAGGCGCCTTGGTCCCCCTCTCGATTGAGATTCTCGATTTAAAAAATCCTGCGAAGGGCGCCTTGGGTGCGCTTGATCCTCAGGATGTCCGTGCAATTGTCGAAGCCTTTCCGGCACAAAGAATCAGTGCAACCGTCGGGGATTTGCCCATGCACCCTGACATTATCGAGGGCGCGGTCAATGCGATGGCTGCAACGGATGTCGACTATGTCAAGGTGGGGTTTTTTGATTCAGGCGATTGGTTGCCCGTTCTTGAGGCGCTCAAACCCATTTCAAAGCAAGGTGTCCGACTGGTCGCCGTGCTATTCGGAGATCAGAACATTACTCTTGATGCCCTGCCCGCATTCAAGGATTCAGGCTTCCATGGCGTCATGGTGGATACGGCCGACAAAACGCATGGCGGCTTACTGCATTGCCGCGATCTTTCGTGGCTTAAGCAGTTTGTCTCATTGGGGCAGTCCTTGGGGTTCCTGACCGGCTTGGCCGGATCTCTCTCGCTAGAGGACATTCCGATTCTTAAGCCTCTGGGTGCAGACTACCTTGGATTTCGGGGGGCTTTGTGTCAAAGGGATCGAGCCGGTGCTTTGGATCTTTCATCCGCCATGAGGGTTCGTTCTGCCATGTCGGTCTGGGACTGACCTTTTCTTCAGGAGATTCTTTCGATGTGCTACACCTTGCTTCGCCCGCTTTTATTCAAGCTCGATCCGGAGACGGCGCATCATGTTTCACTGTCTGGGCTCTCGTTGCTGGCCAGGCTGGGGCCCTTGAATCCCCTCAAGGCGAACGTTTCAGGAAGCCCTCGAGAGGTGATGGGTATTCAATTTCCAAATCCCGTTGGCTTGGCGGCAGGCCTCGACAAGGACGGCATCTGTATTGATGGCCTGGGCGCGCTCGGTTTCGGCTTTCTTGAGATCGGTACCGTAACGCCACGGCCACAACCTGGGAACCCCAAGCCCCGTCTTTTCAGAATTCCCGAGGCGGAGGCCATCATTAATCGGATGGGCTTTAATAATGGCGGTGCGGATGCGCTGGTCGCCCGAGTGCGCAAGGCTCAGTATCGCGGGATCCTCGGTATCAATATCGGGAAAAACAAGGATACCCCCGTCGAAGAGGCGCTTGAAGACTATCGTCTTGGCCTTCGAAAAGTGTATGGCGATGCCTCATATGTGACGGTGAATATTTCCTCTCCGAATACCCCAGGTCTTCGAAGCCTTCAGTCAGGCTCCCATCTGGAAGCTTTGATCCAAGGGCTGATGTCCGAGCGAGCTCAGTTGGCTTCAGAGCATCGCAAGAGGGTTCCAATCGCAGTCAAGATCGCACCGGATCTTGAGCCTCGAGAAATCGAGTCGATTGCGGATTGTCTCCTGCGATTTGAGGTAGATGCGGTGATTGCTACCAATACGACTTCTTCGCGCGAAGGGGTCAGTCAGTGGCCTTATGGCGATGAAAGCGGCGGCCTGAGTGGTCGTCCGGTTCGGGACGCATCGACTCAGGTTGTAGCGACACTCGCTCGTCACTTGGGTGGGCGAATTCCGATCATTGCGTGTGGCGGCATATTTTCTGCGGGTGACGCGCAGCAAAAACTCGATGCCGGAGCCTCTTTAATTCAGATTTATTCAGGCTTCATTTATCGGGGTCCCCAACTGGTTCAGGATCTCGTATCCGGGCTCCGTTGATCGCAATTCATCAGGAAAGACTTTCCGGAAAGAGGGCGATGGCGCCATCAAGGTTTCCCGTTTCAGCATAGAGGAGCCGGCGTTCACTGGGGTTGCGTATGGATCCTCCAAGGACTTTCCCAACGACGAGTTGATGATCGCCCGCAGGATAGTCGTGAAGGACGCGACATTCCACATGTGCGAGAGCATTTTCAAGCAGCGGGCACGCTGAGTTTCCCTTCAACCATTTGAGCCCCTGTAGTCGATCCCCGGGCCCCGCCAATTTTTCGGCAAGCCCGGGGTGATCGTGGCCGATGACATTGATGCTGAAAAACCCGTTTTCCCGAAGAATCTGATACGAGCGATGAATCGGATTGATGCTCAGTGCGATGAGTACTGGATCAAAAGAGACCGGCATCACCCAGCTGGCTGTAAAAATCCGAACTTCTCCAGCATGCTGGACGCCGATGCCATAAATGCCGGTGCTCAGTGTTTTGATCAGTTCGGCAATTTCCGCCTGTTGCATGTGTGCCTCCTTCGTTCGGCCCAGCCTTTTATAATGGCGGACTTTTTCTTGGTTTCACGTGGAACAATCTCAATGACCCAGTTTACCCACTTCGATGATGCCGGTCAGGCGCATATGGTTAACGTCGGAGAAAAGCCCGTCACGCAGCGGACGGCTGTTGCAGAGGGCCAGATTCGGATGCATGCGGAAACCTTGCGATTAATCCAAGAGGGTGGCCACAAGAAGGGGGATGTCCTTGGAATCGCCCGAATCGCAGGCATCATGGCCAGCAAGAAAACGGCAGATCTGATTCCGCTCTGTCATCCTTTAATGTTGACGCACGTCGGCATTGACCTAACCCCCATGACCGAGCCCACCGGAATTTACTGCCGGGCCACCGTTCGAACCGAGGGACAAACCGGCGTCGAGATGGAGGCATTAACCGCTGTTCAGATCGCACTCTTGACCATTTACGACATGTGCAAGGCGATCGATCGTGGTATGACGCTCACAGACATTGGGCTGGTCATGAAGAGTGGCGGCCGCTCTGGAAATTGGCAGCGTTAGGCGCCACTTTCCATCCTGAGATAGGACCAAGCAAACCCCAGTTCTGAATCGAAAGGCACTTCTTCGCGTGAAACCTCGCGCCAAGTCTCTTTGGGGAGTTCGGGGAAGTAGGTGTCGCCATCGAATGCGCGATGAATGATCGTGAGTTCAATCCGATGCGCCAGAGGTAAAAAGAGTCGATAGAGTTCGGCGCCCCCAATCACAAAGAGGGCTTCTGATCGCTGGCCAATGACCAAAGCGTCCTCGATGGTGTGAATGACTTCACACCCCGGAAAGTCCTGCTGGGCGTTGCGGGTCATGATCAGATTGCGTCGGCCCGGCAAGGGGCGCCCAATCGCCTCGTGGGTTTTTCGCCCCATGAGAATGGGATGACCCATCGTGAGTGCCCGGAATCGACGTAGGTCATCCGGCAGATGCCAGGGCATTGCGTTGTTGGCACCAATGACCCGATTCTCGGCCATGGCGACGATTAAAGTGATGTTCATCTCGACGAGTCCAGAAAGTCCATAAGGTCTGGAAGCGGCTCGACGCCGATTTCTTGCTCTCGGGTAGGGTAGTCCACATAACCTTGAATTCCCCCACCATAGAAGAGGCTAGGGTCCGGCGTGTTCAGAGGCGCATGGGTTTTCAGTCGAACAGGCAAGTCGGGGTTCGCGATGAAGAGGCGACCAAAGCCGATCAGGTCGGCGCGATTTTCAACTAGCGCAGCATCCGCCCGCTCCCGGTCATAACCCCCGCAAAGAATCAGGGTGCCTGCGAATCGCTGTCTGATGAGGCGCATCAACTCCTTGGCGCGTTGACGGATGTCGGGGTGGCCATCAAAGCTTGGGTCTACAACGTGGAGGTAACCGATCTCCCTGGAAGAAAGGGCCTCGGCAATGGTTTCAAACAAAGCTTCCGGATGCTCGTCCGCGATATCGTTAAACGTCCCGAAGGGCGAAATGCGAACGCCCACCCGCTTTGAACCACAGACGCGTGCCACGGCATCAACGACATCGAGCAACATTCGGATTCGATTTGAAATGCTGCCGCCATAGGCATCCCTGCGATGGTTGGTGCGACTGCTGATGAACTGGTCCAGGAGATAGCCATTGGCGGCATGAATTTCAACCCCATCGATCCCTGCGGATAGGGCATTCTTTGCGGCTTGGACGTACTGGGTGACGATGCCCGGTAGCTCAGAAAGTGCCAATTCGCGGGGTGTTACAAAGGGCAGCATGGTGGGCTGACCTTGTTCATCCAGTACAAAAGCCTCACCGACAGGTGCGATGGCGGAGGGTGCAACCGGCAGTTCACCTTGGGGTTGCAGGCGCGGATGTGAGATGCGACCGACATGCCAGAGTTGGAGAAACACGTGGCCTCCGGCCCCATGGACTTGATCGGCGACCCTTCGCCATCCCTCGATTTGTTCGATCGTGAAGATGCCCGGCGTCCAGGGATAGCCTTGCCCTTGAGGGGAAATTTGAGCGCCTTCGGTCACAATCAGGCCTGCACTGGCCCGCTGCGCGTAGTAGAGCGCATTGAGTTCAGAAGGGATGTTGCCCGGCTGAGCCGCTCTTGAGCGCGTCATTGGCGCCATCACGATCCGATTTGAAAGGTGATAGGGGCCCAGCTCATAAGTGCTGAAAAGGGAATGCGTCATGGGGATCACGTTCTTTGACTACCAAATCAGGTCGTCTGGGACCTGATATTGCGCATAGGGATCATCGCCTGTTTCGGTCGGCTCCTCCTTGAGAGCGTTCAAAAGGATGATCGCATGCTCATCTCTGAGGCGAATTTTCTCAATGGTTTCACGTGGAACAAATGCATGTCCTCCCTCAAATCGGACGATGCCGGTTACGCCACGAACCAGTTGATCGCGAAGTGCTGCGGTGAGGTAGAGCTTTTTGACTTTACCACCCACTGTGAAATTGAACGGCGTGTCGCCTTCCTCAGCAAGGATACGCCGTGCGTTGATGAGATCCTTGATCTGAGCTTCAAGTTCCCGTCGAGCAAGATCGGCTTGCCGCTGCTGGTTGAGAAGGCGGTCGCGTTCCAGCTTTTCCTGCTGACGTGGGGCGGTGTCGACGGCGGGCGCCGTCGGACGGTGGGCATTGGCTTTGGTGGCCTTGACCTGTTCTTTTTGCACTTTCTTCACCTGCTTTTCAGTCACAAGTCCTGATTTCAGCAGTTGATCACGCAACCCTGCCATGGAGGGGTCTCCTTAAAAAATCGTGGATGACGTCAATCCCGAGCGACCGTGCGATGGAAGACGCCGGAATGCATGGGTGGTTCACAGAATCTGGGTACACTATGATAGTCGCATTTAGTCCGGCCTTGCGCGGCCTTCGCCGCCTCGAACCTCTCCCTTCAAGAGACTTTCCAACCATGATCGCCTATCCCCAGATTGACCCGGTGGCTCTGAGCCTGGGTCCCCTCAAGGTCCATTGGTATGGCCTGATGTACATTGTCGGTATCGGAGCCGCTTGGTTCATGGCCCGGCTTCGGGCCAAAGAGCCAGGCTTCCCATGGACGGCAACCCAAATTGAGGATTTGATTTTCTATTGTGCAGTTGGCCTGATGCTGGGTGGGCGATTGGGCTATATCTTCTTTTATAATTTTCATGCCTTCATCAACGAGCCCTTGATTCTTTTTAGAGTTTGGGAGGGTGGCATGAGCTTCCATGGCGGCATGCTGGGCGCCTTTGCCGGGATGGGGGTTTTTGCGTACAAGGTCGATGCACGCTTTGGGGATGTCACGGACTTCATCGGTCCCTATGTGCCCTTGGGACTTTTTACGGGCCGTATCGGCAACTTTATAAATGGCGAACTTTGGGGGAAGCCAACGGATCTGCCTTGGGGAATGATTTTTCCTACGGGGGGGCCGGAGCCTCGTCATCCATCCCAGCTCTACGAAGCCTTCCTTGAAGGCATTGTCCTCTACCTCATTCTCTGGTGGTTTCGTCGTCAGGATCCCCCGCGGACAGCGGTCAGCGGCATGTTCCTCTTGCTCTACGGGGCATTTCGCTTCGCCGTCGAATTCCTGAGGCTTCCAGATGCCCATATTGGCTATCTTGCCTTTGGCTGGTTGACGATGGGCATGGTCCTTTCTCTGCCCATGATCCTGGCAGGTCTTTTCATTCTGGCGATGGCTTACAGCAAGGCGAGAGCGGCGTGATGCAGAACCGATCCCACCCTGAGCAACAGTATCTCGATCTCCTTCAGGAGCTTCTGGACGTTGGCGACCCACGCATCGATCGGACAGGTGTGGGCACGCGGGCTCTTTTTGGACGGAGCTTGCGCTTCGACCTGAGTGAGGGATTCCCAGTCTTTACCACCAAGAAAATTTTCTGGAAAACCGCATTCAAGGAGATGCTCTGGATGCTCCGCGGTGGGCGGAATATCCAGGAGCTTCTGGCTGAGAATGTCAGGATCTGGACAGATTGGCCCCTCAAGCGATATCGCGAAAAAACGGGGGAGGCGATCAGTCAGGAAGAGTTTGAGGCGCGTATTCTTGAGGATCATGCCTTTGCGGCTCAATGGGGTGATCTGGGCCCGGTATATGGCGCGCAGTGGCGGCGATGGAAGACGGCAGATGGCCGCGAAATTGACCAGATTCAGGAGCTCATTGAAGCGCTCAAGCAGAATCCGGGATCACGTCGACTTCTTTTTGAAGGCTGGAATGTAGGGGAGTTGGACCAGATGGCCTTGCCGCCGTGCCACAAGACCTACCAGTTTTTTGTCTCTGAAACGACTGGAAGGCTTTCAGCCGCATTAATGCAACGTTCGGCGGATGCCTATCTCGGATTGAGCTGGAACATTGCGAATCTTGCGCTTTTGACCCATCTCTTGGCGCTGGAGTGTGGATATCTTCCCGGAGAGATCGTTTGGTTTGGGTGTGATGTCCATCTCTACCTCAACCATCAGGACCAGACGCGCGAGCAGCTTTCGAGAAGCCCCAGGCCCTTGCCGCAACTTGAAATTCTGCGAAAAGCCCCTGACCTATTCAGTTATCGAATCGAGGACTTCGCTCTCAAGGGCTATGATCCCCACCCGCACATCGCTGCAGAGGTTGCCGTCTAGAGGGATCCTGGAGCTCGGGTCAGCGGGGTGGTTTCTGACCGAGTTCCTTTTGGTGAAGCAAACCGCGGATCCAGTAGAGGAGCATGAACGCGACGGCCGTCAGGATACCTCGGAAGAATTCTTGATGGAGCCTTACGAGGGTTTCGACGGCCTCCAATGACGTCCAGGAGACTTCACGGTGGAGTAAAAATCCAGCAAGCACCAGGGCACAAACACCAAACCCAAATCTGAGCCATTGGGCTGGCAAAAGTCGGGATAAGCGGTGCCCGAGGAGGCTCGCAGGAATGGTGATGGCACTAAGAAGGCCCACGGTTGATGCGTCGATAGGCGCATGCCCACTGTAGCCCATGAGGGCAGCAAGCGAATTCATGCCGATGACCAGAAGTGAGGTGCCAATGGCCGCTCGCATGGCCAACCCGCCCAAAAGATTGAGGGCGGGAACAATGACAAAACCGCCTCCTACGCCCACGAGTCCGGTGATGACACCGACCAGAAGGCCATCAAAAAGGACGATTGGAAGGTGAATTCGGGTCGGGCAGGGCGCTCCCGGCGATGTCTCAAGGCCAGGGCGGAGCCTTCGACCTAAGAGCATGGATAGGGCTGTCACCAGCATCATCAGGGAAAAGAGAATCATCAAAAGATTTTCGGGGACAAACCCTGCAAGCCGTCCCCCGCCGTAGGCGCCAGCCATCCCAGAAAGCCCAAAGGCAAGCCCGTTCTTCCAGCAGACATTCCCCTGACGGGTGTGACGCAACACCGCAATCAAGCTGGTGGCACCAACCACAGCAAGTGACAGGGCGATCGCGGATTTAACCGGAAAGTCACCGCCATAAATGAGGAGGGGAACGAGCAGCAGGGAGCCCCCGCCACCCAAAAGCCCCAGCAGAAGCCCGACACCGGCAAGGCCTAGATAAAAACCGGCCATCAGACGGAACTAGGACGTGGCATCGACCTTGCCACAGGCAAGATTAGCCGGAACGGCTGCATGAATATGCTTGGGAAGGGGGAGATCCAGCCCATTCATCAGTTCAACGAAGGCACTGCGATCAACGCCAGATCCGAGGCGGACGTTTTTTTGGATTTCCTGACGAACCGTTGATACCGTTTGCCCCTGATAGTCATGGCCGGGATAGACGAGGGTATCTGGCGGGAGAGTAAACAGCTTCTGGTGAATGCTATCGAAAAGCTGTCCCGGGTTCCCTTGCTGAAAATCAGTTCGGCCACAGCCTCCGATGAGAAGGGCATCGCCGGTAAAGACCCGATCTTCAAAACGGTAGCTGACACAACTTTGGGTGTGCCCCGGCGTATGCAATACCGTCCACTCGAGAGATCCCAACTGCAATCGAACCCCATCAGAAACGAGAAGATCCGGGCAGAGGGTCCCTGCAGCTTGATGCACCACGCTGTGGCTACCCAGTCGTTCCCTTAGGAGGCCTGAACCGGTGATGTGGTCGGCATGCACATGGGTTTCAAGGGTATAGAAGAGGGTCAGCTTGAGTTCGTTAAGCAGGGCGACGTGGGTTTCAAGGGTATAAAAGAGGCGAAGGCCCAGTGCCTTGAGGACACTGACGTAGGCATCCACCTCGCTGGCAACCGGGTCAATCAGAAGCGCCCTTTGCTTGACAGGGCATCCCAAAAGATACGTGTAGGTGGATGTCTCGGGCTCAAAGAGTTGTCGGAAGATCATCGTAAGCCACCGGCAAAATATTAGAATACCCTAATGGATCCGATCTGGGAACGCGCCAGATCGGAAAACAAGGCCCCGAGGGGGGCCTTGTTCAGGTGGGTCGACTTACTTGGGTGCAGGCATGGAGGCCAATGCCTTGGCATCGGCAACCGCCTTCTTGCGTTCGGACGCCGGAAGGGCAATCAAGCCTTTGTCAGCCAGATATCCCTCTTCGCCAGACGCCTTATCGCTGAGAAACTCGGTGACGTATTCGTTAATGCCTGGAATGAGACCGACATGGGCTTTTTTCACATAGAAAAAGAGGGGACGTGAAATGGGGTACTTGCCGCTGATGATGGTCTCATAGGTGGGTGCCTGACCATCGATGGAAGCGGCATGCAGCTTGTCCCCGTTGACGTCGAGGAAGCTGAAACCAAAGATGCCGATGGCGTCCGGATTCGCTTCGATCTTCTGGACGATCAGGTTATCGTTTTCGCCAACCTCGACATAGGCACCGTCCTCACGAATGGTCATGCAGGTGCTTTTGAACCACGCTTCGTCTGTCGCCTTTTTCTCTTTGATCCAGGCGATATTCTGACAGCCGGCCTCAATCGCCAGCTCCACAAACGCATCGCGTGTACCGGAGCTTGGTGGGGGTCCTAGGACCTGAATTTTTTGTGCAGGCAGTTTGGGATTGATGTCCTTCCAGGTCTTGTAAGGATTGTCGATCACGACCTTTGCATTGGGATTCTTGGGGTCTGGAACCTTTTTGGCCAGTGCAAGGTAAACCTCATCGCGGGTCAATGCGAGCTGGTCCTTCGCCTTGATGGATTGGGCCATCACGATACCGTCGTAACCGAATCGAATTTCGGCAATGTCCTTGACCCCGGCTTTCTGGCACATCTCAAACTCTGTTTTTTTGATGCGTCGAGAGGCGTTGACGATGTCTGGGCTATTGGGGCCAAGACCCGAACAGAAGAGCTTGATCCCTCCCCCAGTCCCGGTGGCTTCGACCTTGGGTGTTTTGACAGCGCCCTTTTTGCCCAATTGCTCGGCGACGGTCGCTGAGAAGGGATAGACCGTTGAGGAGCCCACGATGCTCATGGCTTCCCGGGTTGCATCGGCAGCGAGGCTGGAGCCGGCGGTAGCCATGGTAGAGATCAAGCTGATCGGGACAAACAAGCGATTGAAGTGCAACATCGGCATATCCTGAGTGTAAGGAGGGTGCCAGTTTAGGCCGAGAGCGCGGCAAGGAAAACCCAGGTGAAATGGGATTCAACCGCGGAGGAGATCGGTTGGACTGGAAATCGCCTTCAATCCGTCTTCAAGGGTGGGGTAACTAAGAACTACCCCGAGTTCTTCCCGCATTTTACGATTGTCGAGACGCTTGGATTCCTCGAGAAAACTCAGCATCGCAGGGGTCAGAACCTTTCGAGCCTCGGCCAGCGGAATGGCTGGCGGTCTTGGCAGTCCCAGGTGATCAGCAACCTGCCAAAAATAATCGGTCATGGTGGAAGGGTGCCCATCGGTGATGTTGTAGGCCTGTCCGGGCGTCCCGAAGGTTCTGGCCTTAAGACAGGCCTCAGCCAGATCATCGGCATGGATACGATTGCTGAAGGGGGCTTCACGCGGGTCAATGACGGGAAGCCCCTGCTGGATCCGGGATTCGGGAAGCCTTCCATCGCCGTAAATCCCAGGCACCCTCAGAACGATCGCTTCGCAACCGGTCCGAAAGGCATAGTCATGGACCAGGCGTTCAGCTGCAAGCCGGCGCCGGGCACGATCGGATTTGGGCTTCACAGGGGCCGATTCATCAATCCAGGCGCCATCACAATCGCCGTAGACGCCGCTCGTACTGATATAAATCAGTCGCCTAGGAACAGTTTGAAGAGCTGCAAGCGCATGGCTCATCCGAGGATCACCAGAACCTGTAGGTGGTGGCGGCGCCAAGTAGAAGAGCGTTTCAATCCCCCTCGGAAGAGACAGGAGGGGCGGGGCTTCATCGAGATCCCCGGGATATGCCGTGATCCCAGCGGCCTCAAGTGCTTCTTGGCGAAGGGGGGAGCGAGCCAAGGCCGCGACAGGTAGACCTTCGGCGTGAAGCCTCAGGGCAAGACGCCGGCCAATGTCGCCGCAGCCCACGATGAAGACAGGGAGAGAAAAGAGCATCGTGACCTACGAAGGGCAAGGAAAGGGTTTCGGTACTATACTGTTCCGAGCCGCCGGTAGACAGTCCAGTGTGAATTTCCGGGTGCCTTTGCCGATCCTTCGTCCGAGGAGACAGGCCGCGCCCTTCGGAGCAGATGCAATGTTGTTGAGGTCTCTTGCCCGCCTACTGATGCTGGGCCTTGTGGTCAGTACGGACGCGGGCTCAGCCCCCCCGATTTCGCTGGATGCGGAAGCCATCCAGCATCTGGATCTAAAGACCGCACTGCCGAAAGTGATCGGGGCAATCCCGCTCGCCAAGGCGCCAGCCCGGGTCGTCATCCCGCCGGCCAAGGAATTTGCTGTCACCTCCCTTCAGTCCGGCATCATCACGCGGGTGAACGTTCCTCTGGGAGTCAGCGTTAAAAAGGGCGAGGTACTGGCCGAAATCGACAGTATCGCGTTGGTGGATCTTCAAAGGGGGATGGTGGATGCCCAGTCCGTGCTATCGCTTTCTGAATCCAAGATGCATCGGGACGATGCCTTGTTGCGGGAGGGGGTGATTGCCAAATTGCGTTGGCAGGAGACCCGCAGTGATTTTGAGCGAGCCAAGGCGGCTTTGCGAGCCGCCGAACAGACTCTTTTGGCCTCGGGTCTGTCGGTACAGGACATTCAACAGATCAAGGCAGGACGTCCGATCAGCGGCAGTTACCGGGTGATCTCGCCGACGGATGGCGTGGTTCTCGAGCGAATGGCGATCGTCGGACAGAAAGTTGATGCCCTATCCCCCCTCTTTCGCGTCGGCAAGCTCGATGAGCTCTGGCTGGAAGTCGATATGCCCCAGGAGCTCTTGAAGGAGGCACAGGTCGGGGACCGTATTGGGATTGAAAACCCCAGAGCCAGTGCGCGCGTCATAGAAATCAGCCAGAACGTCAATCCTCAGAATCAGACGGCGCTGATCCGTGCGCGTATCAGTGAAGGATCGGATCTTTTAAGGCCTGGCATGCATGTCAACGCTGAATTGATGCATCGGAGCACAGATCACATTCTCAAGGTGCCATTGGCGGCGATCTTCAACTTTGAAGGACGCCAGTATGTTTTTGTCCAGGGCCCAGGCGGATTTGAGGCGGTGGAGGTGGCATTGGCGGGTGAGGAATCCCATTATGCCGTTATCCATGAGGGCCTGACGGGCAATGAACCTGTCGTAATCCAGGGCGTAGCGGGGCTCAAGTCCAAGTGGCTCGAGGCGGCCGACGCGAGGCCCGAGTAGAGGGCGCATGGAGTCTCTGATTCGTTTCGCCCTGACCCAACGGGTATTGACGCTGCTTCTTGCCCTGTTGATTGCCGGATTGGGCGTCATGGCGGTGCTTAAGCTTCCGATTGATGCCTTTCCGGATGTTTCCCCGACCCAGGTGAAGGTGATCGTCAAAGTGCCTGGAATGACACCGGAAGAGGTGGAATCCCGGGTCACGGCGCCCATCGAAGTCGAGCTCCTCGGCATTCCCAGTCAGACGATGCTGAGATCCGTGGTGAAGTATGCCCTGACGGACATCACCATCGATTTCGAGGAAGGCACCGATATTTATTGGGCGAGGCAGCAGGTCACAGAGCGCCTTTCGCGGGCTTGGGGGGTTTTGCCGGCCAATGCGGAAGGCGGCATTGCGCCGATGACAACGCCCTTGGGCGAAATGTTCATGTTCACGATTGACGGAGAACAGCTCACCCTCAGCGAACGACGCAATCTTCTCGACTGGGTGATCCGGCCAGCCTTGAGAACGGTCCCGGGTGTGGCCGATGTCAATGCCTTGGGTGGAATGGTCAGAAGTTTTGAAGTCATTCCCGATGGCATCCGCCTTTCTTCGCGAGGGATCAAGACCGACGATCTGATCGAGGCACTCAAGAAGAATAATCGAAATGATGGCGCCGGTCGTCTGGGGGATGGTGAAGAGGCGCTTCTGGTCCGAAGCGAAGGCCGCATCAAGGACCTTGAGGACGTCCGCCGAATCGTGGTGGTGGAGCGAGGCGGTGTTCCGATTACCGTGGGCGATGTCGCGGATGTTCGAATCGGGGCTCTCACGCGCTATGGTGCGGTAACCCGGAGCGGGAAGGGAGAAACGGTTGAAGGGCTGGTATTGAGCCTTCGCGGGGCCAACGCCCGAGAGGTGGTCCGAGGGGTTGAGAAAAAGCTCAAGGACATCCAGCCTGCGCTACCCGCCGAGGTCTCTATCAATGTCTTTTATAACCGGAGCCTCTTGGTGGACCGGGCGACCGGAACCATCATTCACGCATTGATTGAGGCGACCATTTTAGTCGTGATGCTCCTCCTATTGTTTCTGGGGGATTTTCGCGCCGCCCTGACGGTTGCACTGATTCTTCCGCTGGTGGCTCTTTTCACCTTCCTGCTGATGCGATTCTTTGGCCTGACGGCCAATCTTATGAGTCTTGGGGGGCTTGCGATTGCCATCGGCAAATTGGTGGATCCAGCGGTGGTTGTGGTCGAAAACATTACGGCGCACCTGGCCGCACAACCTGAGAAAACGCGGCTACCCCGCCTGCATGTCATCTATCGTGCGATGCGGGAGGTCATGGCACCCGTCATCTCAGGGTCTTTGATCATCGGTATCGTCTTTGTCCCGTTATTGTCCCTGGAAGGACTCGAAGGCAAGCTGTTTCGACCAGTGGCTCTGACCAACGTGTTTGCGATGTCAGGGTCGATGTTGTTTTCTTTGCTGGTCATTCCTGTCCTCGCCTCGTTCCTGATGGTGCGGGTCAAGCATGAGGAGCCCTGGCTCTCAAAAAAGCTCCATGCACTCTATGAGCCCTGCCTGATCTGGGCGCTGGCACACTCTGAACGGGTCGTCAAAATTGCCGGTGGGCTGTTGCTACTGGCGATCGTGCTTTACACCTTCATCGGCAAAACCTTCATGCCGACCATGGATGAAGGGGATCTCATTGTGCAGGTGGAAAAGCTACCTTCGATCAATCTCGAACAATCGGTTCGGATGGATACCCAGATCCAAAAGGCCCTCATCGAACATGTGCCGGAGATTCTGGATGTCACGGCCCGCGTCGGTTCGGATGAGATCGGTTTGGATCCGATGGGACTGAATGAAACGGATACTTTTCTGACGCTTCGTCCCCGCGAAGAGTGGAAGGTCAGTAACAAGGAGGCCCTCGCCGAGAAAATCCGGCATGTCCTTGAAACCATCCCGGGTATCTCGTATGGCTTTACTCAGCCGATCCAGATGCGGGTGACGGAAATGCTTACCGGGGTTCGAGGGGATGTGGCCATCAAGCTGTTTGGCCCCGAACTTTCAGTTCTCAACGCCAAGGCGGAGGAGATCGCTGCGGTCCTGAAAGGGGTTCCTGGCGCCTCAGATGTTTATACGCCCCGAAATGAAGGCATGCAGTACTTGGTCGTCCGCGTCGACCGTTTGGCCGCTGGTCGTCTTGGGATAACGGCAGAGGCCCTTGCAGATATGCTTCGGGCGCAGATTGAGGGGCTTAAGATCGGGACGATTCTGGAAGATATCCGGCGAACACCGCTGCTCCTTCGTGGCACTGGGGAGCCTGAATCTTTGCGGGCCCTTCAGGTGGTCCTCCCCAGTGGAGAAAAGGTCCCGCTATCGGTTGTGGCGAGCCTTGAGACGTCGGAAGGGGTGGTATTGGTCAACCGGGAGCGCGGACAGCGAATGGCGGTCATCCGCAGCAATGTGGCTGATCGGGATCTGGTTGGATTTGTCGAAGACGCCCAGCGGACAGTGAAGGCGAAGGTGTCATTGCCTCCGGGATATTTTCTGGAGTGGGGCGGTCAATTCGAGAATCAACAGCGGGCCGCCCTTCGTCTGGCCATTGTCATCCCGATCGCGATCGGTTTGATTTTTCTTCTCTTGTTCTCGACCTTTGGCTCTGTCCGTCAATCGCTCCTCGTACTATCCAATGTGCCACTAGCCGTCATTGGTGGCATATTCGGCATGTGGCTTTCAGGGGAATATCTGTCCGTCTCGTCTTCCGTCGGCTTTATCTCTTTGCTTGGGATTGCGGTCCTTAATGGCGTGATGATGGTCAATCACTTCAATCAACTTCGAGCGCTAGGTCAACCGATGGATGAAGTCGTTCTGCAGGGCGCTATGCGGCGCCTGAGGCCCGTCCTGATGACGGCAGGCATCGCCGCATTCGGCCTGATCCCCCTCCTCTTTGCAAGTGGGCCCGGATCTGAAATTCAGCGGCCATTAGCCATTGTCGGTGTCGGGGGCCTTGTGACGTCGAGCCTTCTGACCCTCATTTTGCTGCCAATCCTCTACCGACGCTTTGCTGAACCGAGAGTCCGCGATGCCGAGCCTTAAGACACTAACGCTAGTGGTGCCTCCGCTGTTGGAGGAAGAGGTCATCGACCGGTTGCTGGAACAGGAGGGTGGGCTTGAGTTTACGGCAGGGACCGTCTACGCCCATGCCTCGGGTCAGGAGGCTTTGAGTCTGATTGAACAGGTGACGGGCAGGAAGCGTCGAATTCGATTCGAAATCGTTGGAGAGGCTGCACAACTGGATGTCCTTCTGGTATCGCTTCAGGAGCGTTTTAAAGGCTCATCCATTCACTATCTTCTGCAACCGATCGAGGCGAGGGGCCTGCTCTAGTTTTCGTCCAATGCCTCGCGAAGGGCAGGCTCCAATTCAGGATACTGAAAGGCAAAGCCCTCTTTCAAAGCCTTGTCCGGGATGACTCGGGTGCTTTCCAGTAATAGCCCCGCCATTTCTCCCAAAGTCCACTGAAGAAAGGTTGCCGGAATCCGAAAGAAAGCCGGTCTTCGAACGATACGTGCCAAGGTGGTCGTAAATTCGCTGTTGGTCACCGGTTGGGGTGCGGTCAGGTTGTAGGGACCAGAGGCATGGGGATTTGCCAGCAAGGCACACATCATGCGAATGTGGTCGTCACGGTGGATCCAGGACATCCAATGTCGTCCCGTACCCAGAGGGCCTCCAAGGCCCAGACGGAAAGGCCATTCCATGGGCTTCAAAAAACCCCCTTTGGAGCCTATCACAAGACCGGTTCGTAGCAGGACGACCCGTGCACCGAAGGCCTCGGCCTTAAGTGCGGCCTGCTCCCAAGCCATGCAGAGCTGATGACCAAATCCGCCGTTCACGGAGGCCGATTCATTGAGGGGTTTATCGCCCTGATCACCGTAGATCCCGATGGCGGAGCCACTGAGGAAGATCTTAGGGGGGGATTTCAGTTGGGCGAGCGTGTCGACCAGCTTTTCTGTCAGATCGACGCGACTTTGCCAGAGGACCTTCTTGCGGGCTTCGGTCCAGGGTCTTCCCATGATGGGGGCGCCGGCCAAATTGATGACAGCATCCAGGGTTGCCGTCTGTGCGGGGAGTTCTTCCAGCGATTTGATGCGGACATGCGCTTCAGACAGGGCCGTCCGGTGCGTCAGCAGAAAAAGTTCGTGGCCGTCTTCAGAGAGCGATTTGACCAGTGCTCGGCCAATAAAGCCGCTGGCACCTGTAATCAGAATTTTCATGGCAAATCTCCCAGTGAGGAAGTCGCCATCCAGAAGTCAAACGAAGGAATGAGGAGGGGAAGACTCATGCTGGCCCGGCAAGGGGCCACCATGAGGGGAGTAGCAAGCTGGGCCGATGGCAGAGCATGACCCAAGCTTGCTGCTGGAGCCTAGTCGATTACTTC
>CAYQOJ010000050.1:0-10626 GCA_964419105.1 uncultured Methylococcus sp.
ATTCTTTTTCCAGATTCTCGAAGGTGCCCCTGAGGACGTCGACCGGGTGCTGGATCGGATCAGAAACGATGCTCGGCATCGCGATATCTTGATCCTCAAGGCCGAGCACGACGTTTCCGGTCGACTCTTCTCCGAATGGTCGATGAAAACCGTTCGGCTCGAGGGTACCGGTGATCTTTTGATGGAAGCCATCAGGATCATGCTGGAAAACATCACGGAGTCTCACCGGATCATCGAGCGCTATACCCAACCTGCGGTGCTGGCGTTCATGACCGAGGGCATCAATCCCCTGACCGTCCCGGTTAAAAAGACGGAATCGGTGATTCTTTTCGGTGACATCGTCGCCTTCTCCTACTTCTCGTCGCTCTACCCTGTCGAGGAAGTCAGCGAATTAGTCAATCTCTTCCTCGATGTCAGCTCAAACATCATCGTGGGCCATGGCGGCCAGGTCACCAAGTATGTCGGCGACTGCGTCGTGGCGCATTTTCCTGAGGATGGGACCGATCAGGCGATCCGGGCATCCTTGGCAATCCTTGAGGCTGTCAGAAACCTTCGCACGTCTGCCGGGAAATGCCGACTTCAAAGCTTCCTCTACTGTGGCATTGGCCTCAGCAAAGGCTCGGTGATTGAGGGCAACATCGGTTCGAGTACCAAGCTCGATTACACCGTGCTGGGCGACATCGTCAATCTGGCCTCCCGCCTTGAAGCCCTGACCCGCACCGTTGGCAAGGCCCTGGCCCTGAGTGATGGGGTCCGTTCCGCTGCCAGGGAGCCCTGGGATTTCGTGCACGCCGGGGAGTTCCACCTCAAAGGACAAGTCGAAGGCCAATCCATTTATACGATCGCCCGTGACGTCGTCGACGATTTTCCCTCCTATCAGAGCATCATCGAAAACGCTTCTGGCTTTTGCGAAATTCAGCCTTCTACCGAGGCAAATCTCGCCCCACCGAATGCAAACAGGGGCGGTGAGGCCACCCCCGGGAAGACCGAATGAGCGAACATGGACTCGCGTTATTGACTCAAGACCCTCGACTGTTCAAGTCCCTTGAGGCCGCCGCAGCGAAACTGGACGGGGTCAGCCTCAACGCCGCAGGGGAAATCGATGCTTTCAAGGCGCTGGTGGGATCAACGGCAACCACTGCCCTTTTGCTGGATGGGAAAAGTCTCGGAACGGACCCCCTTTCGACCCTCACCCTGCTGGCTTCGGAAGCCCAAAAACGGGATGTGCCGATTATTCTTCTGGAAGATGACGGTTCACGCCTCGATCCAGCCAAGGCCATGGTCGCAGGGGTCTCCGAATGGGCCCCGAGAACATCTCGCCTTACCGCCCTACTCAAGAAAATTGCAGCGTTCGGCGAATTTGATCTGTGCTTCTGGGGCGTGCGCGGGACGCTCCCGGTTTCAGGACGCCATACCCTTCGATACGGGGGGAGCACCTCCTCCATCAGCCTCAGAATGGGCTCAGACCGGCACTTCATCTTTGACGCCGGCACCGGTCTTCGCAATTTTTCTCGTCATCTGATGCGCCGAAAATCAGGCCACTTCAATGGCCGGCTCTTCATCACGCATCCGCATTGGGACCATCTCAATTGCATTCCATTTTTCGAGCCGCTTTATAACCCCAAAAACTTCATCTATCTGATGGGGCCTGCCCATGAGGGGATTTCGTTCCAGAAGCTGCTGGAAGGTCAGATGAATGGGGTTTATTTCCCCATCAAACCCGATCAGTTTCAGGCTCAGGTGACCTATGTGAACACCGAGGCCGGGCGTTTTCGCTATGACGGCATCAAGGTCGAAGCATTTCGCCTGGATCATCCGGGATGTTGTCTCGGTTACCGAATCGAACATGCGGGCAAGTCGATTGCCTACATCACGGATAATGAGCTTCGCGAAGAGGACCGCAACCTCGCCAGCTGGGATGCCCTGGTTGATTTTCTCAAAGGGGTCGACTACTTGATTCACGATGCGTCCTATTTCGATGACGAATACGATGCACATGTGCATTGGGGGCATTCCTCAGTCGGCCAGGTCGTCGAGCTGGCTCTGGCCGCATCAGTCAAACAACTGTTCCTTTTCCATCACGATCCCGAACACAGTGATTCGGATATCGATGCCAAGTTGATCGAAGCCGAACGACACGTTGCCCGTGCCGGCGGACCATTGATTTGCCACAACGCCCGGGAGGGAGAAATCTGGGACCTTGTCGCCGGGAAGCGAAAAGGTTTCGTTCGATGAGCCGGGACACAGGGCATAGATGCCGCAAGACGCGTCCCCTTTTTTATATCTAGGAGAAACGCCATGAAGTCGATGATCGGAATGAGCTTGTTGTTGGGTCTTTCAGTGATGAGTCCAGCATCTTTAGCAGATGAGGCACTGGCCAGAAGCAAAGGATGCCTCGGTTGCCACGGCATTGATAAGGGAATTGTCGGACCTGCGTACAAGGATGTAGCCAAAAAATATGCCGGTCAGAATGTCGCGGATCAGCTGGCCCAAAAGGTGATGAAAGGTGGCGGTGGTGTCTGGGGCGGGATGGCCATGCCACCCAACAACGTCACACCCGAAGAGGCCAAAAAGTTGGTCGACTGGGTCCTGAGTCAAAAGTAGTTACGTACCAATAAGGGACGATGGGCTTTGCTGGTCGAGCCATCGTCCCTTTGAGAAAGACTGACTCTGCACCAAGCCGTCGTCTTGAGGCTCTTGTTCCAGATCGTACAAGCACGGATTTTTTCGAGTTCTCTCTTTACTTGCCTCAAGTTTCCCCTCCCGTATTCTGAGATGTCGACCGCGCAGAAAAGCCAGCGTGATGCCCTGATTGCGGGGCTTATTCCTATTGTCGGGAGAGATTGGATCCTTGATGATCCCGAAGAAACCGTCACCTATGCCAGTGATGCCCTGACGGCCCATCGCAAGATCCCTGAAGTTGTCGTCCTCCCCGAGCGCGAAGACCAGATCGTCGCTATCGTTGGATTGTGCAAGTCACTCGATATTCCTATCGTCCCAAGAGGAGCCGGGACCGGCCTTTCAGGCGGGGTAAGGCCTATTGCGGGTGGTCTTGTATTGTCTTTGGCCCGCATGAATCGAATTCTGGATCTTGACCCTCTGGCTGGCACGGCAACCCTTGAGCCAGGCGTTCGAAATATTGCCATCAGCGAGGCCGCATCACCCTATGGTCTTTTCTACGCCCCAGATCCATCCTCCCAGATTGCCTGCAGCATCGGCGGCAATGTCAGTGAAAACTCTGGCGGCGTACATTGTCTGAAGTACGGGCTGACCCTTCACAACGTCCTGAAGATCCGTGGCGTACTTTCCAGTGGGGAAATCATCGAAATCGGCGGGGCTGCGCCCGATTCCCCGGGGCTTGATCTTTTACCCCTGATCATCGGCAGCGAGGGCATGATGCTGATCGTGACCGAAGTAACGGTACGTCTCATTTCAAAACCCGCTTGCGCGAAGGTGGCCATGGCCAGTTTCGACTCCATCACGGCGTGCGCAAACGCGGTTGCCGCCATCATTTCAGCCGGGATCATCCCGGCAGGTCTTGAAATGATGGATCAAGCGGCAACCCGGGCGGTGGAGGACTTCATCCACGCAGGCTACGACTGTGAGGCTGCTGCCATTCTGCTGGTGGAATCGGATGGGACGGAAACTGAGGTCCGCGAGGAAATGGAGCGCATCGCTAACGTGCTTCAGGCCGCTGGCGTGCGTTCAATCACGGTATCGGAGTCTGAAGACGATCGTCAAAGGATCTGGAGCGGCCGAAAGAATGCGTTTCCCGCCGCAGGACGGGTTGCACCCGAATACTATTGCATGGACGGAACGGTGCCTCGTCGCCAAATGGCGCCGCTTTTGGAATATATCGCCGTACTGGAACGTCAATACGGCCTTCGCTGCATGAACGTCTTCCACGCCGGCGATGGCAACATGCACCCTCTTATCCTGTTTGATGGCAAAATCAGAGGAGAGTGGGAACGTGCTGAAGCGTTCGGAAACGCGATCCTCGAGAAATGCATTGCGCTTGGGGGAACCGTCACCGGGGAGCATGGCGTCGGAGTCGAGAAGCTCGACAGTTTGTGTATCCAATTTTCCGATGCTGAACGGGACGTATTTCATGCGCTTAAGCACGTTTTCGATCCCTTTCAGATCCTCAATCCCGACAAGGGAATTCCAACGCTTCGCCGTTGTGTCGAGCACGGTCGCAAAAGCGTGCGTTCAGGTTCAGCCTCAGACTCGGGGTTGGAGCGGTTCTGATGAATTCGGTCAGGCGCACCTACATTGAAGCCATCAAAGCGGCCCATGCCAAGGGGAAATGCCTTTGTATTCGTGGCCAGGGCACTCGTGATTTTCTCTCCGCCCCGGCTTCTGGGGAGCTTATTGATACCCGGGACTATCAGGGCATCATCAGCTATGAGCCTGAAGAACTCTTCATGACGGTCCGCTCTGGAACCCCTTTGTTGGAAGTCGAAGAAGCCTTGAACCTCAAAGGGCAGCATCTGTCTTTCGAGCCCCCGCGCTGGGGAAACGGAGGGACCGTAGGCGGCATGATCGCCGCGGGATTTGCAGGCGCCCGCAGAATGCGCTCAGGCCCCCTTCGAGATCATCTCCTTGGTGTTGAGGTGATTGATGGCCAAGGTAGGACTCTTCGCTTTGGTGGAACCGTCATCAAGAATGTCGCCGGATACGACGTCTCCCGGCTTTTTGCAGGCTCATGGGGGCGTCTTGGACTTTTGCTGGACGTGACCTTGAAGGTCTTGCCCAAGCCCCCTGCGCGCCAGACACTGGTCATGGACATGGAGCAATCCGAGGCGCTGCGATGGATAAACCTGGCTCGAGCTCGCCCCTGGCCTGTCGGTGCCAGCCTGTTCACTGGATCCCATACAGGCCGTTTTTGGGTGCGGCTTGAAGGAGGCCATGCCGCCGTCCAGGAGGCCGTCCTCGAAATTTGTAGAGAGATGCCCATGCTCAAGCTTGATCCTGAGGAAGCCGATACCCTTTGGCAGCATCTCAAGACTCAAAGTCATCCGACACTTTGCAAAAGTGAGACAGCGACGTCGAAGCTCTGGCGATTCATCGTACCTCCAGCCACCCCACCCCTTTCAATCGAGGGGGATACGATGCTCGAGTGGGAGGGAGGATTACGCTGGTGGCGTGGTAATGGCGATACGCTTCCCCTTTCCCAAATTCTTGGCGAGTTCAACGGTTGGGCTGCGCCCTTTGATCACCGCTTTCAAACGGCCTGGCTTTCGACTGGAGCCTCAGCGTCCGAATCGACCCGATCCCGCATCCAGTCTGGCGTGATGAAGGTTTTGGATCCGGCCGGCGTTTTTTCGCATGGATGACTTCACGCCATTGGTCAGTTTAGATGAGCTCAACCAGCTCGCCTCCCGGTGTGTGCACTGTGGATTTTGTAATGCCACATGTCCCACCTATCTCGCGACGGGTCTTGAACTCGAGGCCCCCCGAGGACGTATTGCATTGATTCGGTCGATGCGGGATCAACAACCCGTGACGAACAAAACCCGCCAGCATCTGGATCACTGTCTCACCTGTCTTGCCTGCGAAACAACGTGTCCCAGTGGCGTTGAATATCGCCATATCATTGACGGGGGTCGACAATGGCTTGACGTGAAGCATCCTAGGAGCTTGCCCTCCCGCCTTCCCCGGCTTCTTCTGACACGCGCCATGAATTATCCGCGATGGCTGAGCCTCGGATTTTCCCTCGCGCGCGGATTAAGGTTCCTGCTTCCACGGAGATTGAGCGCCTATCTCAAAATCCCACGTCAACGCCCCAAGGCAGACTCTTCGCTAACCGGGGGACGAGGAAAGGTCATCATCCTGACTGGCTGTGTCCAGCGCCAACTGGCGCCCGCCATCGACGATGCCCTTGAAAGAATTCTTGGAGTTCTCGGATATCAGGCGATCCGGGTCTCCCAAGCGGATTGTTGTGGGGCGCTTGGATATCATTTAGGGGAAGTCCAGAGCGCGAGGGCTCAGGCAAAAAAAACTCTAAAAGTCCTTGAACCTTACCTCGACCACCCCGAAAACCCTAATCCTCTCATTCTCATGAGCAGTTCTGCCTGTGGCCTGATGCTCAAGGATTACAAGCGCTTGTTCCGCGATGACCCTCGATGGGAAGCCACGGCCACTCGCGTGCAGCCATGGCTTCTGGATCCTTTGGAATTGCTGGATTGGCATGTTGATGAGCTCAGACAACACCTTTCAGTAAGCGCCACCGGGGAGATTCACCTCAGGATTCATGAACCCTGCACCCTTCAGCACGGTCTTCGACTTCGGGGTCGTTTGCCGATGCTCTTTCGCGAACTGGGATTCAACGTGGCCGAAGGGCCATCGATCCAGAAGTGTTGTGGCGCAGGCGGTATTCAGCCTCTGTTGAGTCCCGCCCCTGCGAAGACTCTCCGCGCACAGAAGCGGGAAGAGCTGGGTCTCGAAAACGTTGAAACCGCTATCGCGCTGACCTCTAACATTGGCTGCATGCTTCATCTCGATGAAAAGGGCGATATGTATCACTGGCTTGAATTTCTGGCCCTTAACCTTAAGAAGAGCAGCAGCTTTTTTGTTCCTGGACAGGTGGACATTTGACTGAGCCATAGGAACAAAAAACACAACAATCTCCCGCGAGTGGTCTCAAAACCTGCCCACAGCTCTTACAAGGATAAAAAAATTGACAGGCATCGGTTGGCATCCTTTCCTTTTCTGCATGCCCGCAAAGAGGACAGGTTATGGTTGATTCAAGGATCGTGATCTTCATCGGTTTTTTCTCGCGAGAAACCCCGCCCTTGAGGGAGGGAAGCAGGTCGTTTTGGTTCTGGGATAATTGAGGACAACCCTCGTTGGTCCCGATTCTCCAGTAAAACTCTTCTCACGCACGAAAACCCATGGAAAGACCTCGCTCCCACCGGATGCCTCTTCAAGGCTGTCTCGCCCTTCTCCTGATCAGCTCAGCCTGCCTCGCAGAGTCGCCGATCATGCCCGATCCGCGGTTAACCCCAGGTGACATCCTCTCCACCGACCCCGATGAAATCTGTGTCCCAGGCTACTCAAAACGGGTGCGAAATGTATCCCGGGAGACCAAGGAACTCGCCTATCGGCAGTATGGCATCTCCTCACGTCAACCGGGGGAATATGAGGTCGACCATCTCATTAGCCTTGAACTTGGGGGGTCCAATGCAATCGAGAATCTCTGGCCTGAATCGTTTCTTACTCAGCCCATGAATGCCCACGTGAAGGATGAACTCGAGAATACGCTTCACGCTCTGGTCTGTGGAGGGAAGATTTCACTCGCAGAAGCTCAGAAAGCGATTGCCACCAACTGGGTTCAGGCCTACGAAACCTATGTCGGGCATCGCCCTGATCTTGCGGCAGGCGCAAAGGACTCAGCGAGCGTTAACGGACGCAGCAATCCGTCGAATGTTGCCCCGGGCTGCCCATCCGAAAGACCGATCAAACTGTCAAAATCAGGCATTCTCCACCGCCCCGAGGATCCAAATTACGCAAGGACCAAGCCCGTCCAATGTTTTTCGACGGTTGACGAGGGGCTTGCCCAGGGTCACAGGCTACCGCGAGGCTAATCCATTCTGCTCAGTGCGCAGTCTGACGCGCCTTGAGGGCTTCCTCGTAGACAGGCATGAGTTTCTGGGCCTCTTCCCTCACATGCGCAAGGCGGCTTCGGGTATCCGGATGGGTACTGAGCCATTCGGGAACACTGGCCCCTTCCACCTGAAGCATCTTGCTCCAGAGGGTGACGGCAGCTTCCGGGTTATAACCGGCCTTGGCCGCCAATTTAAGCCCTACTGTGTCCGCCTCGGTTTCAGCTTCACGGCTATTGGGAAGTTGAAGACCTACGTCAGCAACCGAATTGGCAATGGGTGCCAGGCCGGAAAGGTTAACGCCAAAGAGTGTCCCTGCCAGAACGCCAGCCGAAACCCCGACCTGCTGCATTCGGGTCCTGGACAACTTTTCGGCCTGATGGGAGAGGAGCGCGTGGGAAATCTCATGCCCCATGACTGCCGCGATTTCATCATCACTCGGGTTGAGTTTGCTCAGAAGACCCGTGTAGATCGCCATCTTCCCGCCGGCCATGCACCAGGCGTTGACCTCGTCGGATTTGAGGACATGTACCTCCCAATTCCAGGCACCGGTATTAGGGCGAAGTGCGATGGCCTCACGCACGAGGGGGTCCGTAATCGCTTTGACTCTCGCCAGTTGGGCAGGATCGTCATCCAAGGTCTTGTTTTTTCCAGCCTCTCCAATCAGTTGCGTGTAGGACTGTGAGGACTCGAAAGCCGCCTGCTCATCGCTGACGACCATGGCTTGGGAGCGCCCGGTAATGGGGTTACTGACGCAAGCACTCAAAAGGAGGGCGCAACAAACACAAAGAAAACGAAGTTTCGGTTGGGGCATTTCAGATCGATGCAATGAAGGTTAGGTCACGGGATAGCCATAACATGGGTCTTGCCCCCTCGAATTTCAAGAAATCAAAGGCAGGCTCAAACTCTCATTTTATCCGCTGAGTCCATCGAACAGAGTGTAATAGGATTGCGAAACTATCCGAGAAGCATCTGTACACCCATCGCCATCATCAGGGCGCCACATAACCTTTGGAAGATAGGCGCATGTCGCGCCTTAGAGCCCAGGAACCAGCCCAGTGACAGAAGACCGGCCGTGGCCATCAGAAAGCCCAATCCATAGTCAAGGGCTCCGACGGTGGCCGGGATTTCATGACCATGAGCATAACCGTGAAGAAGGCCTGCCAGGATGGAAAGACCGTACCCCACTGAACGTGGAAATCGACCCGCAATCAGGAGCCCCAGGAGGAGGACCGAGCTGGCGAGCCCAGGCTCAAGCCAGAGTGTTGATGAGGGCAATACCGCCAGGATGGCCCCCAAGATGAGGCTGATAAGCAACAACCCAAGCATTCGAAAGGAACAGCGATGGACTTGGCTGCCTAACCAGAATCCAATCCCGATCATCGCCAGCAAATGATCGAGCCCGATGATGGGATGAAGAAATCCATCGGTGACTCCTAACATCTCACCCTCAAGAAGGTGCGCCGAGGCCTCGGATGTCGGAAGAAGAAGCAGAGAAGAAATCATCGCTCGGGTTTTATTCACGGTAGCCCCCTATGGCTTGGAATCCAGTAGGAACGAGTATATCGATCCGTATTTTCGTCGTCCGAAAGCTCCCCCAAGATCGAGTGCTCTCGCATTTGACCATGCGGCTGACGTAAGATTGAAACCGAGCCCCTTGAAACCGTGCGCTGGATCTCTTGCCATGAAACACCTAACGCTTCTGTCCTTCCCTTTCATCGTACTCACCTTGGGCTGTGCCAGTCAGACCCCACTCTCGGGGGAGCATCATTCCGTCAGTAAATCCCAGAAGATCAGTGAGGCACCTCATGTCCTTCGTGAGGTTACCGATGAATCCATGGTCCGGATCGTCTCAGTGGAACGAACGGGTATCGACGGCATGATCGTCCATACCAAGACGCAGGACACGACCACCTATACTGATGCTTCCCGCGTCCAGACCACCATGCTGGTCGATTATGACTGCGAGCATCGCTTCTTTCGGGATACGAGCGTCACCATCATTCACACCTTTAAAAAGTCAGCGACCCAAAAACCAATCAGTTACGCACTTGATAATCAATGGCTCTCCATCGATGGGCCTGACGCCAGCGCCGACAAGAAGCTGGCCCTCAAGCTGGTCTGCGGGCAGGACTAAAAGACCTGATCGTTCCTCTTGATTTGTGATCGAGTTGCCCCACATCGGTCTCGTGAAGGGAGCAGAATCCTGCTCTCAAGACTTTAGGAGACCCCCATGAGCGCAGTACTTGCACGTACCCTGTTCGACGACATTTTCAAGGAAGTTCCGGCCGGGTATTTTGTTCGCCCTGTCCCCGGCGATCGTGTCCAGAATCCCGATCAGATCCGTCTTGACGTTCAGGAATCTGGGCCCGACTACATTGTTCATGCCGACATTCCCGGTGTCCGGCGTGAAGATATCGATGTCAGTATTGACGGCAACAAGGTGACCCTGACGGCGGAATTTCGCCCCGAGGACCGCAAGATCGAGGACAGCAAGGTCCTGCATAGCGAGCGCTACGCAGGTACCGTCACTCGCGCGTTCAAGCTTCCGAGCGAGATCGATCAGGCCACCGCCAAGGCCCGATATCAGGATGGGGTCTTGACCCTGACCCTGCCCAAGGCCAGCGCTCGAAATACCCGTTTGGTCATCGAATAGTCCGCATCCGGATCGGAAGCGTCACGTTTCACCTCAACAATCCATAAATATTTCTTGTAATAAACATACGAAATATTGATTGGACCTTATGGGATGAGATCATTAATCTAAGCCTGAAGGTGCTTATTTTTTGACTCCTCCTCAGCCGCGCTAGAGCTTTGCTCGCGCGGTTTTTTTTGGCCTTTTTCCCGCTCATGGGGCCCATGACCCCGGGCCATGGGATCAGCGACGATTCATCCCGAGGTGACCTGAAATCTTGATGAGCCAAGGAAAGATGCTCTTGCTGTCATCGAGGATCGTGAAAACGGGCGGAATGACGATCAGACTCAGGACCGTCGATGTCACCAAGCCGCCAAGGACCGCAAA
>CAYQOJ010000050.1:10636-16822 GCA_964419105.1 uncultured Methylococcus sp.
TCGAAACGAGGTATCAGCCTCCCCAAGCCCAAGGGCAATCGGCAACATGCCTGCGCCCATCGCAATCGTGGTCATGACCACAGGACGCGCTCTTTTGCTGCAGGCATCCACCAGCGCCGAGAACCGGTCCATGCCGTGATCGCGGCGGGCGACGATGGCATATTCGACCAGAAGGATCGAATTCTTGACGGCTATCCCCATCAGCATCACCAGTCCGATCAGAGAGGGCATGGAAAAGGCCTTGCCGGCGAGAAGCAAGGCGACGAAGCCGCCACCAAAGGCCGTTGGCAAAGCAGCGAGGATACTCACCGGCTGAATGAGATCCTTGAACAAAAGGACCAGCACGACAAAGATGCACAGCACCCCGGTGAGCATGGCCAGACCAAAGCTCCCGAAGAGTTCAGCCATCATTTCAGCATCGCCCACATCCACCCTTTGGACCCCGGGCGGCAGCGAACGGAGGCTTGGCAGCTCCGCTACAGCCTGGGTGACTTCCCCCAGGGGCAAGCCCGAGAGCTCGATTTCGAAATTGATGTTCCGGACCCGGTCATAACGACGGATTACCTGGGGACCACTGGAGAGTTCCAGCTTGGCGACCTGGCCCAGAAGAACCGAGCCCACGCCGGGTTTGGTCGAGGGCACCGGAAGGCGGGCAAGAATATCGAGATCATTCCGCCCGGATTCATCGAGGCGCACCATGACCGGAACCTGGCGACGGGCCAGATTGAGCTTCGGCAGGGACCAGTCGTAATCCCCAAGGGTCGCGATCCTCAGGGTTTCGGCAATGGCGGCGGCGGTGACTCCCAGATCTGCAGCGGTCTCAAAGTCGGGATGGACGGCAATTTCAGGCCGTGTCAGAGCCGCACTGGAAGCGACACTCCCGACCCCCTCGATGGTCCGGAGCTCGCGTTCGACATGACGGGCCACCTCGGAGAGCTGGTTGGCGTCATCCCCGCTCAGGGTCAGGATGTACTTTTCGCCGGAGCCCCCGAGTCCCACTTTGGTCCTGACCCCAGGGAGATGCTCAAGGCGCGCACGAATCGCCTTCTCGATCACCTGTTTTCGGACCGAGCGCTCGCTGCGATTGGCCAGCGTGATGGTCAGGGTGGCTTTGCGGACTTCGGCTTCCGCCTGCCCTCCCATGGGATCACTTCCTGCAGCGCCGCCACCAATGGTTGTATAGACGTTGCGAATTTCCGGAATATCAAGGAGAAGCTCCCGCGCTCGTTCGGCGCTCGCATGCGTCTGTGCCAGGGTCGAACCGGGGGGCAATTCAACAAAGACCTGCGTCTGGGGATTGTCGTCTGCCGGAATAAACCCCTGAGGGAGGAGCGGGATGAGCATCAAGGAGCCGATAAAGAAAAGGCCCGTTCCCCCCAGCGTCGCCCAACGATGCCGAAGACAGTAACGCACGGCCTCAAGATACCTCGGCATCAGCCATCCCGAGGTTTCGACTTCAGGCACACTGGGCTTAAGGAGATACGCCGCCATCATCGGTGTCAGCATGCGCGCAACGACCAGCGAGGCAAAAACGGCCAGCGCTGCGGTCCACCCGAATTGCTTGAAAAAGCGGCCCACGATGCCGCTCATGAACGCTGTGGGCAGAAAAACCGAAATCAGGGCAAAGGTGGTCGCCACCACTGCAAGGCCAATTTCATCCGCCGCTTCCATGGCGGCATCGTAGGGCGATTTCCCCATCCGCAGATGGCGCACGATGTTTTCCACCTCGACAATCGCATCATCCACCAGAATGCCCACCACCAGCGACAAGGCCAGAAGGGAGACGACGTTCAGGCTGAAATCAAAGGCATACATGCCGATAAAGGTCGGAATGGCCGACAAAGGCAACGCAACCGCCGAGACAAAGGTGGCCCTCGCATCGCGAAGAAACAGCCAGACCACCAGTACCGCCAGCGCCGCGCCTTCGTAAAGCAGGGCCATGGAAGCGTTGAACTCTTCCTGAACGGGCTGAACAAAATTGAAGGCCTCAGTCAGCACCAGATCAGGATCCTTGGCTTTGATTTCATCCAGAACCCGTCGCACCCCGGCGCCGACTTCAATTTCACTTGCTCCCCTGCTCCGGCTGACCTCAAAGCCCACAACCTCCTGTCCATTGAGCAGGGCCAGCTGTCGGTGGGCAGCTACCGTATCGCGGATCTCAGCCAGCTGATCAAGTTCGATGCGTCGCCCGTCCGGCAGAACAATCGGCAATGACCTGAATTCGCTGGCGCTCGAGAGATTGGCAAGGGTCCTGACGGGTTGCTCGCCGCCCCCAAGTTCGGCGCGTCCTCCGGCCCCTTCCCTTTGCGTCAACCGAAGCTGTCTTGAGACATCGGCCGCACTGAGCCCCAGGGACTGAAGCTTCAGGGGATCGAGCCGAACCGCGATCTCGCGGTTTCCACCACCGACCCGGGTCACGGCTCCCACACCGGGAACAGCCAGAAGCTTGCGGACAATGACGTCATCCACCAGCCAGGAAAGCGACTCCTCATCCCGGTCCCTTGAACCGATGGTGTAGGCCAATATGGGGGCGGCCACCACATCCAGCTTGGTGACCACAGGATCGCGAAGATCACTCGGCAGATCCGCTCTGATTTTGGAGACGGCTGAGCGAGTGTCATCCAGGGCTTCATCCAGCGGTTTTTCAAGCCGAAATTCCAAGGTGACAATTACACTGCCATCCTGAATCTGGGTCGTCGTGTGCTTGAGCTTTTGAAGGGTCGCTACGGCGTTTTCGATCTTGCGGGCGACTTCGGTTTCCAGCTGCGGCGGGGAGGCCCCGGGAAGACTTGCAGTGATGCTGACGGTGGGAAAATCAAGATCCGGAAAATTCTGGATCTTCATCATCTTGAAGCAATAGAGCCCACCAAGGGTCAACAAGACAAACAGCATAATGGCCGGAAGCGGTGTCCGAATGCAGCCTGCCGAAATATTCATGGCGAGATCCTGACCTTGTCCCCATCCGCGAGGAAGGCCCCGCCGGCCCGAACGATGTGATCTTGAGGCGCGATGCCCTGAAGAACTTCAATGGCATCCCCATCCGTCCGTCCCAGTTCGAGCTTGATCTCTTCCACCCGAGCCATGCCATCCCTCGCCTCCACGATCTTGAAGGCATAGCTGAATCCGTCACGAAGCGTGATGGCCGTCCTCGGAATGGTCAGTCCATCGGCCGATCCCACCGAAAATTCTCCATGGGCATACATGCCGGCTTTAAAGCCTCGATCCGCCGCTCCTGGAAGGTCGACATAAATGATGCCGAAACGACTTGAAGGATCGAGGCCAGGCCCGACCATCCGGACGACGCCTTCGAGGCTACCGACATCCGGCACCCGGATGCTGACCTTCGTCCCGACGCGGACCTTGGGAAGCTCTGTCGCGGTGACTTCGGCACGCCACTCCAGTCGCTGCTGACGAATCAACCTGAAAAGCTCCTGCCCCTCCACGGTCACCCCGCCAAGGACAGCGGAGCGCTGGGTGACGATGCCATCATCGTTGGCCAGGACCTGGGTATGTCGCATTCTGAGCCGCTGGATCTCCACTTGCGCCTTGGCCGCCCGCATCCGGGCTTCGGCCGTCTTTTCTCCGGTGAGGTATTGTCCGGCCTGAAGGGCGCTCAGGGCGCCTTCATCAATGATCTGACGCACCCTTCGGGCGTTATCTCGGGCTTCCTGGAGCGTGGCTTCGGCTTCAGCGAGGACCGCCTGACTGTTCTCCAGGTCGGAAGCCACCCGCTCCCGATCAAAGAGGGCCAGCACCTGCCCTTTCTTGACCCGATCGCCGACCTGCGCCAGGATCTCGACCAGCCGAATTCCGGAGAGTTCAGCGCTGATGACGGCTTCCTGCCATGCACTGATCGATCCATTGGCAGAAAGCGTAATCGGAAGCGTTACAGCGACCGGCATGACCGATTCAACGGTCAGGGCAGCCTTGGGGCTGGTTTGAGGTACGCCCTCCTCACCGGGACGAAAAAGGAACCCCAATAAAAGAACAAGGATCCCGATGACAACCAGGCGCATCCGGGTTGATGTGTGTCGCATCCAATCGATCACCGTTTGTATTCCTCCGCCTTCTGACCGGTTATGGGATTACGGGGATCCTCTCGAACCGGGATCGCTGGTGCCACCCCTTCTGAATCCTGCCATCCGCCCCCGGCTGCCCGGTAAAGCGCCACCCAGGCTGAAACCTGTTCCTGCTCAAGATCGGCCAGGGTTCTTCGCGCAATCAACGTCTGCCTTCGTGCCTGCTCCAGTTCCAAAAGGCTGCCAAATCCCGCGCGATAAAGATGATCGGTGGCGGTAAAGTTCTTTTCATAACCCGCGAGCGCATCCCGTGCCTTGGGAAGTCGTTCTTCCGCCGTTTTGAGGCGCACCAGAGCCACCTCCACTTCCTTGACGGCCGTTCGAACGGTCGATTGGAATCGGGTCTTCGCCGCCTCAAACTGAATGCGTGCTGCCTCGACATCAGCGAGTCGCTTTCCTGCATCGAATATCGGCATGGTCAGGGTCGGGCCGAAGGACCAGGTATTGGCAAAATAGGTGGCCGCTGCGCCTGCACCTGCGGCATAGGGACTAAAGGCACTCATGCCGCTCACCGTCTGGAGCTGGGGGGTGATGTTACCGGTAAGACTCAAGCGCGGGTAACGCTTGGCCTCTTCAACGCCAATGCGCGCACTGGCTTCTTGGACCTGCTCCTCGGCTGCTGCGACATCCGGACGCTGGAGCAAGGTCTCTGCAGGAAGCCCCTTGAGCCTGAAAGGCGGGGGCGCCGGAAATCGGGCCTGGCTTTCCGGTTTTTGGGTCAGCCGGTAACGGACCTCCGCTTCCGTGAGCCCTGTCAGAGCGACCAAGCCCTTGATCGATCGCTCGCACATGCCCAGTTGGCGAACCAGATTCTCTTCGGCATCCGCAGAAGATGCCATGGCAAGCGCAACATCGGCAGGTGGACGGAGCCCTGCCACACCGGCAAGCTCGACAAGACGGGCTGATTCACGACGGGAAAGCACATCTTTTTCGGCAATCAGCGTCAGCGCCTGACAATAGCGAAAGTCGATATAGGCATTGGCAACCTCGACCGCCAAGGCGACTCGGGCATCATGCCAGGCACTGTGACGGGAAGCGAGGTTACCCTCGGCGGCTTCCCGCTGACGGGAAATCCCACCAAAAAGATCAATTTCCCAGTTGGCCTGAAGCCCAGCCTGATAACGTGTCCAGTCAAAAGGTGGCCCGCCGAAGGTTGACCGGGATTTCAGCATGTCGACCTGGGTGTCGAGGCGCGGAAGGCCATTGGCCATGGCCGTGACCATTTCGGCCCGCGCCGATTCAATCCGAGCCCGGGCATCGGCAACCGAGGCGCTGACTCTTTGGGCCTCGGTCAGGAAACGAAAGAACTCAGGATCATTGAACTTGAGCCACCAATCGCGAAGATCGGCCGGCATGACCGCCCTGGATTCAGGGAGCCTCGGCTGTTCGGACTGCCAGGTTCGGGCGGCCGTCAGTTCTGGCTGTTCATAATCGGGCCCGACGGTGGTCAGGAGTCCGCCTGTACACCCATTGAGGATGAGACTGATCCATAGCGCGCGAAAGGGACGTTTCAGATGAGGAGCCAAGGGGTTCTGGGGGTCACATCACAAACCCGTGAGGATACCACTCAGAACCCATCCTCTGCCCCTCTTCTTGCATCAAGGGTCCGTCTTTAGCCCCCTCATGCACCCCCGGAAGCGTCCTGCAAAGGCAAGAACTCACCATCGCCAATCCGAACGGTATCCATCGCATCAAAAGGTGACGGAGTGGGTTCTGCACCAGTCACCGACCGGGATCGAACCTGAGACTCAATCGCTGCGATCCGCCGGGCAACGCGGAGAATCCGCTGTTGCCATTGATAGGCGGCCTCGGATCGATGACGGTTGGTCAAAAGCCCCGAGAGCCAGAGGCTGTCGATGAGCACCATGAGTTCATCCAGCCCCTCGACCATCGACAGAAAATCCAGCGCGCGAGGACAAAGAATCCGAATCGGAAGTTCGCCGGGGTGGCTGTAACAGGGAACGACCGTGACCCCCTCGGTTTCACGCAAGGCCGAAACCCGGGCAATCTCGGAAGCCAGTGCCTGTGCCCCCTCCTCGATCAATGCACCCGATTCAGCCTCGATCCGGTCTGCGAGTTCCATCGGAAGCGTGGCCCTGAAGACCAC
>CAYQOJ010000051.1:0-16506 GCA_964419105.1 uncultured Methylococcus sp.
TCAATGTAATTATTGACAATGTTTTGCACGTCGCTAGTTTCAAATTTTTGAGCCTCAAACTTATTTTTCACCAAGTCAGTAAAAGCCTGATTATCTAAGTTGAAGTCATTGCGCTTTGCAATATCGCCAATATTGCCGCCAATCCTAGCTTTTGCTTGTGCCATAACGTCCTCGCCAAGATTATCAGCTTCAGATCCCATGGTTTTTGAAATAGCGGTATTAAACTGCTTGCGTTGCGCTTCTTTTGCCGCTTGTTGAGCACCTGCGGTCAATGGCAAGTCATTCATGACTGAATCAATCCACTTTAAAGGCTTAGATCCAGACAATTGAGCCGCATTCAAATCAATGCCTTGTTCTTGTGCTTTCTGTGCCAGTGCTGACAATTCAGGCGACAATTCAGACCTAACCGGACGCAACAATCGACCAGCACCAGCAACTGCACCTTGGCCTAATGCGCCGCCAGCTCCGCCAATCAAAGCATTTTTAATAACACTTTCATTGTCCGTTGTTGGTTGTAAAGCACCTGCCGTTAAGCCTGTGCCGATTGCTTGTTTTAAGGTGCCGCCAGGTAACGCCATTAGCGGTAACGCACCACCTATAAAATCACCTACTGTCCCGGCTGTTGTGTCTTTTAAAGGCGAGTCAAGCCGTCTTGCTTCTGTTATGTCGGCCTCTGTGGGTAATCCAAATCTGTCACCAAAGTCATTGCCTGCAATGTCTCTTAATCGCTGCCCTGCCCCGCGTGCTAAGTTTGTCATTCCCATACCTGCGCCAGCCAGGAACTTATCAGCAGTGCTCATGCCTTCAGTGGGATCAATTGGTTTTTGCACATCTGATTTTGGTGTATCGCCAAAATGTTGATTGGCAAACGCCAAAACTTCATTAGGTTGCGTGCCTTCTGGCACTTCAAACTTAGCGATTCTGCCGTCTGGCAATTGAATTTTGGCAATAGGCATTATTCAAACCCCATGAATTTAATTTCACCTTTTTGGAATGGTTTTTGTGTTTCCGCTGGCTGATCACCAGCATACTTTTTCAAAATGCCAATCAAGCCATTTAATGCTGCTTTTTTACGTTCAGGTGGTAATAGTGGGTCACCAATTGCTGCGGCCATTTGCTGATAATTTTTGACATCAAAATCAGATTGTGGCCCTTCCATCCTTGGCACATTGGAAACCAGCCAGCCTTGAAGCGTTTTTAATTGTTCCGCCGCATTTGCTGAATCATTTGACATACCAATGAAGCCCATTGCCGCATCACGCGCAACACCTGCGCCACTGCCTGTTGCTTCTTCAATCAATGCTTCAATTGGCTTTCCGCTTGTTTGACCTTGCAACAATGAAAGCATATTGGCCGCGCCGTTTTGCTTTTTGGCGTTTGCTTGGTCAATCTTCTGCTGATTTTCTATCGTTGCCTCGGCTTGTTTTCGATCAATAGCGCCTTGCGTTTGAATAGACTCTTTAACCATTGCAGGGAAACCAACGACCGGTCTATTTTGCTGCGGCTGGCTGGCTGGCTGTGCTGCTAATGCACGCTCAATCCGCATTCTATCTGGGTGATTCTCAGGCCACTTTCTAATTTCTACCAGCGCCTCAGGGCTTAGACCGCTAATATCTGCCATTGGCTCATCACGGTTGACAGGCGGAATGGTATTCATGCCAGAACCACCCAAAGCATCGCGGTTAAACATGGGCACTTCTGAGCCGTCTGACAGCGTTTGCTTGTTAATGGTGTTTAGGTTTTTTGCGCCTGTAATTTTGCCTTGTTGTTCTGGATCTGACGTTGAGCGCATTAAACGGTTGTCGCCTTCCATCAGAGGCTCATATTTCCCGGTTCTAGCATCAAATCTATACAAGCCCTTGCTAGTTTCCATGACCTGATAATAAGGGTCTGCACCCTTAAGCGCGTTTTCCTTTAATGCTTTGTAATGTTCAATCTGCGCTTTTCTCAAATCATTTTGATCACGCTGTTGCATAACGCTACCAGCACCTTGTGTGAACCCGTTTAGCCCATGACCAAGCACAGACCCAAAGCTAACTGGTGTAGGCTGATTGCTGCTGTTTGCCAGCATTTGAGCGCCCATTTGCAGCAAACCCATGCTCATTGGCGTGGGTTCAAATTCAATGTTGCGGAGTGTTTCAAGCAATCCCATGTCAAATTCTCCCTACCGGCACCAGCGGTTGAGGCTGATACGGTGGCACGTTATTTAGTCGCATAGGCTGCGGCATAGGCATGGGTTGACGCTGTTGACCGCCACCCCCCGATAACGCGGCACCCGCTTTTAATACAGGCGCTATTTTATCGATTGACGATAGCAAGCCGCCACTCGGAGCGCCATTCATGGCTGCTTGTGTTGCGGTACTCATTGTGGAAGGCATAAAGCCACCGGAGGCCGCGCCCATGCCACCAGGTAAAATGCCTGTGGAGGCCGAACCCATGCTGGCAGGTAATGAGGCCATAGTGGGCGTTATTGCAGCGCCACCGCCAGACATTAAGCCTGCTGTGCCGGGTGCTGCCGTCGTCAGGCCAACCGTGGGTGCGTTTGATAATGCCGGCGTTATGCTGTTTGCAATCTGAGAAGTGGCACCAGACCCTATACCTGTTGAAGCACCAGCCGCCCCACCTGCTGCACCTGCCCCTGCTAGACCGCCAGTAAATGCCCCGCCTAAGCCGCCCATGAGAGCGCCCTTGCCTGGATCACCCCCTGTTACAGCACCACCTAAAGCCCCAAGTCCAGCACCGAGCGCACCATTTAATAGCAACCCACTACCGATAGAGCCTAGCGTTGCTGCTGTGCCTGCTGATAAGCCTGCTGCTGTGCCTGCTGACGCCAGCGCCGTGGCTAACGACGCTCCGATTGTTGTTCCTGACGCAATAAAGCTCATTCTTTCACCTCTAGGCTTCTTTCAAGCCCTAATTCGTATTGTTCGTAGGTTTCAACCACTAAATCACTTTCAATTAAATTGAGATCGGTTTTATCGCCGACATAGTGAAAAGTTGAGAACGTGACTTCGTCGTGAGCGTAACCCGCACGCTTTGAGCCGGGCTTAGAAACGAAAGTCAATGGGCCTGTCATGGTGCCGGAGCCTTCGTTGGAATAGATTGTCATAGTGCCTTTCACCAGTTTGGCCAAGTGTTCAGTCAAGTGGATCTTGCCTGTTATCACATGACCAGCCGGTACGGTAATTTCTCGCTCATAAACGCCACCCGCAAAGTAATGTCGGCATGGGTATTCGCCCTGAGGCTTGGTTTTGATCCAATCCTCTAGCGCCTGAACTTTATCGATTGCAATATCGGTCATGAGTACATGCCTTTCAAGCTTTGCAGTAAACCCGCAATGCTTGCCGCCCCGCCTGCTATTTCTCCGACACCGTTACTGTAAGTTGGAATGCTGGTTGTGGTTGTGCCGCCTTGCCCCGCCCCAGGCGTGATAGTTCCTGCATACGTTGCCAAAGCATTACGCATTTGCTGCTCTGGGGCCGCAAGAATCGATTGCGCTTGATTAAATAAATTATCCTGAACGCTCCACCCCTGTTGCATGGTGTTAAGCCCTTGCAAGGCGTTCTGCGCTCTTGCCGCTTGCTGCTGCATGTCAAGGTTCGCGTTAAACTGATCTGTGTTTTGATCCTGTGTCGAGTTGAATTGAGCCATATTATTCAACGAACCACTATTGAATTGATTGTTTTGCTGCGTTTGACTAGCATTAAACTTGCTCATATCGTTTAATGCGTTTGCATTGAATTGGCTAGCATTCTGCAACTGACCGGCGTTAAATTGCTCCATGCCATACGCTTGATTGTTGAGGTTATTCGCGGCTTCCGCTTTACGACCTTGAGCATTTTCGTAAGCACCACCAAACAATTGATTGCCGCTATCCATGGCTGCAATACCCAAGTCACGGGCATTACGCATCATTTGCTGACCGGCTAAGCCTTCCGCAACCCCTTGTCTGCTGCTGCCGTATTGCCCTGCGGCAAAGGCGTCGTTATTGATTGACGGGATCACTTGTTGAGTAAAGTCTGTAACCGCGTCACCATAGCCCCGTAATGCCTGGTTAATGTTAGCCTGGTTCATGGCGCTAAGATAAGGATTGTCCGGTTGCCCTGTCAGCAGTGATTGCATGGCATTGGTAGGATCAAGCACGCCTTGTGCCGCCCTGCCATTAGTCATGTCTCCGGTATAAGCTTGTGAAAGACTCGCCGAACCTAGCCCAGCATTAGAAAGAGCTGTGTTTGCATTATGATTCTGGGTTAAGCCATAACGTGAGTCATAATCACCATTCAGCATGTTGAGCGCGGTATTGCCATAGAGGTTATTCGCCAGCACGCCCCGGTTTGCCAGTTCTGGCATGTATTGACTATTTAACGCCTGCTGCTCTGGACTAAGTTGATTGAATTGCTGGTAAAAATTAGCAGCAGCAGGCATATAACCTAGAGCGCCTGTAGGATTGCCTTTTTTATCTACTGGTGCCTCATAAAGCCCTGTTTTCGCATTAAAGTTTTTAGCCCCAGAATTCATGAATGGCCTTGCGCCAGGCCATGGAGTTTGTGTTTGTGTTGTATTTGCGGGTGCCCCGCCGCCTCCACCACTCATATAATGTCTCCCGACAATAGTGATTTTGTTTTATACTTCTGATTCAAAATAATGAATCGAAGCCGTTCGTCTATAGCCACATTTTTTACTTCGTTTTTCCCATCCTATTCTGCTCGAGGAATAAGAAACACGAATAACATTTTCGATTCTTGCAAAAATCGCTATAGCTTCAAGAAAATTGTCAACAAACTGCTTATCTTTTCCTGCGTTTTGCATAACCCATATATGCAGTCCTTTTCCGTCTGGGTAGCTTTCAGGTCGAATGACAGCGAACCCCTGATATGAATTATCAATCACGCCAATCAATAATTGAGCCTGGTTTAATTTTATAGCGTGATATACATCCTCTGGACGGTAAAACACCCCTTTGCAACGCTTTTCAACAGCATTTATACCGTCCCGTATTCGTGGCCAAACTGCATAGAGTTCTGAGTCGTCAGTAACCATGTGTACTCTCAGATTTCCAACATCTATCGCCATTTGATACTCAATAATAATTAGGTGTTCATTATAATATTACCCCAGAAACACCCATGCCGAGCTGTTATAACGGTTATGAATTTGACGGCATGAAGATCGCCGTTTAAATCGGCTGTCAGATTATCAAGCCGTTCTTGTGTGATTTGCATAGATTGTCTCCCGACAATTGTGGCTCTATTTTAACCTAAATAACGCCATGTGACGCCATCGTAACAATAAACACCAGCCCCACTTCCAGGGTTCCAATTAACACCGTCAGCAACTCGTAAATCCCCTGCTTTTATTTTCAATGGCGAATTAGTTGCGATATTTCTCTGACCATTGGTGATTAAAGATAATGCAGCCGATATTTTATAGAGTTCGTCATAAATATAACGCTCCATATTTTCATTATTAAAAGGGATTGGAGCGGGTGCGTAGTTAATGCTGCTGTAAGCTGATTTTTTAGTTGCCCCTGGCTTGTAAACAATCCCCGTTTCGCCTGTTGCAAAAACCCCGGTTATCGGTATTCCATAACCTTGACCCAGATTTGCAATTTGTGTTGTAGACGAAACCCCACTTAATGAAACAGCTTGAGAGACCTGCCCTAAGCTTGAGGCTGTACTATTGCCCGTTATTGCTTGCGCAATAGTAGGTGTTACGCTTCCAGCAAGACCAGACGACCCAAGCCCTAGCAGGGAAACAGCAGGAACAATTCCACCCGTCGCTGTGGTTGACGTTACGCCGAACAACGCCACGCTGATACTGACACCGACAGAACCAGCAACTGACGAACCGGATACAGACGACGCCCCACCACTCCATTTTGACGACGCCGAATAACCTAATTCAACACTATCACCTTGTGATAATTCGACCCAAGTTTCTGACAGATCGGGTAAAACAACACCGCCAAAAAAATTGGTTAAGTAGTCAACCGCAGACGCCGCAGACCAAAACAAATTTAACGCTTGTGGACTAGACGTTCCTCGCAATTCAATGTCAACGCCAAGCGTACCAATGCTGGCACTAGACTCAACCCCATAAACGCGAGTTCCTAGGGAAATTGAGCTTATAAACCCTGTGGACGCAACACCGGACAAGCTAACCGCAGAAACAGCACTAACGTTTCCGACCGACGTTGAAGCAGAAACGCCGCTTATTGATTGAGCATAGTTTGTAGCTACATTGCCTGCTGTGAGGCTTGTAGATACTCCAGAAAGGCTAATACTGAGGTTTACGCCAAACCCACCGACAAGACCGGCAGAGGTCACCGCAGACGCGCCACCACTCCATGCGGGTGAGGCCGAATAGCCTAATTCAACCCCGTCACCTTGGGATAGTTCAACCCAAGTTTCTGACAAGTCAGGCAGTACGACACCGCCAAAGAAGTTCGTCAGAAAATCAGAAGTGGAGGCGGCTGACCAGAATAGTTCGAGAGCTTGCGGAGTAGAGTTGCCGCGCAAGTTTATGTCAGCTTTGACACTGCCAACCGCTGAAGTGATAGCTATACCGCTTAACGCGGCAGAGGTTGCGAGGGTGCCAACGCTTGACGTTGCAGCAACGCCAGTGATTGACTTGATCGATTGAGCAATGACTGAACCAACGGCACCGGTTGCTGGAACGTTAGTGATTGCAGACGAGCGTAGAACCGAAAGGGTGCCGATTCCCGCTGTCGAAACTTGCCCCGTTGGTGTAAGGCTTAGATTTGCTTTAACCGATCCAACCGAGGCCGCTGACTGAACACCTGTGGTCGCCTTAACTAAAGCCGCACGGGTATTTCCAACTGCTGCCGTGCTTGCAACAGTTGTTATTGCTTTTGTCAGGCTCGGCTTGACGCTGCCAACAGCACAGGTACCCACAACCCCGCTGACACCGCCAGCGACAGGAGGCGTGGGCGACCACACCAAAGACTCACCAAGGTTAATCAGCGTGTCTTTGGGGTACGGTAAAAGCTGGCCGTTTAAACCGGTTGCAAAATTACCGTCGCCATACCCTGACCATAAATGGCCAAGGCTCATGGATTACGCCAGTCTGATCAGCGCATTGGTCGAGTCATTTGTTGGCATAGTCAATGAAAAATTGCCAGCCGTCACAGTTTGCGAGCTAAACGTATGAACCGAGACCGCTTTATTGCCCTGCGTACTGTTATAAAGTAACACTGTATCAAATGCCGTCGCTAGTGTGACGGTTGTCCACGCAAAGCTTGCGCTCGGTGTCCAGTAGGCTGTCGTGCCTGCTGCCGCTGGTGCGTTACCGTTTGTAACCGTAACACCGCCAGCCGTATAGTTTGTGCCTGTGACCTCACCGGTTACCGAGTAAGCAGTGGTTGCCGAGTTAATGGTTGCCGTTGCCAGATATAAAGCAGCTTTGAAAGTGTCGGCAGTGGTGGCCGCTCTGACTACCGTTGTGCCAAACGCATGAATGCCTTGGAGCAGTTCCTGCTTGAATGAAGTACACATGCCTTGAGTATTTGCCATGATTTATCTCCTTTAGTTTGCTATTTCGGACTGTGCAAAAACACCGTTTTTATCAAACACATGGGCAGACTCTTTTACGATTTCGCCTTGGTGCAAATAGCACTCAGAGAATTTAATAAAATCGTCTGATAATTCCCATTTGGTTCTATATTCAAGCTCTGCAATCGGTAAATTGCCTTTCACTGTATAAATTAGTGGTTCTTCCATTTCTTACCCTAGAAAGTGCCAAGCACTGTTGTAATAGCAATAAACACCGGCACCGCTGCCTGGATTCCAGTTTGTACCGTCAGCCAATTTAATCATTCCATTTGTCAAATTCTGTGGGGCAGCATGAGAAACCTCAACATGGCCATCCGACAGAACGTTGATAATGGATTGAATTTTAACTAACTCTGTATAGAGGTAATCACTCAGGCTTTCAGTCGTCGGTAATGGGCCGGGTGTATAAAATAAAGTGTTTGTGTTCTGCGTAATCATTTATTCAATAATGAATTTGAAATCCATATTAACAACCGCTTTAATCAAGTAAACACATGCCATTAATAAAGACAAAACAATCAAACCCGAACAAACAGCGGCAATAATGATTGAAAAAAAGAATATCTCCAGCCATTCCGTCACGCTATTAATCATTACCAGGCACTCGCCGGTGCAACGTCAATATCAAGCGAATCCAGCCGCCATTGGTACGCTGACCCCGTATCAAATCTGATCGCAATATAACGACCCGCAATCAGGCAATCATTAGCCACCGTCGAACCAATCGTATGCGTCATTTGTGGCCCCCATTCGGGTTCAGACCATGGATCAATTTGACTTCCGATTGTGATCAAAACAGTGTGACCCGAATTTCCCACAATTCGAGGTCTAACGCCACGCACCAGTTTGATTGTTTCCGGTGCGTCCAGTGATAGCCCACGTCGCTCCAGGTAAGCAGATGGAGCAACCCCGTCAAACGAGCTTGAAGCGTCCATCATGTAAAGCTTGGTGTTTGCGCTCGCCATCAAACATCGAGCGGATGAAGGCACAAAATCACCACCCGACCAGAGCGTTAAATCAGAAGCCCACGGTGCAGAATCTTGCGCCCAATTACCAATCAGACCGTTATCCACCGGGCCATAATTGGCATGACTGACGTTTGGCAGATCGCGAATCGAGACTGTTTTATCACGATAGTTGTAGACAATCGCTTTGTCACAAGCGGTTGCACCGATTGATGGAAAGCAGATAAAGACTTCGTTGAAGAACGGGTTTGTGAAGCAAAATGCTTTGTTGTAACTGTCTGTGTCGATATTCTGAAACAGCCAACGACGAGTTTGCTTATCGAGAATTGAGCTAATGCTCTGACCGTCGGTCACAATCACATCATTAGAAGTTAGCACAACATGCGCATTATCAACGTTTGCAATGCAATTCAGATTCATGGCCCCTGAGTTGCTGGATATTTTGGTGAAACGAAAAACATAGTTTCCACCAATAAAATCTGCACGCCAGATGCTGTTTTCTTTATAGATTATGAACGCGTCACGCAATTGCATCCCATCTACAATCGGATCGTAACCCTCGGCAAGATCAGCCTCGCCTGCCAGCTTGGTTGCGTCGGTTTCATCCCATGAAGAAGGCAGCGAGCCTGGATCAGCCGGATGGCTCCACTTGACCATGTAAGGGTAATTTGTGCCTGATTTTGTGATATTGAGTGCAATCAGAAAGTTTTTATAAGCTTTGATTGACTTGCAATACGTGTTAGCAGGCCAATTTGACAGATCAACGAACTTGCTCGCCAGGTTAAGATTCCAGGCAATCGGCGCACTGCTCATGTCTCCCGCATTGGCGATAGGAACACCCGACAATAACGTACTTGTCCATTTGTTCACAACGCCTGCTCTTGGCGTCAGGTGCGTGATGTCGGTATGCACAGCAACGCCGCCGGTAATCGTGACCGCAAACGCTTTTGAATCCGTAAAATAAACCCAATAGCGCCCACCCGCCACGTTGCACGGGATTACATGCTGCGGTGCGTAAGCAGGCGAATTGTAAACCTCACCATGACCATAAAATTGCAGTGCATAACCATCCAAAAAGCGAATGTTTTTAGCATCCGTCCAGGCGTTATTGGGCAATTCATGGTTTGATAGGTCTTTATTAAGACCTATCCCACCCGTCTGATTAATTTTGATTAGGGCCATACCAGAACCGGCAATTGCTCAATCAAATGGTCAATGCTAGGTGGTGTTACCAATCCCGCTTCAACGTTTGAAAGCAAGGCATAACAAGCATTCCACACCTCATCGCGCCAGTTGACACACGCCTGACCTTCCGCCGCAAAGCTAGCTACTGTGCTGGTTGCATAAGTGCATGCTGACAAAATGCCGTCGTAATGACGTTCCTTTGCTTTATCGTCTAAATGCTGCTGAACCGCTTGCGTGTAGTCGTCAATGGTTGGCGGCACTGGTTTTGGTGCAATGAATTGCTGTCCATCCCATGAGCCTCCAATGATCGCGCTTCCATCATCCATCACCATTTCAAGCCCTGGCAATGCGCCCGTCGCTTCGATGATATTGGTCACAATATTATTTTCAATTACGGCATATCTCATAATCACCACCAATAAACGCGCACTTCGCCGCGCCCTCCGGCACCGGAAAGGGTATTTGTTCCAACCTGCGAAAGCGCACCACCGCCGCCGCCGCCAGGAATCCCACCTGCGCCGCCAGTTGTTACACCGCCAAGCCCGTTGCTAGAGTAAGCAGCGCCGCCGCCAGCACCGCATTTAACCCGGTTTCCTTTGGCACCAGCGCCGCCAATCTGTTGGTTAGTGCCTGTTGCAGCAACACCGCCGCCACCGTAGTTTGTAGTACCAGAAGAACCGCCATCGTATGGTATTTGTGTCGATGAGCTTCCAGAACCGCCAGCACCACCACCAAACATAGATGAACCTGAAGCTGTTGATGGATTTGAACCGCAAGATGCTGCACCGCCAAATTCAGCGCAGTTATTTGAATTACTGGAAGAAGTTGGGCCTTGATAAGCCCCCGCAAAGCCTGACGCTGCACCAGCTCCGCTCAATCTGACTAAGCCACCACCTTGAGATACTGTTCCGCCAAGAACGGTCAAATAAGAGCCAAAAACACTATTGCCTCCCGGGTTTCCACTTACTGGCGTGCTTGATCCTGTCACGGCTGAACCACCCGCCCCAACTGATACAGTAACGGGTGCGGTAAATTCAGATGACGGAATAAGGATAAAAGCGCGGCCACCACCACATCCACCAGATGCCCCATAGTTCCAAGGCGCGGCTGTGCCTGATGCACCGCCACTAATCACATCAACGTAGTAATACCTGGCCCCACCTTTAGGATAAAAAATGCCCGATGAAGTAAAAACTTCAACTTGCGCACCCACCGGAATTGGAAAACTATTTGGAAACATACGCGCCCCTTAGTATTGGCCGCCCAGTGCCATGACGTTCAAATCGGTTTGCACCGACTCAGAGATAAACAATTGATAAGTGGGCGGCAGGATCAGCGTCGAATAGTTTTTCGTCACTAACGCTGAATCTGTGGTATTTGCAGCGGTCACAGCGGGTACGTCAATTTCGTCAAACAAAAACGAGGTTGTTCCGTTGTAAATCCAGATAAACACGTTACTAGCAACCGTGGTGGCCTTGCCTTTGACGGTGATGGAATCAATCCGCGTACCGTTGGTGCTGGTTGCAGTCAATTGCGTCAGACCGGTTGTGCCGGTAATGTTAGCCCTTGAGGTCACTGCGGTTGCCGTTGTTAATGTGGCAATGCCCACAATCGGTGTTAATGGAAAAATAGGTGCGGTATTCGCTGGCATTTAGAAGCCTCCAAGCATGTTGAATTTATAAAGTGAATCGCCGACCGCAACAGCCCATCTAGCCGTTGAGCCGTCAGTCGTAATGAATTTGGTTTGATTGCCAGTCTGAGCCGGTAATGCAGAGGTGAATGCCGTGGCTGCAACAAAAGCGGTTGAAGCGGCTAATGTTGAGCTATTGCCTACAGACTGAGTGACGACATTAAAACCAGACGCACCCGAGCTTGAAGCATTTGCAAGCGTGTTTATGTCAGTTTCTGTAACCGTCACAGGCCCGGCAAGATTTGGCAGAGTCGCCCGTATTGCGCTTTTCACAAGACGAATGTGATCGTCACCTTGGCTTTTAGGATCAGTGCTAGTGGGATTCGTCGTGACCAAATCATTAATATAGGTTGCCGTTTCTAATGCCATGGTCACCCCGTTTTCATGGTCATGGTAGCCATTTGGCCCCAGTTTTGAGAATTTATCCGGTCAACGTCTGCCGCGTAAAGCTGCTCCATGCCTGCAATTAACTCAACATCACGCACATATTGACCGGCATAGATCAAGGCGCAATGCAGATACGCTTCTGGATAATGAGACAGCACGTCATTCGTGGTATTGCTGACACTGAGCGCGGGAATGGTTGAGCGGTAACTGCAACTTATGCTGTACGCACTGTCAGCCGTTGGGCCAATCAACAGATCATCACCGCGAATGCTGTAACTGCGTGGCACTGCGCTTGCTTGGCTGCCATAACGCTGGATCAACAGCTCCGGTTGCATGTGATCCAGAACCTGCGTGATTCCGTTGTTAGTCAATGACAACGACCGCAATTGATTGAAATCAGCAGGCAGTGAAACAATGTTGGTTCCACCGGTGGTCGTCAATGTGCTGACTTTGTCTAGTTGCCGAATGTCTAGATCATTCTGCAATCGTGATTCAGCCAGGCGTATGAAATCTGGAATCACCGAACCGAGATCAGTCCGGTGTATCCATGTGCCTATGGCTGTGACCAGATCGCTATAGGTTGACAGGGCCATTAAACCGCACCCTTCCAGATTCTGAACGCTTTCAAATCAGGATCGTTCAACATGCGCTTAATGTGCGATTTGTCACGGCACCAATCCTGAAAGCTGATTCCCAGTCGATTGCAATAATGCTCAATGACGACCATAGGAATTCGTGCTGCGTGCCTCATTTCGGTGCTGCCTACCCTGCCTAGATCTTGACGGTCACGGCACAAGTCAATAATTGGCTCAACGTCTTGCGCACTTGATACAACGATGTTTTCGTCCTGGGCATGGAATTGCGTTTGCATATCCATCAACGATTCTCCAACGGCGTGACATTCACCACCCCACCTGCTGCATGTTGTATAGCAGCAATGTGTGTATTGCCGCTGATGGCAAATTCTTCGCAATTGTTAGGACTCATTAACACATCGTTAGTGGTTGCCGTCACACCACTATCACCGAACTTGACGTAAGCGTAATTTGTAACCTGAATGCGAACATAATTAGGTTTTAATCCGCTGCCATTGTTTGGCAGGGCTTGGCTTGCTGACGTTGCGCTCGTTGTGATCGTGACGCCAGCCGCTTGAATTTGTTTAGCTTCCACAGCCATATTTGTCTCCGGACAAGAAAAACCGGGGTTGTTACACCCCGGCTAGATCACTTACAGCAAGTCTTTAACAGCGCCGCTGGCTTTCTCTTGACGACATTCCAATGTGTACTCAACAGTCAACAGCTTTTTATCTGCGTCACCGGTTTTTGCCAGATCAACCGTTTCAAACGGACGCAAAGTTGCCAATGCCCATTTTTCGGTTTCCAGCACAAACGCTGTGCGTGAGCGTTGGAAGCGATTTGGAATTACAGTCAGTGACCCAAAGTCGCTGATATAGACATCAACCGCTGCTGTCAGGCTTTTATCTTCTGACTTGTCAAAACGGGTATTACCACCAGTGAAAGTCGAGAAAGTTTGCTTTTGTGAAGAACCAACCATGATCATGTCGGGTTCACCACCTTGCGCATAAGCAAGCTGTAACACGTTTTTCAACTGGGATTCAGTAAAAGCACGTGCTGTACCGTCAGTCGGTGCTGCCCATGAACCCATGGTGTAAACAGGAGCCACACCGGTTGCACCAAGATCAACGTTGGTTGCAATCCACCCCTCTAAGCCACGCAACAAACGCGCCGCTGAAGTTGAACCCGCATGAGTTGCTGAAGTGGTGGCGTTTGATACTGCACCCGCAACACCATTAGCCGCAGAACACAATGCAGCCTCCATGTCTCTTTTAAGCTCTGCTGAACGGATGCTGAGTTGATAGCTCATTTCGTTGTTGCGGCCAGCAGCTTTTACTGCTTGGTTAGTGCCAGAAATCACCACGTTTTTAGTCGAAATCTGGGTGTAGTTGCCCAAGCGAACAGTCGGTGTAACCGCTGTAAAAGACGATACGTCATCACCCTCAATTTGAGCATTCGCAGTGACTGCGGCTAAATCTTGAGTTTGCCATTCATGGAAGGTGTTAGTCGCTTTGACTTTGGGAATCGCAGACAAAAACGGGGTCTTTGTCGGTGTGATTCGATAAATAATGTCGGTTAAATCTTCTCTGATACCTTTTGCTTGAAAGGTCTGATAGGTGCCTGTGACAATGGCCATGTTTTAATCTCCTGCTAGGGAATTCGGCGTCATCTCGACGCAATTTAAGAAAATAATTCGCTAAACGCCGCCGCTGCATCGTCAATCGAGCCGCTGCGGGTTAGCCTCTGGTAAGCGTCACGCTTTCCAGTCTGCACGTTCGCAACGCCAGGCCGTTCAACACGGGGTGGCAATTGTTCAACGCGCTTGTTTGCGCTTTTAGCTTGTTGCATTAGCCGCTCATATTTCATGGCGTTAATGGCGAGCTGAATATTGGTCGCTCTGGACGTATTCAAGCCCACAATGTCCTCTTGCGAGTAACCCTTGTCCGATAGGTATTTAATCAAGTCCTGCTCGTCACGAGTCCGAACGGTTTGGTCTTTCCAATCAGGTAAAAGGTCGATCAGCTTTTGAGATTCAACCGCTAAATGCTGCTGCAAATACTGCTGCTGTTGCTGGGCTTGTTGCTGTTGCAGGTAGGCTTGCGCCGCCTGTGCTTTCTGCATTTCGCCTTGAAACTGCTCGTATTGCTCTTTCTGTCTCAGGTATTCATGCGGGTTGTTTTCCAGCAAATCCAAACTAGGCGGTGCAACGTTATATCGTTGCGCTACCTGATTAAAATGCTGAACAGCATTCGCTAATACCTGTTGTTGCTGCTGAAAAGCCGCTCGTTGTGATTCTGCCTCACGCCTGATTTGGGCCGCTTCTTCAAAGCGTTTGTTTGAAGATTCGCCCTTCTGGTAGTGGGCAATTAACTCGTCACGAGTAACATTCTTTTCAACACCATCGATCTTGACAGTAAAAGTGTCAGCGGCTTGTTGTGACTGCTCATCTGCTTGGGTAGCAGGTTGACCGGCAGGAGCATCATCAACAGGTTCGCTTTGCTCTTGTTGTGCCAAGTACGCCGATAATAACGCGGCGTCGTCGTTGCCCTGTGGGGCTTCCGTTTGCGGGTTCTCAGCGCCCGGTTGGGTAGCTTCGTTTTCCATTATGTTTCCTTCCCTCTAAGGGATCATGTCGCCTCTCGGCGAGTTCACTGTCATCTCGACAGTCGTTTAATCCATGCCTCGAACTCGTCAAGGCACTGATATTTAGTCAGGCTTAATGACAACAGAGCCATCAGCACGCTCATAACCGTCGATCTTGCCTTGTTTGACGGCTGGGTAGCTGTAACGTAGCTTTTCATGCTCTGGTGCGCCCTTGGCAGTAGTGACAATTGCCGCTACTCGCACATCCTCATTCTTCAGCTCGCATTCTCTGAGCCAGTCAACGAGTGCAACGTACTCAGCACCTGGGCCGCTGTCTGCCCCGTTTGAATCATTTCCAACAGATGCACTTTCAACTGCTTCAACACTTGTAACCTTCGCCATAATTCTTCTCTCAATTCCTGTTCATCTGGCGCGGTGTTGAACCATGCCTCGTTATACGCATCGCCTAGTTCTCGAAAACACCCGTCAAAAAGCGGGTGGCTGATTAGGTATTCCGCCTGCTGCTGGCGGGATATTGCCGATTCCGCTTGCTGGATTTGCTCCGATGCCATTCATTTGTCTCGTAATGATTTTATGATTCATTTCTTCAGTCATAATCCCAATCTTTGCCGCCAATTCTTCGCGGTTCATTTGGATTTCTGCCTGTAGTTTTTCGCGGTCAAGCTGTATCTTGGCGGCTGTTTTCTGTTTCTCGATTTCAATCATTGCCTGAGCTGTCAGCATTTGTGGATCAGGCTTCTGCGCCTCAGGTGGTATGGTTGAAGGATCAGTAAAGTATTGTGTTGGGTTGTTGAAGCCCAAAGTTTCAGCCAGCTTGACGCCTGCGTTGTACGCGTTCATCGGTTGAACAATGCCTGCTTGTGCTGCGCTCTGCATGGCTTGCCCTAGCATGGCGAGTGACTGCAATAGTTCGTCTTTATTGCCCGTGCCAAGGCCCACGTTAACGCATAAGTGAAACTGGTTTTTCCATTCGCGTGGATCTATATCAATCCAGCCGCCTGTCGCCTTAATGCGCTCGGCTTTATCTTGGTACTTGCTGACTAATTCCCGCGCTTTCAGAAATAATGGTTTGACTCCATACTCTCCAAAGTTTCTTGCAATCAGCTCCAGCCGCATGTCGGCTTTATTCGTAATAATGCTGATGCCGGTTGCTGTGTGATTCAGTGCGTCAGCATTCCCGCCTTGTGAGTAGCGGGTAAAACCTGTTCGGTTCTCTTTGACCTGATCGAGATAATCCATCATAGCCATGCCGCCGTTGACATCACCTGAACCAACAGGCAAAGCACCGACAGCACCCGGCGACTTAACGCGAACCACACCGCCTGGGCGATTAGTCAACAGATCGTCAAGGTTTACTTGGCCTTCAACCGCAAACGAGCGACCATTCACCGCAAGGTAAATGTTGTCGATCATGGCACGCATCAAGCTGGTCTTGGTTCGCTGAGCTTCCATGGCCAGATCAGCGACCGATAGGCCGAAAAACTGGTGTGGAATGGGAACCGGCGTGATCGTGACGAAAGGATTCCCGT
>CAYQOJ010000052.1:0-7317 GCA_964419105.1 uncultured Methylococcus sp.
TGAGTGCACAGGCTGTGAACTTTGCATTCCGAGCTGCCCTGTCGACTGTATCGACATGATCGCCCGTCCCCCCTCAGGAAGGCTGGCGCGATGAGACCCTTACGAAATTTCAATGGTTTTAGCGGTGGTCTCACACTTCCCGCCCAAAAATCGCTGTCCAGTGAAGCGCCCATTCGAAGCGCAGGCATTCCTCCTCGCCTCTTTTACCCCCTCGCACTCGCCTCAGGCCTTCGCGCCGTACCGATCGTCAATGCGGGTGATTACGTCAAATCAGGTACACCTCTAGCTCTCTGCCCCCAAGGGTTTGATCCCCCCATCTGCGCCACAAGTTCCGGCACCATTCTGTCTCTGGAAGCGCTCATGTCCTCTTCCTCCGATGACCCCATGATGGTGCTTGAGACCGATGGACTTGATCTCAAAGCGCCAGCACTGACCCCGCTGATCGGTAAAGAGCGCTCACCTGAAAACGTGATTCGGCGCCTGCATGAGTGTGGAGTACTGGGCATGGGTGGAGCGGGCTTTCCGACTGCTCAGAAAATCAGGAATCTTTCAGGCGCATTTCAGCTCCTGATCATCAATGGTGCGGAGTGCGAGCCTTTTCTGACCTGCGATGAGCGCGCCATCCGAGAGAATCCCGGTGAACTCCTGAGAGCGGGCGAATCGCTGGCGCACATTTTCAATATTCCCAGAGTTGTGGTGGCGGTTGAATCCTCAAGATCCGAGGCATTGAACGCCCTCAAAAGAGAATTTGAGAGCGGTACATTTTCATTAAGTGGACTTTTTGCGCTTCCGGATCGATACCCCGCAGGCGGTGAGCGGCAACTCATTCAGACCGTGAGTGGTCTTGAACTGCCTGCGGGAACTCACCCGGTAGATCAGGGGATCTTATGCCTGAATGTTCAGACCCTTCTTGCTGTCTCTAAGGCAATCGATCAAGGGGAGTGCTTGAGGAGCCGGATCGTAACGGTCTCTGGGCATGGCATTCAGGAACCCTCGAATCTTAAAGTTCTGATCGGAACCCCCATCGGTTACTTGCTTGAATGCTGTGGTGGCGTAAAGGAAGGCAAGCAGCAACTCATTCTGGGTGGCCCCATGATGGGGCTTTCAGTTCCCAGCACCGAGATGCCCATCACAAAGACGTCATCAGCCCTGCTCGTTCTGGATGATACGGATCTGCGCGCGCCTCCTCTTTCCACCGAGCACCCCTGCATTCGATGTGGCACCTGCTCCGATGCTTGCCCGCAAGGACTGCTTCCTCAGAATCTTCATGATCAAGTCAAAGCAAGGAGGATGGCAGAACTTGAAAGCCTCCATCTTTTGGACTGCATCGAGTGTGGATGCTGTGATGTGGTCTGCCCTAGCCTCATCCCGTTGACCGAGCGGTTCCGAGCGGGAAAAAAACAACTTCGACGCTACCTTTCTGACGAGAAATTGGCCCGAAAGGCCCAAAATCGCCATCAGGCCCGACTGGCCAGACTCCAGCGTGAACAGTTGGAACGCGAACAGGAAGCCGAAGCGCGGAAAAATGCACTCGGCCAGAGTGCTCAACCCCGAATTCAGGAAGCGCTCGAACGTGCTCGGCTCAAAAGATTAGAACGGATGAATGCCGGACAAGACCCGAGTCAACACGATGCGTCTTGAGCAAATCAGGGATCTGCTCGCAAAGCTGAACCAGCACCTGGATTCGGCTCGGCCTGCTGCCCAGATGTGGGTCTTTACTGCAGCAGCAACCCTGCTGACCTCTGTTTTCTTTTTTTTGACCCGTCCGGCCGTTGAAGCCCATGAAAATCAGCGCCTGAGGCTAAGCCTTAAAGAGCTGATACCCGAGATGGCATTGACCTCGGCAACCCTCAATGAGGCCGTTGAAATTCCACCCATCGAATCCGGCGCTCTTCCGGTGCAACTCTATCGCCTTCGCGAAGAGGGCACCCTCAAGGGGCTCTTCTTGAAGGTCACCACACCGAATGGATACAGTGGAAATATCGAGTTCGCCATGGCAGTCCAACCCGATGGAAAAATAATCGGGGTCAGGGTGCTCCGTCACCGGGAAACCCCGGGGCTTGGCGATTGGATTGAAACCGCCCGCTCAAACTGGATCCTGGCTTTTGATGGCAAAAGCCTCAACAACCCCCCTGAAATGCTCTGGCATGTCCGAAAGGATGGCGGTATTTTTGATCAGTTTACAGGCGCCACTATCACGCCCAGAGCCTTAGTCAAAGGCGTTCATGAGACGTTGAAGAGTCTTGAAAAACACGGCGAAATCCAAGAGGGACATGAGTAAGGTGGGCGTTCGATTAGAGACAATGAAGACGATCGCAGAGGAAGGCTTGTGGTCCAGAAATCCGGCTTTAGTCGGCTTGCTGGGCCTTTGCCCTCTCCTGGCCGTGAGCACGAATTTCGTCAATGCACTGGCCCTGGGCGCCGCGACCACCGTTGTCCTATGGGCCTCATCGGGACTTATATCGCTCCTCAAACATCGCATCGCCAATGCCGTTCGCCTCCCGCTATTCATGATCGTACTGGCTGCCATGGTGACCATCATCGACTTTATGATGGAGGCCATCATTCCCGACATTCATGCGGTCATTGGCCTTTTCATTCCGCTGATTGTGACCAACTGTGCCATTCTTGGACGCATTGAGGCATTCGCCTACCGGCAGCCTGTTGCTCTCTCGCTAGCAGACGGCCTCTTTATGGGCATCGGCTTTACCTGGGTCATCTGCCTTCTCGGTGGGATTCGGGAAATTCTAGGCACCGGCGGGCTTTTCCAGCACGCTGAACAGCTTTTTGGAAAGTCCGCTAATGACTGGGCCCTCACTTTTTTCAGGGACTACGCAGGATTTCAAGTGGCCTTACTGCCCGCCGGTGCCTTTTTGCTCCTTGGGCTTCTCCTCGCGCTCAGGAACTGGCTCACGACCAACCACCGCCCCGAATCAAGTCCCATCAAGCTGGACCAATCATGAACGCCGACAAGCGACTTCGAATATTTGAGCGCCTTGCCCAAGCCATTCCCTCGCCCAAGACCGAACTCCTTTACACCACGCCCTTTGAGCTCCTGATCGCCGTTGTCCTCTCCGCACAGGCCACTGACAAAGGCGTAAACAAAGCCACCCGAGTCCTCTTTCCTGTAGCAAATACACCTGATGCGCTTGTGGCGCTTGGCGAGGAAAGGCTCAAGCACTTCATCAGCACCATTGGACTTTTCAACAGCAAGGCCAAACACATCATCGCGCTATGCCAAAAGCTGGTTACTGAGCATGGGGGGATGGTCCCTTCCAATCGGGCTGAGCTGGAATCCCTCCCGGGTGTTGGACGAAAAACGGCCAATGTGATTTTAAACACGGCGTTTGGCGAACCGAGCATTGCAGTCGATACCCATATTTTCAGGTTGGCCAATCGGATTAGGCTCGCACCCGGAAAGACCGTGCTTGAGGTTGAAAACAAGCTTTTAAAGACCACCCCCAAAGCCTATCTCAAAGATGCCCATCATCTTTTAATTCTGCACGGACGTTACGTCTGCACGGCCCGAAAACCCCACTGTGAAGCGTGTGTCATTTCAGATTTGTGCGAATACCCAGGAAGAGCCACGGTGAACGCAGGCGCTTCGCCATTCCCTAGTACTTAAGCTCCGCCTCATCGATAGCCGTCCTAAGATAGAACAGGATGTCTCGTTCATCCTGAGGCGCCAGACGCCCCGGACCTCTGAACCCTGAAGGCATCCGCATCGACTGGTGCTTCTGGACAATCCGCGGGGCGTCCAACGGCTTGATATCCCAGTCCTCAGGATCTCGAAGAGAAGGCGCATTTTTTCCGGCGTCATGGCAGGCGGCGCACTGCTGCTGATAAAGCGATCGACCATGCGCCGCGTCCGGGGCTTTGACTACATCGGGGGCAGGCGGAGATCCTGAACAGGCCATCAAAAGGGATCCTGAGAAAAAGAGGACAAGAAGCCTTTGCATCATGGCGAGATCACAAGTGGAGTGGATGCAAAAATTGTAACCAACCGCGAAGCCGGATCCTAGGGTGTCTTAATCCCTGACGACAAAAACGGCCATCGTGACATCATCATTGAAACGCGCATCGCCACCGAACTCTCGAAGAGAGTCCAGAAGATTTTCAAGCGTCGCCTCCGGATGACGATCTCGAAGCCGGAGAAATGCGGCCTCCAGAGATTCGGTCCCATAAAATCCACCTTGAGCATCCTGCGTTTCAACCGCCCCGTCCGTATAGACCAAAAGCCGGTCGCCTGGATTGAGGATCAGGGACTTTTCTTCGAAAACCACCTGACTCTTCACCCCCATGATGAGCCCGTCTGCATTGAGCTGCTGACAGTTTTCCTCATCCTGCCTTAGAAGCAGCGCAGGATTATGGCCTGCGCTGGCGTATCGAAGGACCCGAGAGCTTCTCTGATAGCGCATGTAAAACATGGTGATGAACATCTCGGCACCATCCAAATCCGGCATGAGCAACTCATTGAGCACGGCCAGGAGATCGCCCACCCCTTGCGTCTTGGGGTCGACTCGTCGCAACTCAGCCTTGAGGGTGCTTCGCATTTCAGCCATGATCAAGGCTGCACCCACACTGTGTCCGGATACATCCGCGACCACCAGGTCGATGTAATCGCCGTGAGGCACGATGTCGTAATAGTCCCCACCCACCTGGGTCGCGGCAATACAAACGCCTGCAACCTCAAGATCAGGGAGCAGCACGGGATACTTGGGCAAAAGCGATAACTGGATCTCCCGGGCCACATTGAGCTGCTGAGTTTCGGTTTCTGCCCGGCGTCGTTCGGTCACATCGGTGATGACTCCAATGTAGTGGGTCAATCGACCCTCCTCATCCAGAACCGGCGAGAGCTGAAGCTCATTCCAAAAAGTCTGGCCATCCTTGCGGTAATTCCGGATGATCACTTCGCAACGATTTCCCTTCGCGATGGCATTACGAATGGTTTCCCGATCCTCTTCGTCGGTCCCACGGCCCTGAAGCATCCGAAGATTCTTTCCGAGAAACTCTTCCTGGGCATAACCGGTAATCCGGCTCAGGGCAGAATTGGCATAAATGATCGGATTGTCGCCATGGGTCGCATCCGATACCACAATCCCAACGCTCGCCGCCTCAATGGCGCGTTCACGAAGACGGATTCGATCTTCCGCGAGTTTTCTGGCCGTAATATCTCGATCGACGCCACGCCAGCGCGCCACTTTCCCCCGCTCGTCAAATAACGGGGTGCCGCTGGATTCGGTAAAAACCTCATGGCCATCCCGATGAAGGTAATGATTGGTGAGCCGATGAAAGGGCAACTGAACCCGACTTGCCGGAGGTAGCGAGCGGGCCCAGATCCGGCGATCGGCTTCGGTCATCAATTCCTGATAATGACGACCGATCAATTCATGGGGTTGGTAACCGAGAATGTCATACACGGCCTCACTGCTATAAGTAAAAAAGCCGGCCTCGTCCTGCTCCCAGAGCCATTCACCGACGAGCTTGGCCACTTCACTGAAGCGCTGCTCACTCTCGGCCAAAGCCTCTTGATCACGCACCTGATGGGTCGTGTCCTGAAATCGTCCCAGAAGACGGATAGCCTCCCCATTCGGCCCGATGATCGATGAGAAGGTGACCAACGCAGCGTAGTCCGCGCCATTACGATGCGTACCACGAATTTCGCCTTGCCACTCGCGGCTGGAGAGAATGCGCCAGCACAAAGGCACATTTCGGGCAAAGGCAGCTATGACGGATCCGGTTGACAGGAGATTGCGCCCCACAACCTCTTCTGAGGCGTAGCCCGTGAGCTTGGTGAACCCATCATTCACGTACTCCACCACACCCTTGAGATCGGCGATGAGGATGCCTGCAGGCGCCTGCTCCACGGCGCTGGAGAGAAGAATCAGGCGTTCTTCATTCATTTTTCTTCGCCGCAGATCCTTCATGACGATCAGCGTTCTAAACTCCCCACTAATGGGAAGACTTGCTAGACGAACCTCGACGGGTACCGACTGACTGTCATGACTTCGAGCTCTCAGCTCCACGGCCTGAGCATTGATCGCAAAGGTTCCAGCTAAAAGATCCTGAATAAAATCCTTGCCTGCCAAAGACTGGCCTTGGGCTTCAAAAAGAAAGCCGATCTTCTGGTGCAAAAGTTCTTCGGGGCGATATCCGAGAATCGAAGTCGTGGCCGGATTGGTATACAGAATTTCGCCGGTGCCACTTAGGATCAGCGCCGCATTTTCAATGATCGCAAGAGCTTTGAAGAGCTCGCCATTCTCATTCAGCACGCCTCTTTTGGGCTGATCCACATCGAGGATGAGCAGCCAGTAAGAAACGCCATCGAAAGTTTGAAGCCGAAGTTCGGCGCGAAGTGAACCCTTGGACCCACGCTGAGAATGGAGGGTGATTTCAATCGGCGATGAAGCCGTCACCTGAGAAAAGGAACGAAGACTGATCCCCAAAAGAGTCTCTAAGGAGGCTTTCGCCATCTCGGAGGGCATCAGCCCCAATCTCTGGCCTGCGAGGGCGGTCCCACCGACAACGGTACCCCGCTCATCGATCAAGAGCGCAGAACCCCCGATCCGTTCGAGAAGATCTAAAAGCCAGTGAGTGCCTTGGATTTCGGAATGCATGAATCAGGAGATAGCGCCGATAGTTAGGGCTTGCTCCGATTATCCCCCATTCCGACGGGGAAACTAAAGAAGTTCAAAAGTGAAGTCGATCCCGGACCCAAGGGCCGGGATCGAGAGAGGCTTAGCCCTGGAAGTTCTGTGCGACGAAGTCCCAGTTAACTACGTTCCAGAACTCCTCGACGTACTTGGGACGGGCATTCCGGTAGTCGATGTAATAGGCATGTTCCCACACATCACAGGTCAGAAGAGGCTTTTGACCCGTAGTCAGGGGGCACGCTGCATTGCTGGTGCTCACCAGTGCGAGGCTTCCATCTGCGTTCTTCACAAGCCATGCCCAGCCAGAACCAAACGTTGTAATGGCGCACTTGGCGAAGGCTTCCTTGAACGCATCGAACGATCCAAAGGCCTTTTCGATGGCTTCCAGAAGCGCACCCGTCGGCTGACCACCACCATTGGGCTTGAGGCCATTCCAGTAGAAGGTGTGATTCCAGATCTGGGCGGCATTATTAAAGATGCCACCTGTGGACTTCAGAATGATTTCCTCCAGGGAAAGGTTCTCGAATTCGGTACCCGGGATCAGGTTGTTGAGGTTGGTGACATAGGCCTGATGGTGCTTCCCGTAATGAAACTCAAGGGTTTCAGCGGAGAGGTAAGGGGCAAGCGCACCCTTGTCATACGGCAAAGCGGGCAATTCGTGGAT
>CAYQOJ010000052.1:7327-11474 GCA_964419105.1 uncultured Methylococcus sp.
CCTGAACTCCTGTAACAAACGAGATAAAGAAAAAAGGGCCTTACCACCTGAAGCAGAGGCTTCAGGAAGCAATTCCCCACTAATTTAATCGGAAATCAAGTCTAGCATCCCCTGGGGGACGACTGGAAGACGAGGACGAGACGCCCCGTGAAATTCAGATTTGCCGGAATGTGTTCGCAACTACCCCCGCTGTGATGGGGGCTCACCATCCCAGCGCTGCACCTCGGCTTTCCAGCGACCATCAGACTGTTGCCTCAGGACGCTGTACACGACTCCGTCATAGCGGTAGTGCAGTCGTTGGTGATTCCCGTTCTCGAGGGTTTTCACATCCGAGAAGCGAACCGCCGCAACCACCGTGCCGTTTTGTGCGGCGCGCACGCTGACGATGTCCATCGCGTACTCGCCCTGACCGATCAGCTTTTGCCAAAATGCTCTGATTTCAGAACCCCCATGCGCCACGACGCCATTCGGCTGCAACAACATGGCATTGTCTTCATAAAGAGAAACAATGGCATCAATCTGACCCCGCTCAAAAGCGGCATTCCATTCAGCGGCTGTTTTCTCTGCCACCTGCCTTGCCGGCTCGATTTCTGCGGCACGGACGGCCCCAACAGTAGTGACTAAAAGTACCAGAAGCCCTAAGCTACGACACATGGTCGTTCTCCCTTGCAGTCCCAAGATTGGGACGCCTATAGAAAACCACTTTTGGTTTACAATAACCAATAAAACTTGCTGATTGTTTCCATAAACCGGATTTTTAAGTTGGAGACGCGATGGACAAGCTGACGAGCATGCTGGTCTTCACCAAGGTCGCGAAGGCAGGAAGCTTTGCCGCTGCCGCCAAGGAGCTGGGCCTTTCAAGAGCCATGGCGACCAAGCATGTGATGCAACTGGAAAACGGTCTCGGTATTCGACTGCTGAATCGAACAACTCGAAACCTCAATCTGACCGAAGTCGGAGCGGTCTATCTTGAACGTTGTCGACAAATCCTCGACGACATGGAGGAGATGGAACTGGCGGTCACGCGACTTCAAACCGAACCCCGTGGTCTTCTTAAGGTCAGCGCAAGTCCCTTTTTTGGTTCCTATCACGTGGCGCCCGCCGTCACGGCCTACATGGAAGTCTACCCGGACGTCCACGTCGACTTGATCCTGCAGACCAGTTATGCCGATCTGATCGAAGAAGGGTTTGATCTTGCGATTCAGCTCGACGAACTCCAAGACTCCAGCCTGATCGCAAGGTCACTTGGAACGTCTCAGCGGGTGGTTTGCGGCGCGCCGGCCTACTTCAAAAAGCATGGCACCCCCAAAACCCCGGAAGATCTCAAAAACCATAATTGCCTTGTGAATCTGAGCCTGGCGCCCCGCGATCACTGGCAGTTCACGATTCCAGGCGGTGAATCACTGACCGTCAAGGTTTCAGGCTCTCTTCAGGCCAATGTTGCAGATGCCCTAAGGATTGCTGCTTTGAGTGGCTTGGGCCTTGTCATTCTCCCGACCTACATGGTGGGCCAGGATATTCGCAAGAACCGGCTTCAAGCCGTCCTGACCGAATATGTCCCGGCGCCTTTGGAGATCCATGCAGTTTATCCCCACCGGAAGCATCTCTCTGCCAAGGTCAGAACGTTCGTGGAATTCCTCCATGAACGCTTCCATCCGAAGCCTTACTGGGAAGAATGGGCGCAGGAGCAAATGCAGGATAACTGATCCCAAAATTTCCCCCGCTCCCGTCACGGCATTCAACCCCTGTGTCTCACTACGAAATCGAACGAAAGTTTCTGGTCCTCAACGAGGACTGGCGGGCCTTGGCCACCTCGGCCATCCCCATGCGCCAGGGCTATCTCAACCAGGAGAAGCGCTGCTCGGTGCGCATTCGCATCAGCGGGGAAGAGGCCCAGCTGAATATCAAGGGAGCAACGATCGGAGCCAAACGGCTGGAATTCGAATACCCCATCCCTCTCGATCAGGCCACCGCCATGCTCGATAACCTGAGCGCTGGCCCTTTGATTGAAAAGGTGCGGTACCTCATCCCGCAAGGCCACCTGACCTGGGAAATTGATGTTTTTTCCGGTGAGAACAAAGGCCTTGTGGTCGCCGAAATCGAACTATCAGATCCAGATGAACCCTTTGAGCTCCCCGAGTGGATTGGTGAGGAAGTGACTCACGACACGCGTTATTACAACACCTGTCTGAGCCGCGAGCCCTACTCAACCTGGAACACCCGAAAATGAACAAGATGCAGTTCCTCGGGATGGCCACACTCTTCGAAGGGGGCCTTCTTCTCCTGGCTTTGGGCCTTGGAAAATTCTTTGAAATCGACCCTCTAGCTACGCTTCATGGTGACTCGGAAAGTGTCTTTCTGGCAGTCGCCGCCACAGTGCCTTTGTATGGTTTCCTCAAGGTCACGCCCTACCTTCCCTCACTGCGGATCCTTCGCGATCTTCTGGTCGAACGGCTCGGACAACTTCTGGCCAGCATGAGTCGTCTTGAGCTTCTTTACCTGGGATTTCTGGCCGGAACGACTGAAGAAGTCCTTTTCCGCGGCTTTCTGCAGCCCTGGCTGGAAGAGATGTGGGGAGGACTGGGAGGCCTCATTTTCAGCAACATGATCTTCGCCCTCCTCCACTGGATCACGCCTATCTACGGTCTCGTCGCAGGACTTCTCGGGGCCTATCTGGGCTTCACGATGGATCTCGGCCCGGAACGCGACCTCACGATCCCTCTCCTGGTTCACGCGCTCTATGACTTTCTGGCCCTTCAGGCCGTCGCAAGTCTTTGGCGTCAGTCCGAGATCCAACGCGCGGGGTATCCTGAGCGAGACTAGCAATCAGGACTGAATGGCCGTAATCAGCACCGTATTGATGATGTCATCGACACTGCAGCCTCGACTCAAGTCATTCACCGGTTTCTTCAAGCCCTGAAGGACAGGACCAATTGCCAACGCGCCGGTCTCCCGCTGCACGGCCTTATAGGTATTGTTGCCCGTATTGAGGTCAGGAAAAATCAAGACATTGGCGTGACCGGCCACTTTTGAGCCCGGTAACTTGAGCTGTCCCACCGACTCATCGACCGCGGCATCATATTGCATGGGGCCTTCCAAACTCAGCTTCGGGCTTCGCGATTGAGCGATCCTGACCGCGGAACGCACCTTATCGACGTCCTCTCCGCTCCCGGACTCCCCGGTTGAATACGACAAAAGAGCGACTCTCGGACTGACACCGAACAGTCGCGCCGTCTCTGCCGAACGAATGGCAATCTCAGCCAACTGCTCGGGTGTGGGATCTGGATTGACCGCACAGTCGCCGTAGACCATCACGCCATCTTCCATACACATGAAAAAAACCGAGGAGACGACTGGGCAATCGGCGAGGGTCCTGATGATCTGGAGCGCCGGGCGAATGGTGTGCTGCGTGGTGTGGACCGCCCCAGAGACCATGCCGTCGGCCTCGCCGAGGTGAACCATCATCGTTCCAAAATAGGAGACATCCTGGAGCGTATCTCGCGCCTGATCAAGGGTAACGCCCTTGTGTTGGCGAAGCGTGTAATAGGTCTCTGCATAGGCTTGGAGTCGTGGACTTTGCACCGGGTCAATCACCGTCACCCAGTCGGCATCCAGCTCAAACCCGATTTCTCGCATTTGAAGCGCCACTTCGCGCTGATCGCCCAGCAAGGTGAGCCTGACTGCCCGCCGGCTGACCAACTCTGCGGCAGCCTTTAGAATTCGGGGCTCCGTTCCCTCGCACAAAACAATATGACGGATTCTGGCCCTCGCCTTTTGTAAAAGCCCATAGGTAAAGAGCCGCGGCGTCATGATTTCAGATCGAGCTTCCGTGATATGCCGGCTCAGCGCCTCAAGATCCGCATATTGATCAAAGATCTCCCGAGCCTTTCTGACTTTTTCGCGATCTGTTGAATCCAGACGGGCATGAACCTGTTCGAGCTGCGAGGCGATCGAATAGGTGCCGCCTTCGACCACCATGACCGGCAAGGTGCCATGAAGTCCGTCAATGAGGCGCATGACCAAGGGATCGGGCCGGATTCCCGCGGTCAGTATCAGACCCGCAAGCCGCGGGGCATTAAGGGAACGGTCTGCTTCAATCATGCCGAGCAGAAGATCCAGGCGATCACCGGACGTCAGCACGAGAAGA
>CAYQOJ010000052.1:11484-12958 GCA_964419105.1 uncultured Methylococcus sp.
TTTAACCGCGGCAGGATATTCTGAAGATACATGGCAGCGATCATGTAGCCTTCGACTACCGACTCCAGCCTTTCATGGCCACAAATGACATCCGCCTTTAGAAATTCGAGAACTTCCCGAACCGTCGGTCGACTGAGCGCCGGCGTCTCCGGCAAAAGTCCCAGAATCTCATCCGTCGACGTGAATTCCTGGGCCAGAAGGTTTCGGTAGATTTCAAGCTTTTCCGGTTCAGCACGCGAGAGCATGACCCCAATCACTTTGGAGAGCTTGCCTCGAAAGCCATCCACGGCCACGCGAAGTCCATTGACGGCCTCCTCCGGAGAGAGGTCCTTGCCCTTTCCCACCAGAACGACTGGTGCCGAGAGTGTTCGGGAGATCAATGCATTGAGATCAAATTCAAGCGCCAATGCCTGACCCAGATAGTCAGTACCCTCAATCACTATGAAATCGCAGGCTGCCTCAAGATTCTTATAGTCCTCGACAATCTTCTCCATCACCCCGTCGATTCCGCGACTCCCAAGCTCGAGAAGAAGATCATTCATGGACCATGAATAGCTCGCCTCATAAGACTGATTCAGGTTGAAGGACGCAAGGATGAGTTCAATATCCTCATCGGGTCCATGCTCCGAGGGCTCCACGATCACCGGACGAAAAAACCCCACGCGCGATGTTTCGCGCAGCCCCAGTTCAACCAAACCCAGAGACACCACAACCTTGCCGGTACCAGGAGCCACGGCACTCACATAGATGGACCGCGCCATCAGTCTCCTCCCCCGACCGTCAAAAGCTCCGCCGATTGAAGAGCGATTTCTCGCTCTTCAGCGGCTGGCGCAACGATAATTCGAACCGTTGCCCCCTCTCGCTGAACCTCACCAATCCCCTCTTCATAGGCAAGATTGCGGTCAATATCCAGCTCAAAGCCAAGATGCGTTAGCCCCAAAAGCGCTTCATATCGAATCTTGGGCGCATGCTCTCCGATACCTCCCGTGAAAACCAATGCATCGAGCTTTGGAAGCTCGGCCCGGTAAGCACCGATAAAATGACGAAGCCGATGAACATAAACATCCAGCGCCTCACGGGCCCGGGTCTCCCCACGGTCCACTCTTTCCAGAATTTCGCGCATGTCGTTACTGCCACAAAGACCCTTGAGCCCGCTCTGCTGATTGAGACGAGAATTCAAGGCGTCTGCAGACAACCCCTCCTTGAAAAGCCAGTGCACCAGGACACCTGGATCAAGATCACCGGAACGGGTACCCATGACCAGTCCAGCTGTCGGCGTCATTCCCATTGAGGTATCGATGCTTTTGCCGTCCCGGATGGCGCAGACACTGGCCCCATTCCCCAGATGCAGCACCAGAAGATTGATTTCATCGACCGCACGATGAAAGTGAGCAGCGACCTGTCTCCTTATCGCGGAAAAGGAGGTCCCATGACAGCCATACCGACGAATCCGTTCCCCCGCCCCTGCCATCTC
>CAYQOJ010000052.1:12968-16406 GCA_964419105.1 uncultured Methylococcus sp.
CATCTCAGGAATGGCATAGCGGTAAGCGGCCGCCGTCAGAGACTGATGAAACGCCGTGTCAAAAACAGCGACCTGAGGAACATTAGCCCAGCGAGTCCGACAGGCTTCAATCCCGAGCAGGTTGGGGGGATTATGGAGGGGTGCCAGCGAGGCTGCCGCACGAATACCCTCGATGACCGATGTATCGATTACCGTTGCCTGCCGGAACCTCTCCCCCCCGTGAACGACACGATGGCCAATGACAAAGAGGGGCGCACGCTCAAGATGCCCAGAGGATTCGAGCGCATGCACCACCTGATCTATTGCATCACCATGATTTTTGACCGCAGACTCGGATTCACCGATACGCTCGACCAAACCCTTGGCGACGGCTGATAGCCCTTCACTGGAAAGGATATAGAGCTCGTATTTGAGGGAGGAACTCCCCGAATTCATCACCAGAATGGATTTAGCCAAAACTCGCTCTCCGCAACCTTTCTCGAAAGGCTAGCATAGCCCCCTGTAATTAAAATGACGACTCACGCTCATCCGCTCTGGCACAATGGAGGGCTGATCTTCCTGATAACAGCGAGCCCCATGGACTACATTCTTCTTGCTAAAGCCTTCCTACTCGGCATCGTCGAGGGTCTAACTGAATTTCTGCCCGTTTCCAGTACTGGCCACCTGATTTTGGCGGGTGACCTACTGCAATTTAATAATGAGCGTGGCAAGCTTTTCGAAATTGTCATTCAATCGGGCGCCATCCTCGCCGTCATCTGGGAATATCGAGACCGCATCTTGTCGGTCCTTCGGGGGCTACCGAAAGACGCTGCAGCTCGCCGCTTTGTCATTAATCTGGGAATTGCCTTCTTACCCCTGGCACTTTTGGGCCTCGCCTTTGGGAAGGCCATCAAGGCGCAGCTGTTTCAGCCAGTCCCAGTTGCCTCGGCATTTATTCTCGGGGCCTTTGTCATCATCTGGGCCGAGCGCCGCGAGCACAAAATTCGCATTCAACGAGTCGAGGATCTTCGTTGGTCGGATGCTTTGAAGCTTGGCATCGCCCAATCCTTCGCCCTGATCCCTGGCACCTCTCGCTCAGGTGCTACCATCATCGGGGGCCTGCTTTTTGGCCTCTCGCGTAAGGCGGCCACAGAATTCTCCTTTTTTCTGGCCATTCCCACGCTACTTTTGGCAACGGTTTACCAGCTCTATAAGGAGCGTTCATTGCTGTCTTTTGATGATGTCGGCATGTGGGCCATCGGATTCAGCAGCGCATTCCTCTCGGCATTTCTGTGCGTGCGCTGGTTACTTCGCTACATCGCGCATCATGACTTTGTGGTCTTTGCCTGGTACCGCATTCTTTTTGGAATCATTGTGCTGGCTTCATGGCAACTGGGTTGGGTTAACTGGACTCAGGGCTAAACCTGATGCACCCTGAATTCAAGATCGATCCCCAGATCATTTACCTCAATCATGCCGCCGTGGCTCCCTGGCCCAAACGGACTCAGGAGGCCATTGCCGCCTTCGCGCATGAGAACCTGGTTCAAGGGGCCAGCCATTACCCCCGATGGAGCCTCGAGCAAAAGCGGCTGCGCGAGAGGGCCATGGCGTTCCTGAACGCCGAAAGTCCGCGTGAAATTGCCCTGGTCAAGAACACCTCTGAAGCGATCTCCTTTGTCGCTTCTGGCCTTCAATGGCGACCGGGAGAAAATGTGGTGGGGACCTCTGAGGAGTTTCCTTCCAATCGAATTCCATGGGAGGCCCTCTCCACGCGGGGCGTTGAATATCGGGCGGCCGACATTTCAGGCGCAGATCCAGAAGCGTCCATCCTCGAATGCATGGACCAAAACACCCGCCTCCTCGCCGTCAGCTCCATCCAATACGCCTCAGGGCTAAGATTGAACTTAGAGAAGTTGGGGATGGCTTGCCGTCAGCGCGGCATACTCTTTATGGTCGACGCGATTCAGAGTCTTGGCGCTTTTCCGATGGATGTCAGGGCCATTCACGCGGATTTTGTCATGGCAGATGGCCACAAATGGTTGCTGGCCCCTGAGGGGCTGGGCATCTTTTATGTTTCTGAACGCGTGATCGACACCATTCAGCCGAGCCAATATGGCTGGCATATGGTCGAGAATGCGGGCGACTATGACACGAAAGCTTGGTCTCCAGCACAGAGTGCCCGAAAGTTCGAGTGCGGAAGCCCCAATATGCTGGGAGTCCATGGTCTATCAGCAAGTCTTGCTGTGCTCATGGAAGAAGGCATGGACAAGGTTTCTGGCTTGATCCTCGAGCGAACGCAACGGCTCTTGGCGCTGATTGCAAGGGAACCCCGCCTCAAACTCCTCTCCTCCGAGGATCCGGAAAGGCTTTCAGGTATCGTTCTTTTCAAGCATCGGTCTACGCCGGATGCGGCAGTCTGGAGTCATCTCAAGTCCCACCAGATCATTTGCGCCCTGCGAGGGGGAGGAATCCGGTTTTCCCCGCATTTCTATACCCCCCTTGAGCAACTCGAGACGGCCGTGCGAATCGCGGCAGAGGCCATACCCTAAAGCTCACGCAGCGGCCAAAGGGAACAGGGTCCTAAAGTTTTCTGCAGTGTAGTGTGCGACCTCTTCGAAGGTCTCGCCGCGAAGTTCCGCCAGAAATTCCGCGACATGACGGACATACGCCGGATAATTAGGTTTACCCCTCAGCGGTACAGGGGCGAGGTAAGGTGAGTCTGTTTCGATCAATAGCCGATCCTTGGGCATTTTTCGGGCGACGTCCTGGATCTGGGCTGCATTCTTGAACGTCAGGATGCCCGAGAGCGAAACATAGAAGCCAATCTCAAGCGCTGCCTTAGCGGTTTCCCAATCTTCGGTAAAGCAGTGAAGAACACCGCCAACCCGTTCTGCGCCCTCCTCTCTTAAAATCCGCAGCGTATCCTCACGTGCCTCTCGCGTATGAATAATCAAGGGCTTTTGAACGGCAATGGCCGTCTGGATATGAGTTCGAAATCTTGCCTGCTGGCGATCCTGGTGCGAGGCATCGCAGCGAAAATAATCGAGGCCGGTTTCACCAATCGCCACAACGCGGGCGTCATCGGCAAGCCCGGTTAAGCGATCAATATTTGGCTCTTCACAATGCTCCTCCGTCGGATGAACCCCGACCGATACCGATACTTCTGGATAGGCCTCCACCAGCGCCCGCATTCCGATGTATTTCTCGAGGGTGATGGAGACACAGAGTAGGTGACTGACACCACCAGCAATGGTGTCCTTGATCAGGCGAGAGAAATCATTTTGATAGGGCGATAAATCCAGTCGGTCCAGATGGCAATGTGAGTCAATCAACATGGGCTGCATTCCTTAGCGAAGCGGCAATTCTAGCGTGCCTTGTGAGGCATGATGTTTCAATCAGCAATTAAAAAGCCCCGTGTCTCGCGACAAGGGGCTTTTCAAGTTCCCTCTTCAGGGTCTT
>CAYQOJ010000053.1:0-16250 GCA_964419105.1 uncultured Methylococcus sp.
TCAAAGACTTTTAGCCCATGCCTTCATTTCTTCGTGTGTGGTGTGTAGGCCCGTTTTTCTATAGTGCTCTCCTGCCGCCTTTGCCGTTTCATAAAAGTCGGTTTGGGCTTGTTCCCTTTCGATGAATTCTTTTACAGCCTGGCATAGAAGGAAATGCACGGAACGATCTTTCTCCTTCGCGATCTGCGCGAGAGACTTTTTCTGTTCCGCTTCGAGTTTGATTGAGAGCGGGACAATTTTTTGATTGGTGTGCGATGCGGTTTCCATCTTTGATCCTCCGTCAGCCATCAGGTAGTTAAATAAACTACTCCGGCTTTAGGAAAGCTGCAAGGGGGGGGTGTGCTACGTTGCTTTCCCGGAGGAGAACGGATGAAGACGCAAAGCAGGACGGATTGGGAACGAGTGAAGCGTGAAGCCAAGGCTGATGCACCCATTTCTGTTGATAGGGAATCGGAGCCGTATGACCCTAATGATGAAGATGCGGTGTTCGCTTATTGGAAGGATGCAACCATCCGCCAGGCTCAGGACAAAGAATCAAGCGGCGATCCGGTTTGACGACCTGTGGACCCCGAGACGACAATGCTTCCCCCTAGTTAGGAGAACTCAATGAACAAATCGGAATTGATTGATGCCGTCGCACAGAAGACGGGTCAGACCAAGGGCGATACTGGAAAGTCTCTGGATGCCTTGATTGATGTGATTATTGAAGCCGTTGTCGCTGGCGACAAGGTTCAGTTGGTGGGCTTTGGCACTTTCGAGCCACAGCACCGCGCAGCTCGCTCAGGACGTAACCCCTCTACTGGGGCGGCGATTGAGATTGCGGCATCGACCGCGCCGAAATTCACGGCAGGGAAAGCCTTCAAGGATAAGGTTGCTGGCCGCTAGTCGAATTTCTGCATTCAAAAAGAAAGGCCGGCCATGAATCTCTCATGCCGGCCTTTTCTTTTAGTCATTTGAGTTAGAGGGCCTTCAGCGAGCCTCTTTCCTTTCGCGCAGCTTGGCCCCTTCCCGTAGGACGTGGTTCTCAAGCCAGCCGGTCACAGTCCGGTTTTCTGATTCCGCGAGTTCCTTAAGGAGCTCCTTCACGTCTTCCCGAAAACGGAACGACATATTCCCTGGTTTTTTGTGTGTCGTCATTGACGTTACCTAGAATGTCGGTGTATCGTCGTATTATGGTCTTATGCAATGCGTTGGACAAGAGTCTCTGAAGACTCCGCATCGCCTGAATAGACTGAGTTTATACGGCATTTTTGTTTTGACTTATCAGCGATAGCGATTTTTCGCTTTTCAAAACACGATTGGACGTAGGTTGCTCCCGCTTTTAGTGTGGCAGTCACGTTGGACGGATGAGTTTTCATCCGCCTGGCAATGACGTTAAACACGGATATGGAGAGCAATGATGGTTACGAACAGCTTTACCGAGATTGACGATCTTCCGGCCTTTTTTAAGAGCGCATCACAGAGTGAGTCGCTTCGTCCGGTTCTCGTTTCAGCGGAAGGAAAGCGAGGGGGGTTCCACCTGATCCTTGAGGGCGGTGAGAAGACCGTCACGGTTGCTGACCGAGGGCAACCGGCCTGGTTTGGTGATGTTCGGGACATCATCCCGATTCTGTTGGATGGCTACACATTGGAGGCCATCGCAGATCGGGCGGAAGTGGATTTGACGGGTTGCTTCTAATGAAGCGGCTGGCCGTGTCCCTGTTGATCTTTCTGCCTGTTGTGGCGGGAGGATCAAGCCTTGAGCCGAAGTGCGCGGAGCATACGGCCAAGGTCTGGGGGGTTCCGGTCCCGTTACTGGAAGCGATCCACGAGATTGAGGCGGGGAAACCTGGGGTCACGCACCGGAATCGGAATGGCTCTTTTGATATGGGTACGATGCAGCACAACAGCCGAACAGCAGAAGATCTTCAGAGGAAATTCGGAGTCGATCCGAAGTCTCTCCTGTGGTCGGAGTGCTATGCGGTGTACGTGACCGGCTGGACCCTGGCCACCAGTGCCTACAAACATCAAGACTGGCGGCTTGCGATAGCTGCTTATAATGCAGGAGACGGGGCCGTGGAACGGGCTGTGAAACAGCACGGCGGCATCCCGAAGGATATAGGCCTTTTGAACATCCCAGACTCAACCAAGTACGACTATGTGCCCCGCGTCATGGACGCCTGGGCGCGGTACGCGGCGAGAGGGCATTAGGGGATGAAGGCGATGAAGAATGGACGGGGACTTGGCAGTCCCCTGAAATGCGAAAAGCCCGACCTTTGGCGAGGTCGGGCTTTTCAAAAGGGGTGGTTCGAGGCCCTTGGCGGGGCTAAGAACCGGGTCGTTTCACGTTTGTATCCGGGGGCGGATAAGCTAACAATGACACGTAGCGAGTCCATGTTAGACCTTATCCAAACTGGATTGCAAGCGTTTTTATTGGAAAAACGTGATGCGTCTTGCTTTGGGAAGCGGGAATGGCTGCGGCCACGACCGAGACAACTTCCGTCGATTTAGTCCACCGGCCAATAAGCAGCCGATCATCCTGGAAGATGCCCGTCGTAAGATCGGGGATTGTCTTGGGGGGGTATGGGACCGCCTTTGGGATGGCGACCGCCAGACGCGAAGTGAGCGCCGGGAAGCCTGTGGGCTCCTCCTTTCTGCCCTGATTCACCGCCTTGATCTTGTCACCCTTCGCGTTGGCTTTCCACAGGCCGATGGGAGCTTTATTGGGCTTACCGATAAGGATCTTGCCCGTATGACCGGGCTTTCGATCCGGAGGCTAGAACGGGCCATGCACGACCTGGCAGCAATGAAGATAGTTAAGGTTCATCGGAGCTGTGAGCGTCAGGAGGACGGTTCCTATAAGGGACGTCCATCCATCAGGGCCATCGCCACCCGTTTTTTTGAACTCATTGGCCTTGGCGAGAAGCTGAAAAAGCAGCGACTCAAAGCCACAAGGCGGCGGGAGGATCGATTCCTTGCCCGTGCCAGCCAGAAGACCTTTGAAGCCATGGCCAAGGCCATGAATAAAACCGGACGTCCCGTCCAGGAAGAGGCTGACAGCACAGCCAAAACGGGTGCGGAAGCCATTAAGGGCTTAAAAGAATTGCTGCGGCGAAGTACCGCGTAGACCGTCCCGCCTTTCAAGAGTCCCCCCTACAGCCTTTAGAGGCTGACAGCCCCCTTTGCCCACCCCATGGGCTAGGGGCTTTTTTTTGGCCTTCAGGAATCGCCAGAAGACCTGAAGACACAGCAACAAACGAAGAAGAGGGACATAGATTCCAGTCCAGCTCCCGATCTTGAGCGGATGCCATGAAGACTTAGAATTTAAGTGTCGGGGTTCATGGTCAATAAGTGACGGATCTTTCTTCAGCCTTCTTTTTATCTAATAAAAGGAAAGGCCTTCGGCCAAACTTTTTTCTTTATTCACAAGAGGGGCTTTGCCCCTCCTGCACCTCCCCACTCCTCGCCGGAGGGTCAGGGATGCTGGCGTTTGCCAGCATCCTCTGAAAAGCGTGGGGGTCGCTCCTGGCCGTCAAGGATTCGCTCCGCCGACCTTCGGTCGTCCTTGACCGCCATCCGCTCAACAAATACAGAAACAAGTATTCACGTTTTATAAAACGTGATAGCATTAAGACATCATCATAATTTGATGGAAACTAGATCATGACTTCCAAAGCTCTTTTTGCGACACTTGTTTTCACCTTGAGTTCGTTCTCAGTCACGGCATCAGCGCCCGAAGAATCTCGGTTAGCAACCGAATCATCCGCGATTTTGCCACCACTGCCAGATTTACCGATTCCAGGATCCCACTCAAAGGTCTCAGGAAATCAGGACATACAGGCCGTAACGACGAGGAGCAGTGAACCTAAAGGTGAGAAACAGAATGCCGCAACGGCGGTTGACCCCAGTGTTGAAAATCCTTCTCCGCTTGTTTTCGGAAATGGAACCACAGGGCAAATCGTTTTTTAAGAGAGAAACCTAATGACTACTTCAATGTACGCAGAAATCACGGAAGCCAATTCGATCACAGGATCAGCTTTGGCCGATGCACTCAAGAACAGTGCAGTTGAAAAAATCAGACTGACTTGCGAATCCGATGGGCACTTCTATTTGTACGCAAAGCTGAATTGGAAAGAGACCGAAGTAAAGCTCAGATTCAATGCCGTCAAACGCGGGTTTTGGGACTTCAGAAGTTTGGACACAGCATGGACCTTCCTAAGAAAGCTACCCAAAACGAACGTTTTTATTGTCCTTGAAGTGGACTATGAGGAGGAGGGAGCCAGCGCATAAATCGTGACGAAGCCCATTAGACGAACCCTTTATTGGAAGACTTACAGAGGATTTCAAACATGAAAACGATCCTTTTTATCTTGGCGGCTCTCTCGATAGCTGCTCCTGAATTGGCACTTGCTGCCCCTTGGGATTCCGTGGGGCAGACGATTCTGACGGATCTTACGGGTCCATTTGCAAAGACGATTGCAGCTCTTGCGGTTGTGGCTTGCGGTATCGCTGCGATGGCAGGACGGATGCCGGTGGATTGGGCCATCAAGATTGTGTTGGGCATTGTCTTGATCTTTGGATCCACCAGTTTCGTGACCTGGATTTCAGGTGCGGTTTCCTAAAGAACAGGGGAGGACGTCATGCACGATCAAGAAGAAGCCCTGGCCATTGATCCTCTTTTCGTCGGCATGACCAGGCCAGCATCAGCCTTGGGTGTTCCGTACGGTGCTTTGGTTGTTGAGGGGGTCTTCGTTGTTCTGATTTTCCTTCTAACCAGCAACCCTCTCTATCTCCTGTTTGTTGCCCCGATTCATGGAATCTTGGTTCTTGTCAGCGCCCATGATCCAGGCGTTTTTGGATGCGCCTGGATATGGCTTCAGACCACCGCAAGACGCCGAAATCTCGATATCTGGGGGAGCGTCACCAGCGTTGCTCCTGTTTCGGGCGAAAGACTCCAGAAGTAAGAGAGGAAGTTATGTCCGCCATACTGAAAGCCGTTGAAAGCGATATTACCGCCAGGGACTACATCCCTTATGAGTCGCACATCACCAGGAACATTATTCGCCTTGAATCTGGGCATCTTCTTTTCGTATTGAAGCTCCAGGGGGCAGCGCATGAGAGTGCGGATGACCTCACAAAAAACACCTGGCATGAGTCTTTTTGCCAGTACCTCAGATCCATAGCGTCAGAAAACGTCGCGGTTTGGTCTCATGTCGTCAGACGTCCTTATGGGGAATATCCAGAGGGGGATTTTGAAGCGGGATCTTTTGCGGATCGCTTCAATGAAAAGTATCAGGCGATGCTGAACGACAAGCAGACCTTGGTGAATGAGCTGTACGTTTCGATCCTTTACAGAAGACCCAAGGCGGAACAGCCGCTTTTTAGGCGATTGGCTTCCGCTGAAAACCTTGAGCGAGACTTGCTTGAGGATGTCGGCATTGTTGAGGATCTTGTGATTCAGAGTTTGCAGGCTTTGGATCGATATGAACCCAGAGTTCTTGGGACTTACACCAACCACAAGGATCGGCTCTGCTCTGAAATTCTGGAGTTTCTGGCTTTCCTGATTGATGGGGATTGGAAAACCGTTACCGTTCCTACCCGTCCTATCCGTGACCACTTGGGTAGCACCCGTTTTTTCTTTAGCTCTACAGGAAGAATTGCCAGCACAGGCCTTAGAGAGCTTTATGGCAATGCGCTAACCATCATGGAATATCCGGCCATGACGCATCCAGGGCTTCTTGATGATGTCTTGAGTCTTCCTTTTGGTTTTGTTCTTTCTCAGAGCTTCACTTTTTTGAGTAAACCGACGGCCATTAGCCGGTTGAAGCGACAAGAGGGTCGCATGGTGAATGCAGGCGATTTGGCTTTGAGCCAAATCGAGGAACTTAGCGATGCAATGGATGACGTGATGTCGAATCGCTATGTCCTTGGTGCGCATTCCTTGGGATTCATCATCCGCGATGAAGATCCAAGAGCCCTAGCTGAAAACGTCGCTAAAGCAGGGTCGGCGTTAGCCGATGCCGGTATGAAGTGGGTCAAAGAAGATTTAGGCAGCGCCGGGGCTTTGTGGTCATCCCTTCCAGGAAACCTTAAATACAGGGTCCGGGTTGGAGATATCACGAGCCGCAATTTTGCTGGCTTTGCTTCCATGCACAATTTTCCGACGGGACATATCGACCGCAACCCGTGGGGACCAGCGGTGACGATGTTCAAGACCTCATCCGGTGCGCCGTACTATTTCAACTTTCATCAGGTCACAACCGAAGACCGGGCGAATTCTGCCGTCGATCCGGATCACAAAGTTTTGGCGAATACCGTAGTGATTGGAAAATCAGGAACAGGTAAGACCGTTCTTGAAATGGTTCTTTTGGCTCAGATCCAGAAGTTCAATCAGCCAGAGAAGGGGAAGAAGCTTTCGTGTGTCCTTTTCGACAAGGATCTCGGAGCCAGTATCGGTGTTCGAGCCATGGGCGGAACCTACCTTCCGATCAAGAATGGGGTTCCCTCAGGGTTCAATCCTTTTCAGCTTGATCCAACGCCGCAAAATCTTTCGTTTCTCGAACGCTTGGTGAAGCAACTGGTTCACCATGAATCGTTCCCGATTACGCCAGGGCAGGAGAAGGAAATCCATGATGCCGTTCAAGGCGTCATGGGAGCCGCAAAACCCTTGCGCCGTCTGGGAGCGGTTCTTCAATTCCTGAATCCTACGGACGAATATGGGCTGCATATCCGATTGGCCCGATGGTGTCAGGGCGGGGCTTTGGGTTGGCTCTTTGATAACCCTGAAGATACGCTGTCCATTGGGGATGACATCCCCATTATCGGATTCGATGTCACCGAGTTTCTGGACAACCCGGAAACCCGAACGCCAACCATCATGTATCTCTTCCATCGCATCGAGAAGCTCATCGATGGAAGAAGAATTCCGATCTTCATGGATGAGTTTTGGAAGCTCCTGGATGACCCGGCTTTTGAGGATCTCATCACAAACAAACTGGTGACGATCCGAAAGCAGGACGGCTTCCTGGTCATGCTCACCCAAAACCCACAACAGGTCCTCAGGTCAAAGGCGGGGTTTGCCGTGGTGTCGCAGACCGCCACCAAGATCTTTCTCCCAAACCCAGAAGCCGACCGCAAAGGGTATGTGGAAGGGTTTGGTCTCACTGAAAGCGAATATCAGATTGTTCGGAGCCTCGGGGAGAAGTCCAGAAAGTTTCTCATCAAGCAGGGGCATAACTCCGTTGTCGCTGAACTCAACCTTTCAGGGTTTGAGGATGAACTCGCGGTTCTTTCTGGGAATACCGCTTCTTCTCTTCTGGTTGAACGCCTTATCGCTGAAGGGGGTGATGACCCAGAGAATTGGCTTCCTGAATTCCATCGGATACGAAAAGGAGGGTGATCCCTCTTTGTGACTTAAATACTCATAATCTCAAATGAGTAAACCATCAAAAGAGTAATAACTCCCTATTGATTGAGGTGGCTATGAAATCGAGAAAAAGAGCAGGGTTAAGCGCGATAGCGCTTTCACTTTCGTTCAATGCCCTGGCTGATATGCCGGTCATCGACTTTACAGCAGCGATGAATGCCGCTCAGGAACTTCAGGCCTGGGGACAGCAGGCGCAGCAGATGCAACAGCAGATCACAACGATGGCTCAACAGCTTCAGCAGATCCAAATGCTGTATTCGAGCGTGACGGGGGGACCGAATACGCTCAAGAATCTTGCGAACCTTGGGAACAACTCGACCCTTTATAAATATCTCCCCAATGACTATCAGCAAGTCCTCCAATCAGGATATGCCGGTTGGCAGGCCATCAATCAGGCCAATCAGATCGCAGATCCAGCAGCGACAGGTCTCAGTGGGAAAGGTCTTCAGACCATCACGCAAAGGGCCATGCAGATCTCATCCAATGTCGGAATGATGCAGCAGGCCTACAGTTCAGCAGCACAGAGGATCTCTAATCTTCAGACGCTTTTGAATCAGGTCGATTCCACTCCGGATGCCAAATCCATAGCGGATCTACAGGGCCGAATTCAGGCGGAGCAAACCCTTTTGCAGAATGAACAAGCCCGATTGCAACTGATCGGACAGATCGCGGACTTGCAGAGGGATCAAGAGGTTCAAAAAGGACAACAGGCTGCATTAGCCGCAACCGGAGGGCAGATACCGACCGGCTGGTAGGTATCGCCGCATCCGTTCACCCGGAGGGATAAATATGGCTGCACCCGCACAGAATGTTCAGTTCCTGAACGACTTCCTTATGAAGTTTGACACTGCCGTGGTGTCTTATTGGCAGAACCTGGTATCTAGCGTGGTCTCTGCCATTTCCCCCGTGGCAACCTCTCTTCTTGGGATCTACATCATTCTCTGGGGATGGTCGATGCTCCGGGGACATATCCAGGAGCCGGTCATGGATGGCCTGGGACGTATGACGCGGCTTGCGATGATCGTTTCTGTGGCTTTATCCGTGGGGTACTACAACAGCATTCTGGCGAATTGGATCTCACAGACCCCAGATTACCTCGCCAGCCTTGGAACAGTCGGTGGCGGAGGAACATCCTCAACCATGACGCAATATGCCGATCAGGTCGCTGAACAGCTTCTCCAGATTTGGGATGCTATGGGCAAAACCTTTGCTTCGACGGGTTGGACAACTGCCATGAGTGCCCTTCCTACCGTTGCCGTTGGGATTCTGATGTTCGTCGCCATTCTGCTTCTTCTGATCTACATCGTCTTTCTCCTGATTCTTTCCAAGATGGCGATAGCGATTCTGATTGGGGTAGGACCGATTTTTGTTCTGGCACTGATTTTTGAATCGTCCAAGAACTGGTTCTCAATGTGGTGGGCTCAAGTTCTGAATTATTCATTTCTGGCCTTATTGGCCGGTGCAGCCGGAGCTTTGGTTCTTCAATTTATGATGCAGTACCTCACCGCAGCGAATCTTCCGAATGCGATTGCAACAGGGCAAGGATTTACCAGTGCAATGGTTCCACCGATTGCGTTGGCGGGGATAGGCTCGCTTCTTTTGGTTCAAGCCCCTTCTATGGCTTCTGGGCTTGCCGGAGGGATTGCCATCAGTACGCTCGGCGCTTTTGGTCAGGCTGTAGGCGGAGGTTATGGACGGATGCTAGGAATGGGCAAAGGTGCGGTAAGCCGTGGCTGGAGATTGGGTACAGGACAGAGCATGAGCGAACTGCGATCCATCCGGAGGCACAAGGTAGCCAATTATGAGTGGGCCAAAAGAAATAAGCGGCAGGGCTGGAAGCCCCTGAATTTTTGACGATCCCGTGTGAAGACTACAACCGCTCTTCGGAGCGGTTTTTTTTATCCGGAGCAAGTGAAAACAAAAAAGCATATTCACGTTTTATAAAACGTGATAGCATGAAATCATCATTAGATATACGAGGTTTAATGATGAGACACGTTCAAATTATTTCCTATGCGTTCTTCTTCCTCCTGGCTGCGTGTGGTCCAAAGGCTCCTATCAAGCCGAGTGGCGACTTTGTAGCCATCAATCCCCAGCCTCAGTCGGTGGGATCTTACGAAAAGAGACCTCCTTCCGATGACTTTGAATTCACCTTCCAGGGCGATCTTAAGGATGCGATAGCGGTCCTTCAGAAGTTGCAGCCTCAGCTCGTGGTCCGCCCCACCCAGGGTACACCTTACCCAGTCCGCGTAGAGATTGATGCCAGGAATGTGACGCTGAATGAGGTTTTAGGCCAGCTTCGAGACCTGGTTGGAAAAGAGGTGGGGTTTGACTTCAATGCAACGCAGAAAAAGCGGCGTCCTTATCTCCAGGTTCATTACCTGAAGAAGAAGTAGAAGGGGGAGGTCATACCGATGAAAGACGAATTCGAGCAGTACCAGAAAGAGGTCTTGTCCTGGGAGACCAGCCGGGTCCTGGAGCTTGAGAAATCACGATCAACCGCATGGCGTGTGGCTACGGGGTCAGGTCTGGCGGCGGTTCTTGCGATAGGAGCCGTAGCCGGACTCACACCTCTCAAGACCATTAAACCTTTTGTTGTTCGGGTCGATAACGCGACCGGAATTGTCGATGTCGTTTCAGAGCTTGGAAACGCCAAGACGAACTACGACGAAGCCATCAATAAATACTTCGTCCAATGGTATGTCCGTTACCGGCAGGCCTACAGCGCAGAACTGATGGAGGATTACTACTTTGCGGTGGGAGCGCTTTCTTCTCCCATCGAGCAAAGACGGTATCTCGAACAGATCGTGACATCGAATCCTGAGTCACCGATCAACCTGTATGGGAAAACCAGTCGTGTACGGATCGATGTGAAGTCGATCAGCTTCCTTAGGCCCAATGTCGCCCTCATTCGCTACACCAAGATTCTCGAACACGGAGCCGAGCAGCCTGAAAAGACGCATTGGGCAGCGACCGTCACGTTCCAGTATTCCGGGACACCGGCCTCCGAGAAAGTCAGGGGGATTAACCCATTGGGCTTTGAGGTCACGGATTACCGGGTGGATCCAGACGCAGCAATCAAGGAGTAGAACGCCATGAAACTGTTACAGACGATGGTGGCTTTGGTTCTTGTGGGGAGCGGCATCACCGCGCCCTTCGCCGAAGTGCTTCCCCCCAAAGGAAACACCGATGGACGGGTGCGTGTGGTCGATTACGACCCCATGAACGTGATCCGTCTGGTGACTCAATTCGGAGTCTCGACTCATGTTGAGTTCCCTGAGGATGAGGTGGTTCAGGACGTGGCTGTGGGGGATGACCAGGCCTGGAAACTGGTTCCAAGAAGGAATCATCTTTTTATCAAGCCTGTGGCCGAGAAGGCAGATACCAATGTCACGGTGGTTACAAGCAAGCACACCTATAACTTTGCTTTGACCGTGAAATCCATGAACGGGACCGCAGATACAAGCTGGTCCGACGCGGATCTCATTTACACCCTCTATTTCCGCTATCCCGGTGAAGAGAGGAAGAAGAAGGAAGCGGCCAAAAAAGAAAAGATCGAGAAAGAGAAAGAGGCCGTGGTAAAGGCCGAGCTGGAACAGAAAAGCCCGATCCGGAATATCAACTATTTTCGTCAGGGCAGCGATCTCATCGCCCCGGTTGAGGCTTGGGATGATGGTCGGTTCACCTATCTGACCTTTGCCCAGGTTCAAGACATTCCAGCGGTCTATCTTGAAGACGACGATGGCAAGGAAGCCTTGGTGAACACCACGTTCCAGGATCGATCCACCATCGTGGTTCATCGCGTCGTTCCACGACTGATTATCCGTCAGGGAGACCAGGTAGCCAGAATCGAAAACCGCTCTTTCACAACCGAACAGAAGTGGACTGAGACAGGAACAACCTCTCCGACGATTAAGCGCGTTGAAAAATCGGAGGGGCCGACATGAATGAAAGAGATATCGAAAGATCGGATGTCTACGCCTGGGTGAAATCAGGGGGAAGCAGAAAATCCTTTTTTGCCTTCGGATCCATCGCCGTCGTCACCGTCCTCATGTACGCCTTTTTTGGGACCAGAGGCGCTGACGATCAAGAAAAGGATATGAGCAAGGCACAAAAGGCCACCTTGCCTGGGTTCGACACCGAGGGGTTTAAGAAGGCGATTACCCCGAAGGCCCCGCCTCCTCCGATGGTAGAGGTATCTCAAGCTCAGGACGCTCCTCAGGTTCCCTTTGCTGAATCCAAGCCGCCTGCTCCTCCGGAGTGGATAGCCCGAAAAAGAGCGGGAGGAATGATCGTTCAGACCGGAGGCGGTGGTGGCGAAGCGGCAGCAGCAAAGCCCGTCAATGCAGCGCTTCCGGAGCAGAAACAGGATGGATCTCTGGCTTCAAACCTGGTTACGGAAAAGCGAAAAGGCGTCTCAGCCTCAAGGATTGGTGATCGTAACTTCATCATTCCTCAGGGCGTCTCTCTGGATTGTGTTCTTGAGACGGCGCTGAACAGCAGTCTTCCTGGTATGGCGACGTGCCGTCTGACCCGTGATGTCTATTCGGACAACGGCAAAGTCGTTCTTCTGGATCGGGGTAGCCAACTCATCGGTGAATACACCAACTCCGTCAAACAGGGGCAATCCCGCGTGTTTGTCGTCTGGACGCGTGCGAAAACCCCGGATGGCGTCATCATCAATCTGGATTCCCCCGGAGCCGATGCGCTCGGAACGGCAGGGCTGGATGGATGGGTCGATAACCACTTCATGGAGCGGTTTGGAGCCGCCATTCTGATGTCCTTTGTTCAGGATGCGGCGATGGTTTTGACATCCGCCGAATCCAGCCGAGGCGCGGGTTCGACGACCGTCTTCAGTGGCTTTGGGAACATGGGAACAGGCGCATCCAATGTGGCCTCCAACATTCTCAACTACACCGCGAACATTCCGCCCAACATCATCAAGAATCAGGGTGACAGCATTCGTGTGATGGTGGCCAGGGATCTCGATTTCTCTCCTGTCTATTCACTTCAAAAGGTGGGTTATGACGAGAAGTGATGTCGATACCGGAATGCTGGAAGAGTACCTCAAGCCCATTCGTACTCTCCTTGATGGGGATGTCACGGAAGTCTGCGTGAACCGATCAGGTGAGGCATGGACGGAATCCAGGGAGGGCTGGAGGCTTCATGAACTGGATATGGATGATGGCCGGTTGTTTCAACTGGCAAGGCTCATTGCAACGGCAAACAAAAAGGCCGTTTCCGAAACCGCGCCGATCCTTTCTGCCGCGCTTCCTACGGGGGAGCGCGTCCAGGTGGTTGTTCCTCCTGCCGCATCGAAGATATCGATCACGATCCGTAAACCCTCTGAAATCGATAAGACCCTTGAAGAGCTGGAGGCCGAAGGAGCGTTCGAGCAGGCCGAAACAGGGGTCAGTGGCATCAAGGATTTTGAGATTCGACTCAAGGATTTCCTGAAAGCCGGTGAAATTCGGAAGTTTCTCGAACTTGCCGTCGAGACACACCGAAACATCCTGGTGTGCGGAAAGACGGGCTCAGGGAAGACAACGATCACCCGGAGCCTCGCTGGCATCATCCCGAAACATGAACGCCTCATCACGATTGAGGATGTCCATGAGTTATTCCTTCGAGACCATCCCAACAAGGTTCACTTGTTCTATGGACGCGAACAAAAGGAGGGGGTCAGCGCAAAGCAGGCTTTGGCCTCGTGCCTTCGCATGAAGCCAGATCGGATTCTTCTGGCCGAGCTTCGCGGCGATGAATCCTGGGACTACATCAAGTCCATCAATACCGGACATCCCGGATCGATCACGACCATGCACGCAAACGGGGCATGGGAGGCTTTCGACCAGCTTACTGCACTCGTTAAAGACAGCCCATCCGGGGCACACCTTGATACCTCTCATATCCGTCACCGTCTCCTTTCCACCATCGATGTCGTCCTCTTTTACTCCCGCTGGAAGCTAAAGGAGGTCTGGTTCGATCCGGAGCTTAAATATAGGTGCTGCGATGATTAGAACCCCACAGATCATTTTGCTTTTTGGAATCTTGTCCGGAATCTGGCTCTCCATTGCAGGAGTCATTCTTCTGGTTCTGATTAAGCGACCGATGGATGAGTGGGAGTTTTTTACCTGGCTTAAATATGTCTGGTTCTATGGAGACAGAATCCAGGACCCTCTCTTTTTCTCTGCTCTGGTGGCCTTTGGTGGCGTGATGTTGCCGGTCGCGGCCATCATTCAAGGCCGAGAGAAACCCCTCTACGGGACCGCGAAGCTCGCGACCCTTTACGACGTGACCAAGGCCGGTCTTTTTGCCAAGAGGGGAATCATTCTGGGACGTAAAGGAAACCGGCTCCTGGTCTTTGACGGCGCACAGCACGTTCTGATGTCAGCCCCGACACGAAGCGGAAAGGGGGTGGGAATCGTGATTCCGAATCTCCTCCACTGGACCGACTCCGTGGTTGTTCTGGATATCAAACAGGAGAACTGGAATATCACCAGCCGCTTTAGAGCCAAGGCCTTGAAGCAGTCCTGCTTCCTCTTCAATCCAGCCGCAGCCGATGGGCGCAGCCACCGTTACAACCCTCTGACCTACATCGAAAGGGAGAATCCAGGGAAACGGGTCGATGATGTTCAAAAGATTGCATCCATGCTTTTCCCGGACCGGGAAGGAACCGACGTTATCTGGACCGCCACACCAAGAGCCCTTTTTACCGGGATCGTCTCTTATTTGCTCGACATCGAGGGTGAGGCAAAGTCTCCCCCGGTCACGATTGGACAGGTGCTACGGGAGTCACTTAAGGAAGGAGACGGCGCTGAGTATTTCGCACGAGTGATAGAAGATCGGAGGCGGGATGGTAAACCCCTTTCCGATGCCGCTGAATCGGGTCTTAACACCTACATCAGTATCAAATCAGAAAACACCCGTGCCGGTGTGGTCGGTAGCTTCAGATCCCGTCTCGAAATCTGGCTGAATCCTCTGGTCGATGCCGCGACGTCGGGGAATGACTTTGATCTTCGAGAACTTCGGACCCAGCCGATGTCCGTTTATGTCGGGGTCACGCCGGACAATCTGGAAAGGATGGGTCCCATCCTGAATCTCTTTTTCCAGCAACTTATCGATCTCAACACCCGTTCACTCCCAGGCTACGGGGAGGCAGGGAAGCATCAGTGTCTTCTCCTGATGGATGAGTTTTCATCGCTTGGAAAGGTATCAATCCTCAATAAAGGGATTGCCTACATTGCAGGCTATGGGCTTCGGATGCTTCCGATCATCCAGAGCCCCTCGCAGCTTGTCGATGTCTACGGGCGAGACGCCGCGCAGACTTTCCAGAGCAATCACGCGGTTTCGATCATCTTTCCTCCCAAAGCGTCCGAAACCCAGACCGCCAGGGATATCTCGGAATGGCTGGGTTATGAAACCGTCAGGTCCAAATCTCAATCACGCGGTACAGGGGTGTTCGTGAATCACCGAAACACCAGTGAAAACCTTTCTGAACAGAGAAGAGCCCTTTTGCTTCCTCAGGAAATCACCAGTCTTGGAGCGAAGGTGGAACTCGTGATTGCCGAGAACATCCCGCCGATCAAGGCCGAAAAGATCCGTTACTTCGAGGATGGTTACTTCCTCAAGCAACTGGCCAAGGTCTCTGAGTCCTTGGCTCAAAACCGATCCGTCAAAGGGCTGAATGTGGCGATTGCCGAAGGAAGCCTTGCGATGGACGTTCCCTTGGTCGGGAACGCTCATTCATCAAAAGCCAAAGAGGAAACTCATGAACCTATTCAAAGAGAAGGAACTATCGAACACGGTCCTGGAGAAGTTCAGGCGTGTTGAATCCGGTGAATTTGTTGAATTCACCCAAGAGGAAGCGCAATTCGCCGGGGCCTTCATAGAAGACGCCATCGGTATTGAAGACGTGGATGACTATGACGAAGAGGTGCGCCGCCATGTCCAATGAAGCCGCACCGAAGACAACGACGACTCCAAAGAAACAGTTCCATGAAGAAGTCGCTGATCGGCTTGTGGAACAGATCAAGGAAGGCACAGCCCCCTGGCAAAAGCCGTGGGTTCCGGGGGAGGAGGTTCTTCCTCATAACGCCACCACAGGGAATCGCTATAAGGGCTTCAATGCCGTTTGGCTGATGGCTCAAGGACGCGCAGATAGCCGTTGGATGACCTACAAGCAGGCTCAGGAACTCGGCGCACAGGTCAAGGCAGGCGAGCATGGGACGACGATCCAGTATTGGAAGTTCGATGAAACCCGCGCCAAGAAGGATGACAACGGAAGGATCATCAAGGACTCGGAAGGAAAAACCGTCTATCAAACCTTCCGTCTCGAAAGGCCCAGAGCCTTTTATGCCACCGTCTTCAATGCGGAGCAGATTCAGGGTTTGCCCCCCTTGGAGAAAAAGGCCCCGGATTGGGATCCTCTCAAACGAGCTGAAGGGATACTGGAGGCTACGGGAGCCAAGATCATGAACAAGGCTGGAGATCAGGCCTATTACAGCCCAGTTCAAGACCACATTGTTTTGCCGGAGAAGTATCAGTTTGAGGAGCGTTCCGGTTACTACGCGACTGCGCTTCATGAGGTTGGTCATTGGACCGGGCATTCCTCCCGATTGGATCGTGACTTATCGCATCCCTTTGGAAGTGATGGTTACGCCAAAGAAGAGCTTCGAGCGGAGATTGCTTCCATGATCCTGGGGGCGGATGTCGGTGTTGGACATGATCCAAGTCGCCACGCCGCTTATGTCGGGTCTTGGATCAAGGCGATTCGTGATGACCCATTGGTTCTTCAGAAGGCCGCATCGGATGCCGAAAAGATCGTGAACTTTGTGAAGGATCTTGA
>CAYQOJ010000054.1:0-12208 GCA_964419105.1 uncultured Methylococcus sp.
ACCTGCTTCACGAATCAGACCGATGGTCCGGTCGATGTGCTCAGAGGCTTCGGGATGGAACGTAATGTAGGTGGCACCAGCTTTGGCGAAGTCCGGAATGATGCGATCGACCGGCTTCACCATCAGATGAACGTCGATCGGTGCCGTCACGCCATGCTTGCGCAGCGCCTCGCAGACCAGAGGACCAATGGTCAGATTCGGGACGTAATGGTTGTCCATGACGTCGAAATGGACGACGTCTGCGCCCGCCGTAAGGACGTTCACAACTTCTTCGCCCAGACGGGCGAAATCGGCGGACAGAATGGAGGGGGCAATCCAGGGCTTGTTCATTTGGGCCTCGCAATGAAGGTTTCGAATTCAGTTCGGGTGTCTGGGCAAGGCTCTAGCCACCCGTCGACCAAGCTGTCCATTGTCCCATTACCCCAAAACACCGGCAAGACATACTCCGTTTTATCGCACGGAAATCCCTTGATCAAAGATCTCTCTCGGCATCCATGACCATCAGATCGCCATGGACATCCAAATGATGGAGGCCTCGCCACCCCCCAGCCTGCGCTCCGGTCAAATGCCAAAGCGGTCGTTCGCGATAGGTCGTCGGCGAGAGCTCTTCGATCTCAGAAAGGTTCAGACCCGCGCCGTAATGGGGGCGACAATCCTGTGAGGGCCTCAAAAGCCGGCCTTCTGCATCTTGAAAAACGCGCCCCCCCGGCCGACCGCGGCGAAAATCGCGGACCAAAGGATTCAGGGGATGAGGCGTCCAGGACCCCTTCAATGGATGGTCCGAGTAATAGGCGCAAAGGCTCTCGTCATAACGAAGCCCCTTGGCCTTGACGGCACAAAAAAGCCACCAGCGGCCTTCATGTTCAAACACGGTCACATCGACCATCCGGACCCCCTTGAACCAGGTAGCGACCCGTTCAAATCGAGAGGGGTATTCGACGCAACGATAGACATCGACCCGACGGGCCGCCTTTTGCTCGGGGACCATATAGAGGGCCCCATCGACCGTAAAAAGGTAGGGGTACGACAAATGATGGGGTTCGGCCAGAACGATTTCAGGCTCACCGACCGCCGTGCCAGAGGGATCAATGGCCACGACGCTGATTCGCCCACGCGCATCGGCGTAAGGGTACTCCTCAAAAAAAAGATGTCGCTGACCCTCGGATGACCAAAGAAAGGGATCCGCCCAGAAGCGATCCTTTGGGGGCATCAGTGTGACCAGCATCTTGGGATCGGGAGCCACCCCGAGATCATTTGGACGTGGCCCGCAAAGGAGGAACCATTGGCGCGAAGCCTCCTCCTCCCGGCGTTTTCGTGAACGCCTTGAGAAAAGCGCCGCCCGAAGTCGGCGCCAATCGAAGTTAAGAATTTTTGAAACGGCAAAGGGTTCAGCCGCCATCGCCATCTCCCCGGGTCACATAAAGCTCAGGTACTTGAATTCGCCGCACCACCGTGGGCATGGGTTGATCGCGATGGAGCCGTTGGCGAAAGCCCAATTCTTCGAGAACCGACTGAACTGCCTTTGAGCCACAATAACACTCAAGGCGCGTCACCCCCTCCCGGCGAAGGCTTCTGAGGCACTCAGCCACAAGGGCCTTTAAAACCTTGGGATCATCTTTTCGAGCGAGGAGATCCAGGACGTGCGCCCGGGGTTGGCCATGACGGTCAAAGCGCCCCAAAACGAGATACCCCAAAAGCACCTCGCCCTCGGAAAGGCTCAAAACGTGATACTGGGTGTCCGGATTTTGCCGGTAGCGCCAGTTCAAAACGGCCGCATCGCGCCGAGTAATCGCAGAATGATGGCGGAGCGCATCCTCAAAAAGATCATCAAATCGGGCATCAAAAGGCCCCTCATGGTTCTCAACAGCCAAACCGGCGCTGGGGATGGCAGGCAGGAAAAGGTCGGCAACCGATCCCAGAAGCCAACCCAAGGGGCGCCCCAGATAGCGCGACAGCAAGGCTTTCAACGAGACGGTTCTGGCCCAGCTTCCCGTCCCCGGCTGATCCACCGTCCCCACTTTGTAAGCGACGACCAGCATGGGATCGGTCAGGTGTTTTCCAAGATGGTGACGCGGACATTCGGGATGATTGAGGATCGCCCCCACCAGCCCCGAGGAGAGATCGATGCCTTGTTCCTTGAGTCCTGATTTCCTGAGGCTTCGAAGGGCTTGTCGAACCCGGCTCCAGTGGGCCAAGGCATCCGCGAACCAAACCGCATCCGGCAAAGGCTTTCCATCGACAAAAAGCCCTGAGGGAATGGTCGCCATGCTCGCCAGTAACTGCCCCTCCCAAACGGCAACCATCCCCTGATAGCCGGCGCCCTCAAGCTTAGGATCCTGATGCCATTGCCAAGCCCAACGGGCATCGGCCCGATCGGCTGCTTCATCCCCAAAAACGTCACGAATCAATCCGATAATCTCCGGGCGATCACTCTCCCGGGCTTTTCGGATTTCAAACGCCACAACACCCTCCCGAACGCTTGATATCGAGCTCGGTGTGCCCCGCATTTTCCTCTTCGATGGTCCTAAGGACTGTCTTGAAGGACATCGTTGCAGTCTCGCTGATTTCCCGTCGAATCCTCAGGACCTCGGGTAATTTAGAGAGCGCACTGCCGAGCGCCGAAACATATCCCAGATCACCCGAAATCATTCTCAAGACGAGACGAATCAGAATTCGGGGCGGGGCCGTCAACAGAAGGCTCAGGGCAGGATAATGGATCCATTCGGCCAAGAGCTTGTTGCGCTGCAGCGCCCAGCGGATCTTTCGCTTTTTCACATGATCGCGAATGGAGCCTTTTTCCTGATGCAAAACCAGACTGCGCGGTTCCAGCCAGGTCTCCCAGCCACGACGCCAGGCCCGAAGCCCAAGATCAAAGTCTTCCCAATAAAAGGGCTTCAACAAGGGCAAAAATCCCCCAAGCGCCTGAAACTTGGAACGACTGACCGCCATGGAGCCACCCGAGGCATAAAGGCACTTCCACCCTTCAAGGCCCAGATCCGGTGTCGGCAAACGCTTCAACGCTCCGAATCGAAAGGCATAGCGGCTGAGGCAGTAGGGATGGGGTTCCGGCTGATCCACCCGAATCGCCGATTGAACTGCAAAAACATTCGGATCCTGAAGTCGCGCCACCAGAGGTGCTATGAAATGAGGTTCAGGTTGGACGTCTGAATTTAAAAGAACCAGGAATTCCTCGGTTGCCGCTTGGACACCTGAATGAATGGCTTCCGAGAACCCCCGGTTTTCTGGGTGAACCACGCATTGAACCTCCGGAAACTCCTTTTTCAGGACGTCAAGGCTTGCATCGCTGGAGCCATCGTCCACCACGATGACCTCTCCTCCGCCAGGGTAAGCCAAAAGCGCGGCGCAAACGGTTGGCAGATTCTCCTTGAGGAGTTTCGCGCCATTGAAATTGGGAATGATCAGGCTGACCGGAGGGTAAAACGTCATGACATCAGCGTCCAAGGGAGGGAGCTTTTCGAGCCCGTTCGATGTAAAGCAAAACCAGGCTGACCACAATCCCGAAAGGCAGCAGGAAGTCTCTTGAGAAGAAGGGGATGGTAAAGACGCCGTGCACCAGCGAGGCCGTTAAGGTGGACACCAGCACATAGCCCTCAAGCCGAAGCCTTCCGTCCGCACATCTTCCCAAGGTCCGTACCAGTGCCCCAAGGAGCGTTAGGACCGCACCCATGATCAGGAGAAGGCCCAGGATCCCATGGCTGTAGAGGATTTCAAAAAGAAAGTTGTGGGGAGATAGAAAGACCCGAAATTGCTGCGCAACGCCTCGGTTGTGGAAATCCATCAAAAACTGCCCCAGTCCGTGCCCGAACAGCCACTGGGCTTGGCTGTTGGCTATCAGCATATCCAAGACCTGGAGCCAGATCTCCGCCCGTTCATCCCACCGAAGATTGATGAAAAGATCGTCAACCCGTTCTGAAAAATGTCCAATATCACCGACGTAGAGCGTTCCGAGAATCAGGCTCATGCTTCCCGCGATCCAGAGCCTTGCGGCAGGGGCCACCAAAGGAATCAGCACCAACGCCGAAGCGACCGCCGCCAAAAATCCAGGGCGCGACTTGGACGCGAGAAGGAGAACGAGATCTCCGATCAGCGCCAGAAGATAGAGATATCGCCAAAGTCCTCGACCTCTCAAGGTGGCGAGGACCAGGGCCGGCGCCGTAAGAACCACGTATTCCGAAAGATAATGGATATTGCTGAAAAGCCCGGGGTAACCCCTGCCATCAAAGAGAGGACCTTGATAGAAAAAATCAGCCAATCCGTTGATTGCCACAAAGGTCACCAGCAAGGGACCTCGAAGATCACCCCAGGCGACTTTGGAAAAAAGTCGGGGGGGCATTTGAAAAACGCCAAGCAGGATGAGGCCCAGCCAGATGAGTCCATTTCCGGTCTGCCAGAACTGTCCCTGATTGACGAGAACGCCCCAGACCCAGATCACCCCTATCACGCCGAGAACCCAACGGGCGGAGGGGGCTATCGAAAGAGGACGCTCAGCCCCCAAGGACTTGAGGAGAACACCGATGGCAAGGATGTCGAGTGCCTGGTGAAACGTGCCCCGTGCAAAGAGCAAGGACAAAAGGAGGCTCAGGATGCCGACTTCAATGATGCGGGTCGAAGGCCCCGGAACAGGGCGGGGGTCTGATACGCTATGACTCAAGTGATTTTCTCGTCAAAAAGGACCTTGAGATAGCGGCGGGCACTGAAGCCGATCTCAAATTCATGGACCCCCGCCTTGAGGGTTTCTGGCGGCAAGGGCGCCTTAAGCGTTGCCGCCATGGCTTTTGCCAGCGCCACATCATCTCCCACCGGAACAAGAGCGCCGTAACGCCCATCAGCTAACGTCTCTCTGGGACCAAAAGGGCAATCGGTCGAGACCGAAGGCGTTCCCAAGGCCAGGGCCTCAACAAGAACATTCCCCGATCCTTCCCAGGCGGAAGACATGACAAAAAGAGTTGCTCTTTGCATGTAGGCAAAGGGGTTGGCGGTAAACCCCGGAAAATCGACATCGGCCTCGACACCCAAGGTTCGGGTCAGATCGCGCAGGCTGGCCGCCAAGGGCCCCTCCCCAAGGATGACCAAGCGCACAGGCCCCTGTTCGCGAAGCCTTGCAAAGGCGCGGATCAGCGTGGGGAAATCCTTTTCGGGGGTCAATCGTCCCGCCCCCAAAATAATCGGAATGCCTTCTTTAAACCAAGGATGCGTGACTTCGGCCTTCGCCATCACCTCAAGTTCGGGCGTAATGACGGGATTGCGAATGGCAATCACCCGGTCCCTCGGCATCCCCGTAATCTCAAGGGTATCCTCCACCACGCCTTCTGAAACTCCGATGATCTTATGGAGCGAGGGGAAGAGCATACGCATCGGAGCGAGGCGCATCCAACGCGTCAAGAAGGACTTGCTCTTAAGAAAACCCTGCATATTCATATGCAGCTGGCCAACCAGTCGGGTGTTCACCCCCGCCAAGGCATGCGCAAGAATGGCGGTCCTGATGGCACGATCCTTTGCCACCATGAGAACCTCCGGCCGTTCACGCCGAAGGTATCGGATGAGGGCCGGTATCGCCATTTGGGAATGGCGGACCCCTAAGTTGATGACCCGGATATTGGGCCAGGGAATGACCGGTGGCGTCCCGCGGCGAGCGACCACCAGAAGAAGATCGACCCTGACATTCGGCTCCGCTGAGAGGCCCTGAAGCAGATTCAAGGTGACTCTTTCAACACCGCCGGTCCCCGAAAAGGAAACAAAAAGCGCGAGATGTCTGGGTGGGGGCGTGTCAGCCTTTGGCGAAACCGATGACATGGGTGTCTTTATTCAGTCAGTTGATCTTGCCCAAGACCCAATCCATTGCCCGGTCTGGGAGAATTCGTTTGAGCGCTGCAAAGAGATAGGTCGGAACCGTCACATGGTAGCGAACCTTGGGCCGACGTGCCTCCAAGGCATGAATCACGCGTCGACCGACCGACTCGGGCCCTTCGGTGAAGGGTGCGGCTGGGCCCACCTTCACCAGCCTTGCCACCAGACTCTCATAAGTCGCCTCATGAGGGCTCCCGGCCGGATCAACATGCGCCTGATACTGTTTCAAGGCGTTGTCCCTGAAACGGCTTTCGATAGGGCCTGGTTCAATCAGACTGACGCTGACACCACTCCCCTCAAGCTCCAATCGCAAGGTGTCAGTGAGCCCCTCCAAGGCAAACTTACTGGCGTTGTAAGCGCCTCGAAACTTCATTGCAGCAAAGCCCAGAACCGAGCTATTCTGGATGATGCGCCCATAACCCTGCCGCCGCATCACAGGTATGATCAAGCGCGTCAATTCATGAGTTCCAAAAAAATTGGTCTCAAACTGAGTTCTTAAGGCTTCAAGACTCAAATCCTCAACGGCGCCCGGCTGGCCATACGCGCCGTTATTGAATAGTCCATAGAGAGTTCCGCCGGTCTTCTCGAGCACCTTCGCAACGGCAGCCCGAATTGAATCGGGCTGACTGAGATCCAGCTGGACGGCGTCAAAACCCGCCTTTCCTAATTCAGCCACATCTTCGGCGCGCCGGGCGGTTGCAAACACCCGATACCCTCTGGCCTTCAACATTTCTGCCGTACAGCGGCCAATTCCACTCGAGCAGCCGGTAATCAGTACGGATTTAGGTTCACTCTCACGCATCATCTCAGACCTCGTTCCAGCCCTCATTCATCGGAAGGTTCTTCATCGCTCCCGCAACCTGAGCTTTGTTCAGGGCGCGTCCCTTTGACGAAGGGAAGTTGAATGGCCCCGGGACAACCCTTGCCAGAGCGCGCCCCCCGAATGGAATCCACCCAGAGCATCCGGACATTGTCAGGAAGATCAAGCTCCAGGGGCTCTCGACTGATAGCCGCCATCGTGCCAGCCCAAAGTTTCAGCGCCCCTTGGGCTCCGGTCAGGCCGGCTGGCTGATTGTCATCCCGACCCACCCAGACAACGCCCAGATAATCCCCCGTAAATCCGGCAAACCAGCTGTCCCGAAGCTCGTTGGTCGTTCCGGTTTTTCCGGCAGGCTCGAGGCTTTGAGGCATCTGGCTGTAGGCCGGACGGGCTGTACCCTGGTGGAAGACTTCCTTGAGCGCCGCATTCAGGAGGCAAACGGCTTCCGTGTCCACGGTCTGCCGGACTTCAATCCCATAGCGCTGAAGCGTCTTGCCTTCCGGCGAGATCACCGCCTGAATGGCCCGAAGGGGCGTCAGGAAACCATCGCTGGCCAGCGTCTGATACATCTGCGCCACCTCCATCGGCGTCAGTGCAGCCGCACCGAGGAGGAGTGAAGGCACCAGATCGACATGGCGGTTCACCCCAAGCTTCTTGAGGGTCTGTGCGGTGTGCGCCACACCAAGGTCCATCCCGAGGTGAACCGTTGCCAGGTTGTAGGAGTGCGCAAGGGCACTGAAGAAAGGAATCGTGCCGTGCTCCTTGCCATCGTAGTTTTTCGGCAACCAGACGCTGCCTGGCGTTTTCACCTGGACCGGATGATCGGTCAGAGGAGTCGAGAGGGTGTATTTCTGTGGATCCTCCAGCGCGGTCAGATAAACCACGGGTTTATAGAGGGATCCGATTTGCCGAGTCGCATCCAGCGCCCGATTAAAACCCACCCCCTCCTCCTTGCGGCCACCCACCAGTGCTGCGATTTCGGCCGTGCCTTTGCGGGTGAAAATACCAGCCACTTCCAGAGGCGATTTTCCCGGGCGCTTGTCCATTTTGGGAAGGTTCTCATCGATCGCCTGTTGCAGGCGATGCTGCACACTGACATCAAGCGTAGTAAAAATCCGCAGGCCCTCCGAGGTGAGATCCTCGGGCCGATATTCCTTTTCCAGCTGGCGTTTCACCAGATCCATGAAGGCGGGATAGCGGCTCACCGACTGATGCGGATCCTTGACGACATCCAAGGGATGCTTCTTGGCCTCATCGACCAATGCGGCATCGATAAAGCCCTGATCCCGCATCTCATCCAGAATGAGATCCCGACGCTTCAAGGTCCGATCCGGCGCCGTGTAGGGATCGTAATAGGACGGTCCCCTGACGAGGGCGACCAGCACCGCGATGTGGTGGAGTTCCAGCTCCTCGATCGAACGTCCGAAATAGTATTGGCTGGCAAGACCAAAGCCATGAATGGCGCGGGAGCCATCCTGCCCGAGATAAATCTCGTTGAGGTAGGCTTCCAGGATTTCTTCCTTGGTGTAACGCGCATCGAGAATCATGGCCATGACGATCTCGTTGATCTTTCGCCACCAGGTCCTTTCCGAGGACAGGAAGAAATTCTTCACCAGCTGCTGGGTTAGCGTACTGCCACCCTGAACGATGCCACCGGCCCGAAGATTGACGAAAACCGCGCGCAGCATGCCACGCAGCGAGACACCGTGATGGGCGTAAAAATTATGATCTTCGCTGGCGAAGAGGGCTTTCAGCAGCGTCTGGGGAGCCTGATCCAGGCGGATCAGTACGCGATCTTCCCGGCGCGCCGGATAGAAACTTCCGATCTGGGGGGGTTCAAGACGAAGAAGGTCGACCGGCTGGCCAGATGCCATATCCTCCAGCAGAATCACCTGGCCATCGGCAAACTGGATCCGAAGCTCACGGGCGGGTTCCGTCTTGTCCGGGAACTGAAACTCGCGGGTCTTGAAGACCATTTCTTCGCCCAGACGGACAAAGGTGCCTTGCGTTGAAAGCTGAGGGTCTTTTCGGTACTTGAGCTGACTCAAGAACCATTCAAAACCGGGGGCATCATAGGCTGCCCCCACAAAGAGCTCGACGGGCCCTGCATAGACACGCGCCGGAAGGGCCCATCGCTTACCTTCGAATTGCTCGCGGACAATCCGGTCCTCCAGCGCGACATAGGCGCCGAGCCCTGCGAGCAGGAAAGGGGTCACCGTGACAAAAAGCCAAAAAAAGGGCGATAACAGGGATCTAAGGAGCGAGGGCTGGGCCTTCTTTACCCTGTTTTTGCGGGTTCTCGTTGCCACGTCGCGAGCCTAGCTCAGATCCGGAATGGGCGAGCGTCCAAAGGATCCACCCACCCGCGTCATCAGCGGCGATTGATCAAGTTCAGGAATTCAGAACGGGTGCTGATCTCTTTCCTGAACAATCCCAACATCGCCGAGGTCGTCATCACCGAGTTTTGCTTCTCGACACCCCGCATCATCATGCACAGGTGCTTGCACTCAATGACCACGGCAACACCCGCGGGATTGATGGCCGTCTGAAGCGCGGAGGCGATTTGGTTGGTCAGGCGTTCCTGAATCTGGAGGCGGCGGGCATACATATCCACGATCCGAGCCACCTTGGAAAGCCCGATCACCTTGTCGGTAGGAACATAGGCCACATGACACTTACCGATAAAGGGCAAGAGATGATGTTCACAGAGGGAATAAAGCTCAATGTCCTTCACGATCACCATATCGCGGGTGTCCGACTCGAAGATGGCGCCATTGAGCACCTCATCCAGGCTTTTCTCGTAGCCATTGTTCAAGAACTTGAACGCTTTGGCGGCTCGCTTAGGGGTATCGAGGAGTCCCTCACGGGTCACATCCTCACCAATACCGCTAATGAGGCGGCTGAAAAGGTCTTCCATCTCGGAATCTTGCATGGTGCTGTGTCGTTCGATCAACAAACGGTAATTATACCCCGAGTCCAGCGTCTCCCTCATGGGGCAGTGGCCGTCGGGAAGTTAGAATTTCAAGGAGGTCTTTTGCACCTGCATTGGGGCGAATAGCGGCCTCACCCAATCGTCGCCGCCAGATTCGCCCCCCGTGCTGGCCATGAAAAAGACCCAGCATGTGCCGACTAATACCATGAAGACGCTGACCCTCGGCCACATGGGCTTCGATATACGGCAGCATGGCCTCGACCACGGCCTCGCGGCTTGGGGGTTCGCGGTCAACGCCAAACACCCGGCGATCGACATCGGCCAGAAGATAAGGGTCGTGATAAGCCGCACGACCCAACATCACCCCATCAAACTGGCCCAAATGCTTCACCGCATCATCCAGTGTTTCGATCCCACCATTCAAGATGAATGCCCGGTCCGGAAAATCAGCCTTAAGTCGGGCCGCCATGTCGTAACGCAAAGGAGGGACTTCTCGGTTTTCTCTGGGAGACAGGCCCTTGAGCCAGGCTTTTCGGGCATGGATGATGAAGGTGTCACAGCCCGCTTCGGCAACCCGGCCGATAAAGGCCACCAGCTCTTCATAGGAATCATGCTCATCCACGCCAAGGCGCGTTTTGACCGTCACGGGAAGCGCGACCGCCTCCCGCATGGCTTGAACCCCTTCCGCCACCGTATCCGGCTCCAGCATCAGACAAGCCCCAAAGCGGCCTTTTTGAACCCGGTCACTGGGACAGCCGACATTGAGATTAATTTCATCATAGCCAAAGTCCTGACCGATGCGGGCCGAGGCGGCCAGATCCGAAGGATCAGAACCTCCAATCTGAAGCACCAACGGCTTCTCGACCGGATTGAAACCCAATAAGCGCTCCCGGTCGCCGTGAAGGATGGCCCCAGTGGTCACCATTTCGCTGTAAAGCAGCGTTCTTTGCGACAGAAGTCGGTGAAAAAAACGGCAATGCCGGTCGGTCCAATCGAGCATTGGGGCGACGCAAAAACGATGCGAGGTCACGATTCGGGTTCCGGCCTTAGCGCCGGCGCGTCAGCAAGGGTGGACGGGAGCTTCGGGTGTGAGGAAGTTGCGGGGGTCTTTGCGATGCCAACCAGTAGCGGCCAAGAAGGACACCGCCGGTCGCAACCAGTCCAGTCAGGCAAAGGTACAGCAAGGTTCTGAGCCTTGAAATTTCTCTGAACATGTCGGCCTTGCTCAAGGCAGGGGACGTGACCCCCGGCATAGCCGAATAGCGCGGATGATCCGGGATGGCCTGATCCAAATTGGGCGCATTCGGGCCCTGAGCATAGGTTTCCAGCGAACGGATGTCATTTTGGAGCACCTCGAATTGCTGGATCACTTCAGGCGTCACATAGCCATTGGCCAGTGTCCGCTCCAAGGCTTTGAGCCGAATTTCAACTGAATCCGCCATCAGGCCATGAAGACGGTTCTGAAGGAGCACCATCTGCTCCCCCATGGATTTCATCCGCTCCCCTCCCGCTTCAGTCATCAATTGCGATTCCAGGAGATCCAATTCTCCCTGCAGTTGATAAAAGAGCGTGAACAGGCCCGCGAGGAGGATCAGACCGATCAGGAAAAGACCTGGCCCTGAAACAGGCACAAGCCAACCCGGTCGTCCGGACAACGGCTGTCCGGACGGCTGCACTGAGTCCTGCTCTCCATGTCGTGGATTAGGCATGCCGGGCGGTGCAGATTACCGATGGGCAACCCGCGAACTCCTCTGGAAACATAGTAGTGGGCCGTAAACTATGTCAGAACCCTGCGTCAGGGTCAATGCGTCTCACGGAGCGTAGCTCGGGCGTTTTCCATCAGGCGCTTCATCTCTCGAACGGCCTGATCAAGCCCGGAAAAAAGGGCTCTTGCGATGATGGCATGTCCAATATTGAGCTCATGGATCTCGGGTATTCGGGCAATCGGAACCACATTGTGATAATGAAGGCCGTGCCCTGCATTGACGATCAGCCCAAGAGCAGCTGCACGTGCCGCGGCTGAGCGAATGCGATCCAATTCGGCGTTGAGAGCAGGACCCTCAGGCAGATCCGCATAATGACCCGTATGCAGCTCGATGACGGGGGCCCCTGCCTCAATCGCCGCCTCGATTTGCCTCGGATCGGCATCAATGAAAAGTGAAACCTCAATACCGGCGGCCGTCAGCGTTTTCGTGGCCTCCCGGACTCGATGGAGGTTGCCGGCCACATCAAGGCCCCCCTCCGTAGTCAGCTCCTCCCGCTTTTCCGGGACCAGACAGCACGCTGCGGGCCGGGTTGTCTCGGCGATCGCAACCATCTCATCCGTCACCGCCATTTCCAGATTGAGTCGCGTCTTCAAAAGCTCGCGCAAAAGCGCAATGTCCCGATCCTGAATATGGCGCCGATCTTCCCGAAGGTGGGCCGTAATCCCCCGAGCGCCCGCCTGTTCAGCCACAAGGGCGGCGTGGATCACTTGAGGATACAAGGTGCCTCGGGCCTGACGGACCGTGGCAATGTGATCAACATTCACGCCCAAATGGATGGGGGGGATCGCTACCGACATCAGACACTCCTCCTGGAAAATGTTT
>CAYQOJ010000054.1:12218-15674 GCA_964419105.1 uncultured Methylococcus sp.
ACGCAATGAGGGTAGAGCCGGGGATACCGCCTTGCGCTTCATTGACCCTTTGAGCGCCGTGCTCGGGGTGATAGAGATAAAAGCCATTTGCCTCAATGGGGTCGCCCAAGGCATCCTCCCAAAGGCTCAGCCCATAACCGAGCTCTTCAAGGAGGGCCCGTTCAAACCGGCGCAATATGCGCTCAGGTCTGACGCCCTCCCCCAGCTGTTGGATCACCGAGACAATTTCCTCGTAGAGCTCAGGATGTGCATCCTCGAGCGGCAAAAGACGCATCAGCAACTCGGCGACATAAAATCCGCAGTAAAGCCCCTCACCCGCTAATCTCTGCCAACCCGAGATGCCCTCCGCCAAAGTCAGAAGGCGCAGTTCACCGCGGCCACCGAGCGCATAACGAATTCTTGAGAAGGGAGAGAGATCTCCCGAGGACTGGCGTCCCCGACGAACCCCCTTGGCGAGTACTCGAAGTCGACCCCGCTCCCGGGTCAACAGATCGACCAAGCAACTGGTTTCCCGATAAGCGCGGATATGGAGCACGAGGGCCTCATCCATTGAGGCCGGTGAAGGCAGGGACGCGGCGATGCCGTCGTCAATCGATGTAGCCGAGACTTCGAAGCGCCCGTTCATCATCAGACCAGCCTTCCTTGACCTTGACCCAGAGCTGCAAGAACACCTTGCCTTCAATTAATCGCTCAAGATCCAGCCGGGAGCGTTCCCCGACCTTTTTTAGGACCTCACCACCCTTGCCGATGACGATCGCCTTCTGGCCGCTGCGCTCAACCAGAATCAGGGCTCGGATACGCGTTAGGCCATCCTCGACCTTGTATTCCTCGATCTCCACGGTCAGCGCGTGAGGAACCTCTTGACCTAGGGAGCGAATCAGCTTTTCCCGAATGATTTCCGAGGCCATGAACCGCATTGAGCGATCGGTCACCTGGTCTTCAGGGAATATGAGATCACCTTCAGGCAGGTATTGGAACAGCGTGGTTTCCAGCTCTTCCAAATTCAAGCCCCGGAGAGCTGAGAGTGGAATCATCGCTGCAAATGAAAATTCATCTTCCGCCGCCTGCAGGAAGGGGAGCAAAAGCTCCTTGTCATCAATTCGGTCAATCTTGTTGATTGCGAGGATCACAGGAAGATTCGCCTGCCGGATTCTTTTGAGAACCAGCTCGTCCTCCTGATGAAATTCCGGCTTGTCGATGACCCAGAGAATCACATCGACATCACTGAAAGCGGTTCCCGCCGCCCGATTCAGATAGCGATTCATCGCCCTTTTTTCATTGGCATGAATTCCAGGGGTATCGACAAAAACGGCCTGCCCCACCGATGTGGTCTTGATGCCGTGTATCCGATGGCGCGTCGTCTGGGGACGACGTGAGGTAATGCTGATCTTCTGTCCCAGCAGATGATTCAACAAGGTGGATTTACCGACGTTGGGTCGGCCGACGATCGCTACGTAACCAGATTTCATGAGGCTGGGGCTGGATGTGACATGGAACACCCCGCACGCAACGCCCGGGGGCACGGGCGTTGAACAGCATAGCACGCGGGGAGCCTCGAGCACCCCAAATGTGTGAATTCACGCACCGACCCGAGGCATTCCCCGCAGTCGGAAAGCTTCAGCGAGGCGCGATGAAACTGGTGCTGATGGCGCGCAGCGAATTCCGGCAATCCTCGGAACTCGGCAATTTTGCAGCATCGTCCGCAGCCAGACAGGCTCTGACCATGATCCGCGCTTCGTTCAGATTGTCCGCATACCAAGACACACTCTTAGCGGTCCGGGATGGCGCCAGGGAGGAGGAACCCACGCCTGGCCAGAAGGTAGAGGCCATCGCGAGACCCACCACCGCGAAACCCAGGACGTAGCCTGAACGGTTTGACGGCGCACGGTCAGGCGAAAGCACAAAATTGGTGCGTTGATGCATTGGATGATCCCCCTGAATCATTTCGTTGCATGGAATAGAAGCCCCAGCACTCGGCTGGGCCGGCGTATTACGTTTTTTGCTCTTTATATCAAGCAAGTGTTACGCCAATATGAACTACGACTTGAAGCCCAACTCGGCGGCCAGACGCTCTAGCATGGTTTCAGCTGCGGCCTGCTCGGCTCGCTTACGTGAGGACCCCTTCCCCTCAGAGGCCTCTTCAAAAACAGCAATCCGGCATTCAACCAAAAAATGCTGGTCGTGCGGCTGGCCGATCACTGATTTCAGAGTATACCCCGGCAAATCAAGACCGCGGGCTTGCATGGCTTCCTGGAGCCGCGTTTTGGGATCTTTCTTCCAGTCGCGAACCGAAAGGCCCTCAATGTACTCATCGAAAAGGGCGAGGATCCAGACCCTGCAGGCATCCATGCCCTGATCAATCAGTAGCGCGCCAATGAGGGCCTCCATGGCATCCGAAAGAATGGAGTCTCGCCGGTATCCCCCGCTTTTGAGCTCACCCGACCCCAGAATCAGGTAGTCACCGAGACTGAGCTTTCGAGCAATATTCGCCAGCGCGGTCTGGTTGACCAGTGTCGCCCGCAAACGACTTAAGACGCCCTCATCGGCATCGCCAAATTTTTGATAGAGACGCTCAGCAATCACAAAGCCCAGCACCGAGTCTCCCAGAAACTCAAGCCGCTCGTTATTGTCCGCATGGGCGCTACGATGCGTCAGCGCCTGACGAATCAGCGCCGGATTTCTAAAATGAAGACCCAGTTTCCGAAGCAGTTTGTCCGGATCCTGGATCAAATTGGAGGGTCTGGCGGAGGACAAGGCTTCAATCGAGCTGGGTGCCAATCCGACTGAAGCTGATTCCGGGCTTTCCAGAGTCCCAACTCATCCAGATGAAGAAGGCCCGCCCGACGAGGTTGGCCTCAGGGACGGCACCCCAGAAACGGCTGTCGTTGCTGTTATCGCGGTTATCGCCCATGACAAAGTACTGGCCTTCAGGGACGACGAATTCCCCTTCCCGCGCGGAAGGGTCTTGCGAACGAACGAGGATCTGGTGGCGAAGCGTCTGGAGATCTTCCGTCAAAAGCGCCTCACCGGTCATCGACTCACCTTGCGTGCCCCCGGCATAGCGACCATCCGGGGTTTGCACCATCGGGGCGCCATTAATGAAGACCTGCTTATGGTAGTAACCGATCCGATCACCCGGAAGCCCAATGACGCGCTTGATGTAATCCACCGTCGGGTCCTTGGGAAAACGGAAGACCACGATGTCACCACGCTTTGGTGCGCCATTCTCGATAATCTTGGTATTGAGGACCGGTAGCCTGACGCCATAGGCAAACTTATTGACCAGAATGAAGTCCCCGACCAGGAGCGTTGGCATCATGGATCCTGAGGGAATCCGGAAAGGCTCAAACAAGAAGGAGCGGAGCACCAAAACGATAAAGACCACGGGAAAAAAGGACCGTGCGTACTCCACAATCACCGGCAACTCATCGACCGGCACGCGCCCCCGAACCCGTT
>CAYQOJ010000055.1:0-15660 GCA_964419105.1 uncultured Methylococcus sp.
AACGGCATAAGCAGTTCTCAGTGAAGCAGGAATCCCCTTCCTTCAGGTAGGGGGGGCAAGTCAACGAGCTTTGTGTTATGGGAAAAAAGCAAATTTTAACATCGCGGATCTGACCCTCGTCCTACGCAGAATCTCGACCCAAGAAACAGTTGTGAAGTCCTCAGATGCGGTATCATGCGCTGGAATCACTGGCTGAATCATCATGTCGCCCCGTACCGCAGAAATTGTCCGCAATACTTCAGAGACCCAGATCCGGGTGTCCATCAACCTGGATGGCAGCGGCCGCTCGTCGCTTCAAACGGGTGTTCCCTTCCTTGATCACATGCTGGATCAGATCGCTCGCCATGGGCTGATTGATCTGGATATCGAGGCGAAGGGTGATGTGCACATTGATGACCATCACACGGTCGAAGATGTTGGAATTACGCTCGGTATGGCCTTTGATCAGGCCGTCGGGGATAAGCGGGGAATCACCCGCTATGGCCATAGCTATGTCCCTTTGGATGAGGCACTCAGCCGTGTCGTTGTCGACTTTTCCGGCCGCTCGGGTTTGTTCTGTGAAGTCGAATGGCCCCGGGCCCAGGTCGGCGGGTTTGATGTTGATCTTTTTGGTGAATTTTTCCGGGGTTTTGCCAACCACGCAAAAGTCACCCTCCACATCGATAACCTCAAAGGCCAAAACACCCACCATGTGGCAGAGACCATCTTCAAGGCCTTGGGACGCGCACTGCGCATGGCTTTGACGCCGGATCCCCGGATGCAGGGTGCCATTCCGTCCACCAAAGGTTCGCTCTAAGTTCGACCCCTCCTCTTTCTCTGAAGTGCCATGAGCTCCGTCGCTGTCATAGACTACGGAATGGGAAACCTCCATTCCATTGCGAAGGCCCTGCAGCATGCGGATCCTTCGGTCGAAGTGAAGGTCACCCATGATGCGGCCACAATTTTGGCTGCCGACCGGGTGGTCTTCCCTGGTGTAGGCGCCATGCGGGACTGCATGGCCGCACTCCAATCCAAAGACCTCGTCCGGGTGATTGAGGCTGCAGCCGCCTCAAGGCCGCTCCTCGGGATCTGCCTTGGGATGCAGGCGCTCCTTTCCCGCAGCGAGGAAAATGGCGGAACTGATGCTATCGGGTTGATTCCGGGGCAGGTGGTTCGATTCGCGCCAGGTTTGGCCGACGCCCAAGGTCATGCGCTTAAGATTCCGCATATGGGATGGAATCGCGTGCACCCCGTTCGCCCGCATGCCTTGTTTGAGGGAATCCCGGATGGCAGCTGGTTCTACTTCGTGCACAGTTTCTATGCCCAGCCTGACTCTCAGGGCGATGTCGGTGCGACCACGGATTACCCTGATCCCTTTGCATCCGCCATCATTCAAGGACGAGTGGCAGCAGTTCAGTTTCACCCTGAAAAAAGTCAGGAGGCAGGGCTTCGCCTGCTCCAAAACTTCCTATCCTGGGTCCCTGCGGCCTAGGTGATGATTTCCATCCTTTATCTGTAGTTGAGGAAAATCCTATGCTTCTGATACCTGCTATCGACCTCAAAGATGGCAAGTGTGTCCGTCTTCGTCAGGGCCGAATGGAAGACGATACCGTTTTCTCTGAGGATCCCGTGGCCGTCGCCGGGCAGTGGGTGAAAGATGGAACGAAGCGTCTGCACCTGGTGGATCTGGACGGCGCCTTTGCAGGGAAGCCGCGCAACGGTGAGGTCATTCGTTCCATCCGAAAGGCTTACCCGGATGTCCAGATTCAGGTTGGTGGTGGCATTCGAGATGAAGACACCATTCAGGCCTATCTGGATGTCGGAGTGGATTACGTCATTATCGGAACCAAAGCCGTGAGTGCGCCTCACTTCGTGCGTGAGGTCGCAGCCGAATTTCCGAACCACATTATCGTTGGTCTGGATGCCAAAGACGGCAAGGTCGCGATTGATGGCTGGTCCAAGCTTTCTCATCATGACGTGATTGATCTGGCCCAGAAGTTTGAAGACGAAGGCGTAGAAGCCATCATTTACACAGACATCAGTCGGGATGGCATGCTTCAGGGTGTGAATGTCGAGGCGACCGCGCGCCTCGCTCGAGCGATCCGGATTCCGGTGATTGCCTCGGGCGGTATTCACACCATTGCAGATATTCACGCGCTGGGAGCTGTGGTCGGCGATGGGGTTTCAGGTGCCATCACCGGTCGGGCGATCTATGAGGGGACTCTCAATTTTGCTGAAGCCCGCGTGATTGCTGAGCAGTACTGACATGCTGGCCAAGCGCATCATTCCTTGCCTCGATGTGGACAACGGGCGCGTCGTCAAGGGCGTAAAGTTCCTCGAAATCAAGGACGCCGGCGATCCAGTCGAAATTGCCCGGCGATATGATCTTGAAGGGGCGGACGAACTCACTTTTCTCGATATTACGGCAAGTTCAGATGATCGCGAGACCATGGTTCACGTGGTCGAGCAGGTGGCCGGGGAAATTTTTATTCCACTCACTGTGGGGGGTGGAATCAGGACGCTTGAGGATATCCGGCGCATGCTGAATGCCGGGGCCGATAAGGTCAGTATCAACAGTGCGGCAGTCCATCGTCCGGAATTTGTTCGTGAAGCAGCGGAGCGTTTCGGTTCGCAGTGCATTGTCGTGGCCATTGACGCGAAACGAGTGGCCACCGGTCCCGATCGCTGGGAGATCTTCACGCATGGCGGGCGTAAGCCGACCGGTATCGATGCCGTCGAATGGGCGCGCAAGATGGTGGACTATGGGGCCGGGGAGATTCTCCTGACCAGTATGGACCGGGATGGGACCAAGGTCGGATTTGATCTCGCCCTCACACGGGCTGTTAGTGAAGCCGTGCATGTTCCCGTGATTGCATCCGGTGGGGTCGGTAACCTCGATCATCTGGCCGATGGGATCACCGAAGGCAAGGCGGATGCGGTGCTGGCTGCTAGCATCTTTCATTTCGCCGAATATTCGGTGCGCGAGGCAAAGGATCACCTCAAGGGGCGTGGAATTGAGGTGCGTTTATGAACGATTGGCTGCGCGAAGTGCGCTGGAATCCAGAGGGTCTGATTCCTGCCATCGCGCAGGAGACTGGGACCGGTGTCATCCTGATGGTGGCCTGGATGAACGAAGAAGCGCTGCGGCTGACGGTTGAGGAAGGTCAGGCTGTTTATTGGTCAAGATCCCGAAGAAAACTCTGGCGCAAAGGCGAGGAGTCGGGGCATCGTCAGCGGGTCATCGAGATCCGTCTCGACTGTGACGAGGACGTCATCTTGCTCGAGGTGGAGCAGGTGGGGGGGGTCGCCTGTCATACTGGTCGTCATCACTGTTTCTTTAGGACGCTTCGAAATGGCCGCTGGGAGGTCACTGAACCGGTCGTCAAGGATCCGCAATCGATTTATGGAGGCGGCTGATGGATGTGCTCACAGAGCTAGGTAAGGTTCTTGAGGCTCGCAAGGCAGAGAGCCCAGATTCATCTTATGTAGCGAAGCTTTATGCCAAGGGTCTGGATGCCATTCTCAAGAAAATTGGTGAAGAGGCCACCGAAACGGTCATGGCCGCCAAGGATGGTGATCCGGACAAGATTGTCTATGAGGTGGCTGATCTGTGGTTCCACAGCATGGTGCTGCTCGCCCATCAGGGACTTTCCAGTGCAGAAGTGCTCTCGGAACTCGAGCGTCGATTCGGGCTTTCTGGCATTGTTGAAAAAGCCTCGAGAGGAGAGGGTTGATGGCGCTTCGGCCTTTTAATGGGGTCATGCCCAAGGTTGAACAGACGGCCTTTGTTGACCCAAGTGCAGTGGTCATCGGTGATGTCTCCTTGGCCGCGAATGTCTCGATTTGGCCTGGTGTCGTGATTCGTGGTGATGTGAACTCCGTGACCATTGATGAGGAAACCAACATTCAGGATGGGGCGGTTTTACATGTGACCCATCGTAGCGCATCCAACCCTCAAGGCTACCCGCTGAAAGTCGGCAAGGGGGTGACAGTCGGCCACAAAGTGGTCCTTCACGGATGCACCATTGGGAATCTCTGTCTGATCGGGATCGGCGCGATCATCATGGATGGCGCCATCATCGAGGACCACGTGATGGTGGGGGCCGGGGCCCTGGTGCCTCCCGGGAAGCGGCTGGAGAGCGGCTATCTCTATGTCGGAAGTCCCGCACGCCCGTCTCGTCCTCTGAAGGATGAGGAAATTGCCTATCTCAGCTATTCCAAGGACGGCTACGTCCGGTTGAAATCTCAGCATCAGGCTTCGTACTAACGAACTCTGGCTCCTCCGGCCAAAGCCTCAATGACGGGTTGGGTTTCGGGAAATATCCCACGCCAAATCTGAAACGCTTCGGCGGCCTGTTCCACCAACATGCCAATGCCATCCGCGCTCAGGGTGGCGCCCTGTTCACGCCCCCAGAGGACAAAGGGTGTCGGCTCTTTGCCGTAGGCAAGGTCATAGCAGCTGCCTTTAGCTGCGAGAATTCCCTCTGGAAGTGGGGGGAGCGCGCCGCTCAAACTGGCGGAGGTCGCATTGAGGATTAGATCGAAGGACGCACCTTGAAGCTCGGTGAATCCAACGGCACGAATTTGACCCAAAGGCTTGAAGTCCTGAGCCAGTCGTTCGGCCCGTTCAATCGTTCGATTGGCAATCCATAGCGTTTGGGGATTCGCCTCGAGCAGAGGCTCGATGATGCCCCGTGTGGCTCCGCCGGCACCCAGAATGAGAATGCGCTTATCCTTCAGAGAAAGGTTGAGGTTGTGGGTCAGATCCCGATAGAGTCCGGCGCCATCCGTGTTATCGCCCCAGAGTTGGCCATTTTCCAAAAGTTTGATCGTGTTGACAGCCCCGCTTCTTCGGGCTCGCTCGGAGAGGGCATCACAAGTCCCGAACGCAATTTCCTTTAGGGGAACCGTGCAGTTGAGTCCCCGCCCGCCTTCTTGAATGAAGGTCGTTAACGTGCTTTTGAAGGCTTCAGGCGGAACATCCAAAGCGCGGTAATCCATGGCTTGCCGAGTTTGTGCAGCAAAGCGGGCATGGATGTCGGGGGAGCGGCTATGGCTGATGGGGTGGCCAAAAACCGCGTAGCGATCGATCACGATAAGTCCCCTTAATCTTCCTTGAGCCAACGGGCGGCGTCGAGGGCTGCATAGGTCAAAATGGCATCTGCGCCAGCGCGCTTCATGGCGAGAAGTGACTCCAGCACTGTCTTGCGCTCATCGAGCCATCCGGCAAGTGCGGCCGCCTTGAGCATGGCGTATTCGCCGCTGACTTGATACGCAAAGGTCGGGACTCCGAGTTGATCCTTGAGCATTCGAATGACATCGAGGTAGGGGAGCCCGGGTTTGACCATGATCATGTCGGCACCTTCCTCGATATCCAGGGAGGCTTCCAGCAAGGCTTCGCGCCCGTTGGCAGGATCCATCTGATAACTGTATTTGTCTGCCTTTCCGAGATTGGCTGCAGATCCGACGGCGTCACGAAAAGGTCCGTAAAACGCCGAAGCATATTTGGCGGCATAGGCGAGGATGCGGGTATGGATATAGCCGTTCTCTTCGAGGGCATCGCGAATGGCGCCAATTCGGCCATCCATCATGTCTGATGGGGCGACGATGTCGGCGCCCGCCTCAGCATGACTTAAAGCCTGGCGAACCAGAACGGCAACCGTCTCATCGTTCATGACGTAGCCACTTTCGTCAATCAACCCATCTTGCCCATGGGTTGTAAAAGGGTCCAGAGCGACATCTGAGATCACGCCAAGCCCGGGAAGCTCCGCTTTGATGGCGCGAATGGCTCTTTGGGCAAGGCCTTCGGGATTGAAGGCCTCAGAGGCATCCAGGCTTTTTTGTTCGAGGGGAGTCACGGGAAACAAGGCCACCGCGGGTATCCCCAGCCCGTGGGCGGTGTGGCAGGTTTCAACCAAAAGGTCGATACTCAAGCGATCGACGCCCGGCATGGAGACAACGGCTTCTCTTCGCCCGTGACCTTCCAAAACAAACAGCGGGTAGATGAAGTCGGACGGCGTGAGATGGGTTTCCCGCATCAGTCGCCGAGAAAAATCATCGCGTCGCATCCTTCGGGGGCGGGTGCGCTTGGGCGTGAATTCGTGCATGTGAGGTACCGGCAAATAAGGCGCGTAGTTTATTCGAGGCGAGAAGGTTATTATAGAAAGATACACCCTCTCTGGAGTGAATTCCGCATGAAATCGATGATGTCGTCCCGCGCAGTGAACTGGTTTGTTACTGTTTTTCTTTTCCTTGCCCTTTGCGTTAGCGTTCAGGCCGCCGAACCGCTTGACGCGCCCCAGCAAGTCATCCAGCAGACGGCCAATCAGCTGCAGATTTCCCTCCAAAAACCGGAGTACAAGGACAACTTTGCAAAAGCGACGACGCTTGTGGATCAGATCATTAATCCCCACGTCGATTTTGATCGCGTTTCCATGCTCGTTTTAGGAAAGAACTTCAAGACAGCGACTCAGGATCAGCGCGATCGATTCAAAAAGGAATTCCGCCTACTCCTCGTTCGGACCTATACCACCGCGTTTACCGAGTACTCCGACTGGAAGATCAACTATCTGCCTCTCGAAGGTGACGGCAATGACAAAAAAGTCATGGTCAAGACCGAAATCCTTCAAAGTGGTGGCAAGCCCGTCGCGGTTAACTACCGGATGATTCAGGATGGCGCAGAGTGGAAGGTTTATGACATCCTGATCGAAGGCGTAAGCCTCCTCCAGAACTATCGAACTTCCTTCAGCGACCAGATTGAGCAGGGGCAGTCGCTTGATCAGCTGATCGCCAATCTGGCCGAAAGAAATGCAGGCGCCCTGGCCAATCCCGAGAGCGCCAAGAAGGAAGGTTTATAGCCAATCCCTGGCCCTGAGGAAGTCCTTGTAGAGCACTTCCTCAGGGCTGCCTGCTTCCGGTTGCCAGTTGTAACGCCAGTGCGCGACCGGCGGCAGGGACATCAAGATAGACTCCGTACGTCCGCCTGACTGCAGTCCGAACAGCGTCCCCCGGTCAAAGACCAGATTAAATTCGACGTAACGACCTCTCCGGTAGAGCTGAAATTCGCGTTCGCGTTCACCAAAGGGGTGGTTCTTTCTTGCCTGCACGATAGGGAGATACGCCTTGAGGTAGTGGTCTCCCACGCTTTGCAGGAATTCAAAGCTCTTCTCGAAGCCCCATTCATTGAGATCGTCAAAGAAGAGACCACCCACCCCCCGGGTTTCGTTACGGTGCTTGAGGAAGAAATACTCATCGCACCACCGCTTGTATTTGGGGTAGACGTCTTCGCCAAAGGGCTGGCAGGCTTCCCGGGCTGTTCGGTGCCACGCGATGGCGTCTTCCTCGAAAGGATAGTAGGGCGTCAGATCAAACCCACCGCCAAACCACCACACCGGTGGTTCCCCCTCTTTTTCAGCCATAAAGAAGCGCACGTTGGCATGCGAAGTTGGGACGTAGGGGTTTTGCGGATGAATGACGAGGGATACACCAACCGCCTGAAAGCTTCTTCCGGCAAGATCTTGGCGATGTGCTGTCGCTGATGCTGGCAAGGTTTGACCGACCACATGCGAGAAATTGACGCCGCCCTGCTCCAGGACCTCGCCCCCTCGAATCACCCGGGTGCGGCCACCACCGACCCCGCTGGCATAGTTCCAAAGATCCTCTTCAAATCGCGCGGTGGGTTCTTCGGCTTCAAGCCCCTGGCAAATGCGATCCTGAAGGTCCATCAGGTAGGCTTTGACAGCGTTGATATTGGGGGTACTCATGGCAAGCCTCCGTGGCAGCGGGGTCAATGAATGGGAAAATGGCGTCTCGTGAAGTAGGCCGCACTGGCCTGAGAGGGCGGAATTCTATCACGCGGAGTAGGGTTTCTTGAGGCAAGGCGGGAGGGTCGATGGCGGCTTGGGAAAAACATGGTGGGGCAATGGTAAAAGATCACACTGGAAACGCTTACGAGGCCTTGCTGGAACGGCTTGAGGGGCCGCCATACAAGGGTTGGGGTTCCCTTTTGAGAGCGCAGGTCGCTTCGGCTTTTTCAATGGAGCGGCATGGGGACTTGCCGCGTTGGCAGTCAATCCTGAGTGCTCTGCCTTTGGTTTCTGAATTGGAGGCCTTTCTCGACCAGTCGGTGGTCACACTGAAGGGGAATCTTGAGGCATCGCAGTTGGGTGATCTTGAACTTCAATTGCGAGAGTTTCATCCTTGGCGAAAGGGCCCTTTTGATCTTTTCGGTATTTACCTCGACACGGAGTGGCGTTCAGATCTCAAATGGGATCGGCTGGCCTCTGCGATTTCGCCACTTACGGGCCGAATGGTGTTGGATGTCGGGTGTGGCAGCGGGTATCACTGCTGGCGGATGCGAGGGGCAGGGGCCTCGCGGGTGATCGGTATCGATCCGACGCTCCTCAGCGTGATGCAATTTCAGGTGCTTCGGCATTTTTTGCCAGACCAACCCGTCGATGTGCTTCCGATCGGCATTGACGATGTGCCATCGGGACTGGGCTTGTTCGACACGGTTTTCTCGATGGGAATTCTTTATCACCGGCGATCGCCACTGGATCATCTTTTGGATCTGCGCGGACTTTTGAGGTCCGGTGGCGAGTTGGTCCTTGAGACCCTGGTGATTGAAGGCGGGCAGGGGGAGGTTCTGGTGCCTCGGGATCGCTATGCGCAAATGCGAAATGTGTGGTTCATCCCCAGTTGTCTTTCACTGGAGGCCTGGCTGGTTCGCATGGGATTCAAACAGGTTCGACTGATTGACGTGACCCCGACCACAACGGAGGAACAACGGAGCACGGATTGGATGCGATTTAATTCGTTGCCCGATTTTCTGGATCCCTTGGATCAGAGCAAAACCATCGAAGGGCTCCCTGCGCCTCGCCGAGCGATCTTCGTCGCGGAGGCACCTTAACGCATGGAATCCCCTACAATGTCCCGTTTTCCCATCGGTTCAGAGCCATGACCCAATCATCCCGTATCGGTTTCATTAGTCTGGGGTGCCCCAAGGCGCTGGTCGACAGCGAACAGATCATGACCAAGCTTCGGTCCGAGGGCTATGATCTTGTACCGACCTATCGCGATGCGGATCTGGTCGTCGTCAATACCTGCGGCTTCATCGACGCCGCGGTTGAGGAGTCCCTCGATGCGATCGGCGAGGCTCTGAGGGAAAATGGCAAGGTCATCGTGACGGGATGTCTGGGTGCTCGCGAGGAGGAAATTCGTGCGCGTCACCCGCAGGTCCTCAAAATTACTGGGGCCCATGCCTACGAGGCAGTAGTCGAAGCCGTGCATGAACATTTGCCGCCGGCGCATGATCCCTTCATCGATCTGGTGCCGCCCGAAGGCATCAAGCTCACCCCTCGTCATTATGCGTACCTCAAGATTTCTGAAGGCTGCAACCACCGCTGCACCTTCTGCATCATTCCATCCCTTCGTGGAGATTTGGTCAGTCGCCCTGTGGGGGAGGTCTTGCAGGAGGCGGAGCGTCTGGTTTCCGCGGGTGTCAAGGAATTGTTGGTGGTCTCCCATGACACTAGCGCTTATGGCGTCGATCGGCGTTATCGGACCGATTTTTGGAATGGCCGACCGGTTAAAACACGTTTTTATGAGCTTGCTCAGGCGCTCGGGGGCTTGGATGCATGGGTCAGACTGCATTACGTCTACCCCTATCCGCATGTCGATGAAATCATCCCCCTCATGGCGGAGGGCCTGATCCTGCCGTACCTTGATATTCCCTTCCAGCACGCCAGTGAACACATTCTCAAGGCAATGAAGCGGCCGGGAGATACCTCCAACATCCTCGCCAGGATTCGAAAATGGCGCGAGATCTGTCCTGATTTGACGATTCGAAGCACCTTTATTGCCGGATTCCCAGGTGAAACCGATGAGGATTTTGAGGAGTTACTGGATTTCCTCGATCAGGCACAGCTCGATCGCGTGGGTTGCTTTGCTTATTCCCCGGTCGAGGGGGCTAAGGCGAATGAGTTGCCAGGCGCCGTTCCTGAAGACGTCAAGGAAGAGCGATTGGCCAGGCTGATGGCATTTCAGGAGGAGATTAGCGCTTCCCGTCTCGCATCACGCGTTGGCCGAAAGGAAACGGTGGTCATCGACGAGGTTGTCGAAGAAGGAGCTGTGGCGAGAACCCGATTTGATGCCCCGGACATTGATGGCCAGGTCTTTATCGATGGGGCCACCCACCTTAAGGTGGGCGACCGCGTCGAAGTCATCATCGAAGAGGCGGATGAACATGATCTTTGGGCGCATCTGGCAGAGCCTCGCTAGACCGCCTGAAGATCAGTGGTGATGACCGCCCGGACCGTGAACATGGCCATGGTCGAGTTCTTCTTCAGTGGCGTCACGCACATCGGTGATTTCAACATCGAAAATCAGGGTGATGCCGGCCATCGGATGATTGCCGTCCAGGGTGACCTCATCGGCCTCGACGGAAACCACGGTAACGAGCTGAATGCCTTCCGGAGACTGGGCCTGAAACTGCATGCCGGGCTTGATTTCATCAACGCCTTGAAACGCGTTTCGGGGGACAGCCTGAACCATGCTTTCGTCTCTTTCACCATAGCCATCGGCAAGTGCAACCGTGACCTTGAGCTTTTCGCCCTTGCTCAGACCCGCCAAGGCATTCTCAAGACCCGGAATGATGTTGCCGTGGCCATGAATGTAGGCAAGGGGTTCTTGGTTTTCTGAACTGTCCAGAATCTGGCCTGCTTCATTCGTCAAGGTATAGTGAATGGAGACGACCTTCTGGTTTTCGATCTGCATGATAATGATCCTTGGGATGGAGAATTCGTCATGATAGCGGTAATTGTCTCCCTCGGGGCAGTCTGCGGCTTTTGCATGCCACGATTCCTCTAGGCTAGAATCGGTCGAGTTTCCGTTTTTATCCCTTAACGTATCATCGAGAGAATCTGGCTATTCTCAGCATCATCAAGCGGCTCTTCGGATCCCATTCGTCAAAGACCTCTCCCCAGACACAACCCGAGACGCCGGTTTCTGGAGGTGAAGGTCTTCCGCGGGTCTACACGCGATCCGAGCACAATATTTCGAGAACCCTGATCAGCGAAAATGCGCTGAAAGTGCTTTATCGTCTTAAAAAAGAGGGATATCAGGCTTATTTGGTCGGCGGTTGCGTCAGAGATTTGCTGCTCGGGCGTGAACCCAAAGATTTCGATGTGGTCACGGATGCAAGCCCTGAAGAGGTGAGGCAGGTTTTCAGAAACTGTCGACTCATTGGTCGGCGCTTTCGATTGGCACATGTCCACTTTGGACAGGAAATCATTGAAGTGGCGACCTTCCGGGCTCTCGAGGCCGAAGCGGAACACGCCGAAAGGGTCACGCATAACGGTCGAATCCTCCGGGACAACGTCTTTGGCTGCATCGAGGAGGACGCCTTTCGTCGTGATTTCTCGGTGAACGCTCTCTACTACAACATCAAGGATTTCTCTGTCGTCGACTATGTGGGCGGCATGGATGACCATCGTGCCGGCATGATGCGATTGATTGGGAACCCGGAAAAGCGCTATCGGGAGGATCCGGTGAGAATGCTCCGGGCGGTTCGCTTTGCCGTCAAGCTGGGATTCACGATTCATCCAGATTCGGCTGAGCCCCTTCCTCGTCTTGCCTCGCTTTTGCAGGAAATCCCGCCTGCTCGTCTGTTTGACGAAATCATTAAGCTGATGCTGTCAGGCTATGGGGTTCAGACCTTCGAGCAACTGCGACATTTCGGCTTGTTTGGAGCTCTGTTTCCGGATACGGATAAAGCCTTATCGAGGATCCCCGAAGGACATCCACTGACCTTTTTGGCGAAGTCATTGGAGCGGACGGACGAGCGCATTACTGACCATAAGCCGGTAACCCCTTACTTCTTGTTTGCTGCGCTTCTTTGGGAGCCGGTTCGCCTGCGTGCGAGCAAACTGATTGAGAGCGGGCAAAACCCTATCCTGGCCTATCAGGATGCTGGGGATGAGGTCATTCGACGCCAGCTCAAGTGGGTGGCGATCCCTAAATCGATCGCGCTGCCCGCTCGCGAAGTCTGGGCAATGCAGCCTCGTTTCGAAATGACGCAAGGTGGCAGGGCGTTTCGTTTGCTGACGCATCCTAAGTTCCGAGCGGCCTATGACTTTCTCTTGCTGCGAGCGGAAACCGGGGAGGCCGATCCTGCGCTGGCTGATTGGTGGACCCGTTTTCAGTCCGCGGATGAGGGTGAGCAAAAGTCGATGATTCGGACCGGGGGTGGCAATCGTCATTCGTCCCGAAACCGGACCCGCAAGCGGCGCACTCGCCGCAAGCCGAATCACAATGCTCCGACCCCCTGAGGGGGCGCCATCGCTCTGCGTCATCGGTCTTGGCGGCAATCTTGATGCGCCGGCCGATCGGGTGATGCGTGCCCGGCAACTTCTGGCCAGCCATGAGGGTATCCGGGAGGTCGCTTTTTCAAGTCTGTATAAAAGCCGGCCCATGGGGCCTAAGGACCAGCCGGACTACGTCAATGCCGTCATGGCCATCGAAACGCATCTGGGCCCCCTTGATCTTTTGGATTCTCTTCAGTCCATTGAGTCTTTGGAGGGTCGTGTGCGGCTCGGTGAACGCTGGGGTCCAAGGACCCTTGATCTGGATCTCTTGCTCTATGGAGACCAAGTGATCCAGCACCCCAGATTGGTCGTCCCGCACCCTGGACTTGCAGTGCGAGAGTTCGTATTGCACCCTCTGGCCGAAATTCTTCCAGATCTCGAGGTCCCGGGAGTGGGATTCGTCCGTGAACTGGCCGACAAATGCCCTGACAATGGAATTGAGGTGATGGTCCTATGACCCCTAATCGACGCGCGCTGGCCGTGCCCGATCTCAAGAAAATGAAGCGGGATGGGAAGCCGATTGTTGCTTTAACGGCCTACGATGCGACTTTTGCCAAAGCTGTGGACGATGCCGGCGTTGATGTGATCTTGGTCGGTGATTCACTCGGCATGGTGATTCAAGGGCATGGCACCACATTGCCTGTGACCTTGGACCACATGGTTTATCACGCTGCGGCTGTCGCCCGTGGAAGTCGCCGCGCGATTCGGATGGTGGACCTTCCGTTCATGAGCTATGCCACGCCTTCTGAGGCACTTGCCAGTGCGGCAAGGCTCCTTCGGGAAGGGGATGCCCATATGGTCAAGCTTGAAGGCGGCGAATCGCGCCTTGAGGTCGTTCGGGCCCTGACGCAGGAGGGGGTCCCGGTTGCCGGCCATCTCGGGCTTCTCCCGCAATCGGTTCTGCGTTTGGGTGGGTATAGCGTTCAGGGTCGGGATACCACGACGGCAGAAACGCTGGTGCAGGATGCAAAGCATCTGGAGGCTGCAGGTGCGGCCGTCCTCATTCTGGAGTGCATTCCAGCGACACTTGCCGAGCGGATTACCCAATCAATTTCGATTCCAACTATTGGCATCGGGGCGGGTTCTGGTTGCGATGGGCAGGTCCTTGTTCTGACCGATATGTTGGGGCTATCACCCAAGTGTCCAAAGTTCTGCAAGAACTTTCTTGCGGATTCGGCTTCGATACCCGAGGCATTTGCCCTCTACGTTGAGGCTGTCAGAATGCGTGCTTTTCCAGGAACTGAGCACGCATTCGGTTGATTTTTGCGTATGAAACAGATTCAAAGGCTTTTTGAGCTTCGTCAGAAAACCTTGGCCTTTAGAAGGGCGGGTGAGCGGATCGCAGTGGTTCCAACCATGGGAAATCTGCATCAAGGACATCTGAAATTAGTGAACGAGGCGAAAGGTCTGGCCGATCGTGTGGTTGTCACGGTGTTTGTCAATCCGACGCAGTTTGGTCCTGGAGAAGATTACGCCAGCTATCCGAGGACCCCTGAGTCGGACATTGCATCCCTGGCTCAGGCGGGTGCCGATGTTCTATTTATTCCCGAAATCGATGAGGTCTATCCTCGTGGGGTTGGATCCCAGACCTTCGTCGAAGTGCCGGGTCTTTCTGAAGAGCTCTGTGGGGCCTTTCGCCCTGGTCATTTCCGGGGCGTCGCAACGGTTGTCCTTAAGCTGTTCAATATGGTTGCGGCGGATATCGCCGTATTTGGTGAAAAGGACTACCAGCAGTTGACCATCATCCGTCAAATGGTCTCGGATCTAAATCTCCCGTTGGCGATTCACGGGGTAGCAACGGTCAGGGAGTCTGATGGGCTCGCCATGAGTTCCAGAAACAGCTATCTGAGGGACGATGAACGCGGTAAGGCTGGCCTGCTCTTCAGGGCCCTCCAGTCTTCGGTAGAGACGATCAAGCAGGGGAGGCATTCTATTTCAGAGGTCGAAGCTCAGGCTTCAACTGCTCTGGAGCTTCATGGCTTTGAAGTGGATTATGTCTCGGTCCGACGCGTTTCAGACCTTGCATTGCCCGGCCCTGCCGATGATGTGAGCACTTTGATGGTGCTGCTTGCAGCAAGGCTCGGAAAAACCCGATTGATTGATAATCTCAGGGTGACAGCATTGACATAAGCTAGCGTTCGACGAGGTCGTCGAGCCGGCGTCCCAGCGCGGATTCAATCAGGTCCTGTCGAACAAAGTGCTGGGCTTCGTTCCGCACAAAATCGGCAAATTCCGTCGCGATGGCTGAGAGGCGTTTTCCCGCCCGATGCACCATGAACCATTGCCGGATGATGGGAAATGCCTCGACGTCCAGAATACTGAGCGTACCGCTCTCAAGTTCTCGGTCCAGCGTGTGGATTGAGACAATACCCAGCCCGAGCCCCTCTTCAACGCCCTGTTTAATCGCGGTGTTGGTATTCATCTCCATGCTCACTGTCAGGTGAACGCCTCTTTCGCCCAGAAAGCGTTCTACAGAGTTTCGGGTTCCTGAACCGATTTCTCGCATGATGAAATTTTCTTGCCCCAGTTCGGACAGGGGAATGTTTTTCTTTCCGGCCAGTGGATGATCACTGGGCGCGATGATGACCAGTGGGTTGATCAGGAAAGATTCGGTTTCAAGGTCCTGCTGATCCGGGGGTTGCCCCATGAGGAGGAGATCGGCCTCGTTGTCTTCAAGGTTCTGAAGCAGGCCCTTTCGGTTGGTGACCTTGAAGCTGACGCGAACTTTGGGATGTCGGCGGCAGAATTCACCGAGAAGCCGAATTGCAAAATAGTGGACTGTATTGGCCACTGAAACCTTGAGTCGACCGGCTTCGGTGCCCTTCATTTCCTCGATGAGCGCCTCGGCTTCATCCAGTTGGTGCGCGATGGAGCGGCTGAGCTGGTAGAGCTCCTCTCCGGCTTGGGTCAGGTAGATTTTTTTGCCAAGACGCTCAAATAGAGGTAACCCAATGGCCTCCTCCAGTTGTCGGATTTGCATCGAGACGGCGGGTTGGGTCAGGTAAAGCTCCTCAGCGGCTCGGGTAAAGCTGAGCCTCCGGGCGACGCGTTCAAAAACCTGGAGCTGTCTTAGTGTGATGTTCATGGGCTTCCCCTCCGTTACATAAGGTAGGGATTATCATTCGGGTAAGTAATTCTTACTTCTACTTATACGAGTCTCCCCGTAGAGTGTCCAGCCCAATTCCTCTGGGAGTCGTCTTTGTGGCTTCGCCCAGAGTCAGGAAGTGCCGCTGATGTCGCGTCAAACGTTATATGTTGATATGAATCGTGACAAAATAGTGCTTCCTGATGGATAATTGTCCGTTCCGAATTCATCAAC
>CAYQOJ010000056.1:0-15270 GCA_964419105.1 uncultured Methylococcus sp.
CATACGCCCGAGGATCACGACGATCCGAGGGTGTCATGACAAGGCCGGATTCCAAGCATCTGGCTTATTCAGCCTTTGGCGCTTCTGTGGGTTTTCTAAGACGGATACCGAGTTCACGCAACTGATGGTCGGTCACTTCAGCCGGCGCATCAATCATGGGACACCAAGCCGATTGCGTCTTGGGGAAGGCCATGACTTCACGAATGGAATTCGCACCCGACATCAGCATGACCAGTCGGTCCATACCAAATGCAATGCCGCCATGAGGCGGCGCACCATATTTCAATGCATTCAACAGGAAGCCAAATTTTTGTTGTGCTTCCTCGTCCCCAATACCCAGCAGCTTGAAGACCGCATCCTGCATTTCGGTCTGATGGATACGAACCGAGCCTCCGCCGATTTCCGTCCCATTGAGCACCATGTCGTAAGCACGCGAGATGGCAGCACCTGGATCCTTCCTGAGTTCCTCCAGAGTACACTTGGGAGCGGTAAAGGGGTGATGGAGTGCAAACCAACGATTGTCCTTGTCGTCCCACTCAAACATCGGGAAATCGACAACCCAGAGCGGAGCCCACTCACCCTGGGCAAGCCCACGGTCATGGCCAACCTTCAGTCGCAGCGCGCCCATCGATTCATTGACGATCTTGGCCTTATCTGCGCCAAAGAAGACCAGATCACCCGTTTGAGCTCCCACACGATCCAGAATCTCAAGGACTGCGGATTCCGGCAAGAACTTCACAATCGGTGATTGGAGGCCCTCGATACCTGCGGCACGATCGGTCACCTTGATGTAGGCCAGACCCTTGGCACCATAGATGCTCACATACTGCGTCAGGTCATCAATTTCCTTGCGGGACAGCTCTGCACCATTGGGCAGTCTCAGCGCAACGACACGACCATTTGGATCCTTTGCTGGGCCCGCAAAAACCTTGAACTCGATATCACTCAAAAGATCAGCCACATCGACCAGCTCAAGCGGAATTCGCAAATCCGGCTTGTCGGAGCCAAACCGGCGCATTGCCTCGGCATACGTCAGGCGCGGGAACGGATTCGGAAGCTCAACCCCCAAGGATTTTTTGAAGAGCTCGCGAATCATCTCCTCGTTGAGGTCAGTAATCGCCTGTTCGTCCATGAACGAGGTCTCGATATCCAGCTGGGTGAACTCCGGCTGGCGGTCCGCACGAAGATCCTCATCACGGAAGCAACGGACCACCTGGTAATAGCGATCCATGCCAGAAATCATCAGCAACTGCTTGTAGAGCTGGGGCGACTGGGGCAGCGCAAAGAAGTGATTCGGATGCGTGCGGCTTGGAACCAGGTAATCTCTCGCCCCCTCTGGGGTCGCCTTGGTCAGGAATGGCGTTTCAATCTCATAAAACCCATTGTCATCCATGAAATTACGAAGATGACGAGTAATGTCACGGCGCAAACGCATGCGTTGCTGCATGAGCGGACGACGGAGATCAATGTAGCGGTAACGGAGTCGGGTTTCCTCACTGACTTCCACTTCGCTTTCCAGAGGGAAAGGTGGGGTTTCAGAACGATTGAGGATCTCGAGCGAGTTCGCCAAAACCTCAATGCGCCCTGTCGTCAGGTTTGCATTTTCGGTCCCCGAAGGACGTGGACGGACTTTGCCGTGGATTTTAAGGACAAATTCACTTCTGACGGTCTCAGCCAGGGCAAAGGCGTCAGCATAGTCAGGGTCAAAAACGACTTGAACCAAACCTTCACGGTCGCGGAGATCGATAAAGATCACCCCGCCATGGTCGCGGCGACGATGCACCCATCCACAGAGGTCGACCTCCTGATTCAGGTGATGTTCCGTGACTTCTCCGCAGCGGTGACTTCGCATGGCTCGTTCTCAGTACGCTAAAAGCCTTGAATTATAGGGTTTCAGAGGGGTATTCGCCAACCCTGACGGCCATTTGTTCATCGCAAGCGAGGCCAGCAGCCCCACTGCTACAATCTGAGCCAATTCCCCCCCTATGCGTTGCAACCACCCCGATGACCGACACCTCTCCCAGAAGACTAGTTCTTGTCGATGGCTCCTCCTTTCTTTATCGGGCCTATCACGCGCTACCCCCCCTGAATAATTCGAAAGGGGAGCCGACCGGAGCGATTCTTGGGGTTGCCAACATGCTGCGAAGGCTTGTCGCTGCGCACAAGACCCCGCACATCGGTGTCGTATTCGACGCGCCAGGGCGAACCTTTCGGGATGATCTTTTTGAAGCCTACAAATCACATCGCCCGCCGATGCCCGATGATTTGAAATCCCAGATCGAACCCTTACGGGAAATCATTCGCGCCATGGGTTTTCCTCTCATCATTCAATCGGGCGTTGAAGCCGATGATGTCATCGGCACACTGGCCATCCAGGCGGCAGCGGAAGGCTACAACGTCGTCATATCGACTGGCGATAAGGATATGGCCCAACTGGTGAACGACCGCATCACCCTTGAAAACACGATGTTCAATTCCAAACTGGATCGTCAGGGCGTCCTCGATAAGTTCGGCGTTTTTCCAGAACAGATCATTGACTACCTTGCTCTGGTTGGCGATACCTCCGACAACATACCGGGAGTCCCAAAGGTAGGTCCAAAGACCGCTGCAAAGTGGTTAAGCGAACATGGATCACTGGACAACCTGATTGCCCGCGCGGAGAGTGTTCCTGGCAAGGTCGGCGAATATTTCAGGGGCGCTTTGGATCAAATCCCCCTCTCAAGACAACTGGCAACGATCCGCTGTGATCTGAAACTGCCTTTGGGCGTTGAAGACCTGAAACTGGCGTCAGCCGACCAGGAATCACTGCGGGATTGGCTCAGACGGCTTGAGTTCAATAGCTGGTTGCGGCAAATCGAAAGCGAGGCCCCAGAGAAAAGCACGGCCGCCAAGGCACCTGATGCAGACACCATGCGTGCAAAGCACGACACCCACTACGAAACGATCCTGACCGAAGAAGCCCTGACAGCTTGGCTCAAGTCTCTTGAGGACTCTGGAGTCTTCGCCTTTGACACCGAGACGACCAGCCTTAACTATATGGAGGCCAAGATTGTCGGGGTCTCCTTTGCCGTTGAATCAGGTCATGCCGCATACCTTCCTCTGGCGCATAGCTATCCCGGTGCCCCAAACCAACTTGATCGTCAGCAAGTTCTGGAACGGCTTAAGCCTCTTCTGGAGAACCCTGCCATCAGCAAAATCGGTCAAAACCTCAAGTACGACGCCAATGTCCTTTTGAATCACGGACTGACTCTGGCCGGTATCCGACATGACACGATGCTCGAATCCTATGTTCTAGATAGTACGGCGACTCGTCACGACATGGATTCCCTCGCCTCACACTACCTGAATCATGAAACCATTCGTTACGAAGATGTGGCAGGGAAAGGAGCAAAGCAAATTGGTTTCGAGGCCGTTGAAATTGAACCTGCAACCCAATACGCCGCCGAAGATGCCGACATCACCCTGAGGCTTCATGAGAGACTCTGGCCCCGTCTCAGTGGCATTCCGAACCTAAAGTCGGTCTACGAGCAACTCGAAGTCCCACTGATTCCCATCCTCGCGAAGATGGAACGCATTGGGGTATTGGTCGATCCTTGGTTATTGCAGCAGCAAAGTGATTTCCTCATGGAAAAAATGGCTGCGCTTGAAGCCAAAGCCCATGAATTAGCCGGTATGCCTTTCAATCTGGGATCACCCAAGCAAATTCAAACGATCCTCTACGACAACCTGAGCCTTCCCGTCCTAAAGAAAACACCCAAGGGTCAACCCTCGACCGATGAGTCTGTCTTGGCCGAGCTAGCCGAATCCTATGAACTGCCCAGCGTCATTCTGGAACATCGCACGGCATCCAAACTGCGCTCCACCTATACCGAAAAGCTGCCCCAACAGATCAATAGCCAAACCGGGCGCGTTCACACCTCCTACCATCAGGCAGTGACCGCCACAGGACGACTCTCGTCGACGGACCCCAACCTTCAGAACATTCCCATTCGAACGGAAGAAGGTCGAAGAATTCGTCAAGCGTTCATTGCCCCCCCGGGGACCCAGATCCTGGCCGCAGATTACTCGCAGATTGAACTTCGGATCATGGCGCATTTCTCCAAGGATCCAAGACTCATTGATGCCTTTTTGAAGGGCGGCGATGTTCATCAACAAACGGCTGCTGAGGTTTTTGGAGTGTCACCCGAGGCGGTGACCAAAGACCAGCGTCGATCAGCCAAAGCCATTAACTTTGGCCTCATCTACGGGATGTCTGCGTTTGGACTGGCAAAGCAATTGGGCGTTGACCGTCCGATCGCACAGGCCTATATCGAGCGTTATTTTGATCGCTACCCCGGGGTCAAGTCCTTCATGGATCGAACCCGCGAGAGAGCCAAAGAGCTCGGGTATGTCGAGACCTTAATGGGCCGAAGACTCCACATCCCCGACATCAGATCCAGCAATGGACAACGCCGTCAGTATGCCGAAAGGGCTGCAATTAACGCACCAATGCAGGGAACCGCAGCTGATTTGATCAAGCGGGCCATGATCGATGTCCACGATTGGATCGAGAGGCATCAAGCGCCGGTCAAAATGATTATGCAGGTCCATGACGAACTCGTCTTCGAAGTCGAAGATGCATTCCTTTCGGCAGCCAAAGAAGCCATTGTGGAGCGGATGACCCAGGTTTATGACCTATCAGTTCCACTGATAGTGGGAGTTGGAACCGGCAATAATTGGGACGAAGCCCACTAAATTTGGGAGCCAACCGCTCTCTGGTCTAGAGCTCCCGGGTTGCGCTAAATCGAATCTCTGGCCAGCGTTCCTGCGCCAGAGACAGATTGACGCGACTGGTCGCGAGGTAAACAAGATATCCCGAACCGTCCTCGGCCAAGTTTTCAAAGACTTTGGCCCTGAACTCCTCCAGCTTCTTGGGGTCATCTGAAGTCACCCATCGGGCTGTCGTGACACCTACCGCGTCATAGACACACTCCACGTTGTACTCCGCCTTGAGCCTGAACGCCGTAACATCGAACTGGAGAACGCCAACGGCTCCTAGAATGAGGTCGTTGTTCTTGAGTGGCTTGAACAACTGCGTGGCCCCCTCCTCCGTCAGCTGCTGCAAACCCTTTTGTAGCGCCTTTCCTCGCAATGGATCCTTGAGTACCACTCGACGAAAGAGTTCCGGGGCAAAGTAGGGAACCCCCTCATATTTGAGAGATTCTCCTTGGGTGAAGGTGTCACCAACCTGAATCGTGCCGTGGTTATGCAGGCCAATGATGTCACCCGGAAATGCGTCTTCAACATTGACGCGGCTGTCAGCCTGAAACGTCAGGGCATTGGCAATCTGCACCGTCTTCCCCGTCCTGACATGGTGCATCCGCATGCCCTTGGTGTACTTGCCCGAACAGATCCTTAGGAAGGCAATGCGGTCTCTATGGGCAGGATCCATATTCGCCTGAATTTTGAAGACAAAGCCTGAAAACTTTTCCTCTGAAGGGGGAACAGGACGTTCGCGGGCTGATCGTTCCTGCGGGCCTGGCGCATAGTCAGCGAAGGCGTCCAGCAATTCAAGGACACCAAAATTGTTGATACCGGAGCCAAAAAAGACCGGCGTCTGCTTGCCTTCGAGATAAGCCTCATGATCGAACGTGTGGCTTGCGCCACGAACCAGCTCAATCTCCATCCGGAGTTCATCTGCTAGACCGCCCAACAATTCGTCCAATCGGGGATTATTCAGACCCTCAATTATCTCTCCCTCGACAATTCGATCACCGTGGGAGGGAGAAAAGAGTTGAACTGCATCCCGATAAAGGTGGTAAACCCCCTTGAAGCGTTTGCCCATCCCAATCGGCCAAGTCATCGGCGCGCACTGAATCTTGAGGATTCTCTCCACCTCATCCAAGAGCTCGATGGGTTCACGGCCCTCGCGATCCAGCTTGTTGATGAATGTCAGAATGGGCGTATCCCTGAGGCATCAATTTGATCGTGCGCTCCTCAACACCCTTGGCTCTATCAATCACCATAAGGGCCGAGTCCACCGCGGTTAGGGTCCGGTAGGTATCTTCCGAAAAGTCCTCGTGTCCTGGAGTATCCAGAAGGTTGAAGATTTTGCCCCTGTGATCGAACTGCATCACCGAGGTCGTTACAGAGATACCACGCTGTTTTTCCATCTCCATCCAGTCGGATGTGGCATGGCGCGCAGCTTTTCTGCCCTTCACGGATCCGGCCATCTGAATGGCACCACCGAACAACAGCAGTTTTTCAGTCAGCGTCGTTTTACCCGCATCGGGGTGAGAGATGATCGCGAAGGTTCTTCGCCGATCGAGTTCGGACTGGAGTTCAGACATTGAAGCGAGGAGCAAAACCGAGGATTATATCCTTTGGACTCGATACACGCAGAATCCCATGTCATCCACCCCCTCATCCGATGCGGAACTCCGCAAGATCGCAAGAGCGCTTCACATCGACAAGATCGAGCGGCATATCTTTATATGTGCCGATCAAACCAAACCCAAGTGCTGCGGGAAAGACCAAGGCATAGCAGCATGGGATTACCTGAAAGCCCGGCTGGATGAACTCGGCCTGAGTCGCCCCGGGAGAGTGGCAAGGACTAAGGCAAATTGCCTTAGGCTCTGCTTGAATGGCCCGATTGCGGTGGTTTACCCCGAGGGTGTGTGGTACCGATCCTGCACGCCTGAAGTTCTCGAAAGGATCATTCAGGAACATCTCATTTGCGGCGAACCCGTTGAGGCCTATCGGATTTATCCTGATGAGGCCTAGGCGGGTAAGAGGATATTCTCTAGCGCCTTGAGCTGAGGGCTAGTGCCTAAAGCCAAAATACGGTCATTTACTTCAAGAGTCAGGCAATCTTCTGGATTCGCAATCACTTGGCGACCCCGAAGAATCACTAGTACGTTGGCTCCCGAGCGCTCTCGTAGCGAGAGATCAGCAAGGCACTGGCCCACGACAGGCGATTCAGCCTGAACACCGATGCCCTCCAGGTTGAGACACTCCTCCCCTTTCGAGATCACGGTATCGAAAAAATCGATCACTGTCGGACTCAGAATCAAATGTGCCAACCTTCTTCCGCCAATAGCGTGTGGGCTGATGGCGCGATCAGCGCCCGCTCGGGTCAATTTCGGGATGCTGGATTCCTCAACTGCTCTTGAAATAATGAATAACTTAGGATTCAAGACCCGGGCAGACAGGACGATGTAGACATTCGTAGCGTCATCACCACTGGTCACAATCAGGCCTTTGGCGCGAGTAATTCCCGCCTGTTGCAGAACCTGATCGTCACTTGCATCACCCAGAATGAAGAGATAGCCCTGCTGAGCAGCAAGCGCCTGTGCCTCAATCCGATTATCAATAATGACGAATGGCATTCCAGAATCATTCATTTCCCGGGCAGCCTGTCGCCCGACTCTTCCGAGCCCTGCAATGATGACGTGACTTTCGAATGCGTCGATCTTTCTTTGCATTTTCTTGGTCTCAAAGGGGTCGGATACACGAATCATGACCAAATTGTCCATGATTACGGTCAGGCTATAGAAGAGACTACCAATGCCTGTCATCGCAATCAGAATCGTGAAGATTCGACCCGTTTCGTCTAGATGGATGACCTCGCCATATCCAATCGTGGTGATCGTGATCACCGTCATGAAGAGGGCATCAAGAAACGTGGCGTTCTGGGATTGCCCCAGAAAGTAATAGCCCAAGGTGCCAACGATGGTTACAGCCACGACTGTAGCCACCGGAGTGACCAGCCGAGCCTTAAGGCCAGCTTGCGGGACGTTATGCATCTGGGTGGGCATGCACGATGACTTCTTTGTTCCTTCAGCTTGAAGAAGGGCTAGCGGGATCCCTCAAAAACCCATAGCGCTGGACCCAACAGCCCTCAAGAGGCGGCCGACAGCAACTGCGTTTCCCCTGGATTGGCATCTCCTCGCCATAGTTTCTCCAATTGATAAAAATCCCGAATCTGGGGTTTCATCACATGAACAATGACCTCACCAAGGTCGACCAGCACCCATTCACCGACATCCTCGCCTTCCACTCCGATGGGTTGGGTGTCATTTTTCTTTGCTTCCTCGGCCACATGGGATGCCAAGGATTTGACGTGTCGCTCTGATGTCCCACTAGCAACCACCATGAAGTCTGTCATGCTGGTCTTACCGCGAACGTCTAGAACGGTCACATCCTTGGCCTTACTGTCTTCAAGGGTGCTTAGAACCACTTCTAGAAGTTTCTCAACATTCATCATCATATTCCCGGGAATTCAAACTTATGGGGTATTCGTCTGGCTAAAAATTTGAAGCCTTACGCGGACCTTGGGGTCCTTATTTCTTCTTTTTTGCCTTCGAACTTCCTTTGGACGCCGATGTTGCCGCTGAGTCAGACGCTGACGACTTTGCCCCCCCCTTCATCGGAGCTTTTCTTGATGTCGACTCCTCTGGGTGACGGGAGACTGGCTCATCGCGCCCCCGATGCCCAGCATGATTGCTCTCGCTCTGGCCCCGGTGTTTTCCGGCATGCGGATGCCTTCCCTTCTCTTCATGACTGGAGTCGTGGTCTCGGCTAATCCCCGCCCGTTCAGAATGACGTGACGCAACGATTGTCGGCGGGCTTGACTCAGCCACGATAAGGCGCTGACCAGCCTGAATCTGGGTCGTCGCCGGAATATTATTCAAACGCGCCAAGGTTGCAGCATCGACACCGTATTTACGCGAGACGGAGTACAGGGTCTCTCCGCGAAGGACTTCGTGGGTTTTAGCCGGACGCCCACCATCCCCGTCGTCACTGGACGATCTGCGTTCCGATGCACTCCTCGAAGTCGACGCATTGCCCCCGTCAGAGCGATCATCTGAGGCGACACTTGTTGGCTCTGACTTTTTCTTTGCGGAATGTTGCAAATGGCGCAGGCTCGATCGGAACATCTTCACTGGCATATAGCGAGCGCATCAGTGGCTTTCTTTCCTGGTGCAGGCGCTCGACTTCCTGACGGAAGTCAGCGGCCTTCTTATCCGCAGGAATGTAAAGGTGGAAGCTCCCATCAAGATCGGCAATCTGACCCTTAAAGCCAGGATTCAATTCATAAAGCTTGTCGAGGGAGATTCCAGCTGCGTCGGCAGCGAGCGCAAGATCCAGCTGGTTACTCACCTTAACAGGCTTGTAAATTGCGGCATTGGGCATGTCTTTAAGGCTAATGCCATATTTCTCAGAATCAGCAAACAATCGCGCCACGGCGAGAAGCCTTGGGACGTAGGCTCGGGTTTCCTGAGGAAGATTCAAAGACCAGAAATCTGTAGGTAACCCCTGGGCAAGGTTACGCTTAACGGCACGCGATACATTCCCTTCCCCACAGTTATAGGCCGCAATCGCCAAGAGCCAATCACCAAAGTCGCCATGTAACTTGGTCAGGTACTTGATCGCTGCCTTAGTCGAGGCATAGATATCGCGACGACCATCATAGGAATGACTGTGCTTGAGGCCATAATTGTGGCCCGTGGAAGGAATAAATTGCCATATTCCTGCAGCGCGGGCCGGAGATACGACGTGGGGCTGAAAAGCACTCTCGACAATTGGAAGCAGTGCAATCTCACCGGGAACATTCTTGGTCTCTACCAGCTTGACGATGGAGTAGAGGAAGGGTTCAGCACGATTTTGGGCACGCTCGAGGTACCCGGGATGGTTAGCGAACCAGTTGAGTTCACGATCAATGTCCGGGTGCTCGATGCGCGGCAGCGCATAGAGGGCAAAAAGCCGATCCCAGAGCGTGTCGTACTGGGAGCCTCTCGAGGGTTTCTTCTTCCTTGCGGCCTTACCCTGCATTGACTCAGCCTCCGCCGAATCGGGTATATTGGGGCCCTTCTTGACCTCGTTCCTGGAGCAGCCCGCTAGTGTTGATAAAAGGATCAAAAGACAGCAGGCCAATCGGACGCGAGATTTTTGCAGTTGCATTACGTTATTAAATCCTCAACCTTTGCCGGCAGCCGGAATTCCCGCGTATCTCTCGAGTAATCAATGAAAAAGATACGACCTGCAAAGACTCAGGCGCGCCGTGAATTTTTGGAATGGTATCACGTGGCAACTCTCGGACAAGCGCTACAAGGGAATGAATCCCAGTACCTTCGCTCATCCTTGCCCCATATTTACAACCAACGCACGCTACAAGTTGGACGTCTGGGATCAGAAAGTCGTTACATTGATGCGGAGAGGGTTGGGAGCTTTATTCTTGCCGACAACAAAGGCCCCAGAAGCTTTCCCACATTCATCCAGGCCTGCGCAGGGTCACTCCCGATCGCTACTGAGAGCGTTGACACGGTCATTCTTCCCCACGTACTCGAATTTGTTGCTGATCGTCATCAGGTGCTCCGCGAAGTGGAGCGGGTGCTCAAACCTGAAGGACGGCTTTTTATTCTGGGACTCAATCCCTGGTCTCCTGCCCGATATTTGAGCCTTTCGGGTCCAAAGGACTCCTTCTGGCAGTCCTATCTCATTCAGGCCCACCACTTGCTCGACTGGCTCAGCATCCTGAAATTCGATGCCGAAATCGAAGCGGTATTCACCGCCAAGGGAACCACTCACCCAAGGCAGGACCAGTCGCAGCTCGCAGGCGTCAAAAGCTGGCTCTCAGTGGGTTATGCAGTTAAAGCCATCAAGCGAAACTACACTTTGATTCCCATCGAACCTGAGTGGTCAGGCCTAACACGGCTTGTTGCTGGAAAGTTGATGGAGAGCCCCCAGCTGAATCGAGAGCCGCAATGAGCAAGCTAGTCGAGGTTTACACCGATGGCGCCTGTCGAGGCAATCCAGGACCTGGTGGCTGGGGCGCCCTCTTGATCTATGAAGGCAAGGAACGGGAGCTTTATGGGGGAGAAAAAGATACGACGAACAACCGAATGGAGCTTACCGCCGCCATCAAGGCGCTGGAAATCTTGAAAAGGCCTTGTAAAGTCCGGATCACCACCGACTCCACCTACGTCATGAAGGGAATTACCGAATGGCTGCCAGGGTGGGTTAGGAAGGGTTGGAAGACCTCCAATAACAGCCCCGTTAAGAATGTCGATCTCTGGCAAGCCCTTATGAGTGCAACAGTCCAACATGAAGTCGAATGGCAATGGGTCAAGGGTCATAATGGCCACTTGGGCAACGAGCGCGCTGATGTTCTTGCAAACCGAGGCATTGACGAGCTACTTCAAGGAGCCACCCCGCCGTGACGCGACAAATCATCCTCGATACTGAAACCACAGGGCTTGAGCCTGCGGCCGGACACCGCATCATTGAGATTGGGTGCGTTGAGCTGATTGACCGAAAACTCTCTGGCCAGAGCTTTCATGTCTACATCAATCCGGAGCGGGAAATCGACGAGGGCGCAGTGGAGGTTCATGGACTGAGCGCTGATTTCCTTGCTGACAAGCCTCGGTTTGCAGACATTGCGGATGATTTTCTCGGATTTGTAGATGGCGCCGAACTCATTATTCACAACGCCCCATTTGACGTGGGCTTCATTAATCACGAGCTTCGCCTGCTAGAGGCAAGCCTCGTTCCAATCGGTGAGCGCTGCACGGTCATAGACACACTATCGATGGCCCGCAAGAAGCATCCCGGTCAGAGAAACAGCTTGGATGCGCTCTGCAAACGCTACGGCATTGACAACAGCCAACGGACGCTTCATGGCGCCCTTCTAGACGCCGAGATCCTGGCAGAGGTTTATCTGGCCATGACTGGCGGCCAGATCACCTTGTCACTCGAACATGAAGATGACGCATTGAAGGCTGAAGATCCGGCGGAGGTCTTCAGAGCCTCCGGCGCCTCCAGACCGGCTCTTCCCGTCATAACGCCGTCTTCCGAGGAAATCGCTGCCCACCTTGCCAGGCTTCAGGACATTAATAAGGCCAGTTCGGGGAATTGCCGTTGGTCACTGGATGCTTGATCCCAGAGGAAACGGACGGACGGAATGTAACCCCTCAAGAGAGTCCCGGCTGATTGAGATTCATCCTATAATCAAGGATTAATTTTCGACGCAAACGGGGGGTTACCGTGCGAAGAGTCGTATTCAATCAAAAGGGCGGTGTAGGCAAATCAACCATCACCTGCAACCTTGCAGCGATTAGTGCCGCAAAAGGTCGAAAGACACTGGTCATTGATCTCGATGTTCAGGGAAATTCTTCCCATTATCTTCTAGGTGACAAGGTTCCGGATCCCGAAGCGACTGTCGCAGAGTTCTTTAAGGACTCTCTCAGCATGAGTCTGTTTGGAAAAAACCAAATCGGAGCTCTGTCGGACCGGATTCACCAGTCGCCATTCGAAAACCTTTTTGTTCTCCCATCCCATCCTGAACTCGAAACACTGCAGTCTCGCCTCGAATCACGCTACAAGATCTACAAGCTCAAGGAGGCGCTCGATGTTCTGGATGGCTTCGATGACATCTACATCGATACTCCGCCGGTGCTCAACTTTTTCAGTCGCTCAGCCCTGATCGCAAGTCATGGATGCGTCATTCCTTTTGACTGCGATGCCTTTTCAAGAGAAGCGTTACTCACCCTGATTGGCTCGATTGCGGAAATTCAGGCGGACCATAACCCTCAACTCAAGATTGAGGGCATTGTGGTTAACCAGTTCCAATCCCGAGCCAAGCTCCCCCAGCAGCTCGTTGACGAATTAACGGATCAGGGTCTGCCGGTCCTGAATACCAAGCTCTCGACATCGGTGAAAGTCAGGGAATCTCACAGCCTCTCGAAGCCGCTTATTTATTTCGTACCAGACCACAAGCTCACCCAGGAATTTGTGGAGCTGCACACCGAACTCAGCTGATCATGCCGCTCTGGAGAACGCGGTTCGAAAGCGACGTTCTCCAGAAACCTGACTTCATGGACAGGGGCTAGACAGACCTTTCTGGAGGCCCCATGTCCAAGTCGAAGCTCGAAAACCCCACAACACAGGTTCTTATTGCCGTTGTCTTGGGGGTCAGTCTCGGACTTTTCAGCCGATCACCTTCTGGCGCAGGCAGCTTCGACCCTGCCACCCTTGGGCAAATCGGTATGCTGCTCATCCGGTTTCTCAAGGCTCTTGCACTGCCGCTCATCTTTTTTGCAGTTGCAGACGCTATCGTCCGGACGAATCTCGCTGAAAAATCCGGCCTACGCTTCCTTCTGATCTGCCTGATCAATGTCAGCGTGGCCTCCGGAATTGCCCTCACCCTCATCAATGTCCTTCATCCCGGCACAAAATGGCAGGGACACATTGAAGAACTCCTGAAGCTCGTAGGCCCCACGTCGGGAGCCAGCCATGTCGTGCCTGAAAAAACCAAATTGGACTGGCTTCAGGGACTTTCCGGCCTTTTACCTCAGAATCTACTTGAGCCCATCCAAACCGGAAACATCCTGGCCACCGTGATCTTGGCCGCGCTGGTCGGAATGTCGGTCCGAAGCCTAAGTTCAACTACCGATGGGGAGGAGCGTCGGGCCATAGAGCGTGTTGCCTCGACGCTGACAGGCGGTTTTCTGGTCTTTTCAAGAATCTTGCGCTTTACCATCCGCCTTGCCCCCCTTGCGATCCTTGCACTCGTCACGCAGGCCGTCGGCAAACTAGGTCTAGGCATTTTTCTTGATCTTTCTGACTACCTTTTGATCGTGATACTGGGCCTGATGCTGCAGGGACTGATTTATTACCCTCTGGCCGCTTTCTGGGCGGGAGGAAAATCCCCTATCACTTTTCTCCGCGGAGCATCCGAAGCCGCGTGGACGGGCTTTGCGGTCAACAGTAGCCTTGCAACTGTCCCTATCAGCCTCAAATGCCTCAAAGAAATGAAGATCGATGACCAGTCCGCTCGAATCTCCGTCTGCGGCGGGACCAATTTCAACAATGACGGCGTCGTCCTTTATGAAGTCATGACTGCGCTTTTCTTGGGCCAATCCATGGGTATGGTGCTCGATCTACCCCAGCAGCTCGTTATCGCCGCGTCCAGTATTATCGCTGCAGCTGGCATTGCGGGAGTTCCTGAAGCAGGACTTGTCATTCTGCCCATCGTTCTTGCCAATTCCGGATTCTCGGAGGCGGTCATCGCAGCTGCGATTCCCCTGGTCTCCCCGATTGACTGGATTCTTGCCCGTTGCCGATCCGGGGTGAATGTCCTCGGCGACATTCTTGGGGCCACGATCCTGTCCAACTGGAAAAGAAATTCAGACTGAAAACAAATGCACCAGGTCAAAAAAAACCAGCCCGAAGGCTGGTTTTTTTTGATAAGACCAACAATCCAATCAGTGATTGATCAGATAGTGGACCACAATCGAGGAGGCATAACCTGCCGCGATCGCAGGCGTCCACTTCAGATGACTGAAGAAGGTGTACATCCCCTTTGAACTTCCCATCAAGGCCACGCCCGCGGCAGAGCCCACTGAAAGAAGAGTTCCACCAACCCCTGCAGTCAAAGTGATCAGCAGCCACTGATAGAGATCCATGTCGGGATTCATGCTGATGACAGCGAACATCACGGGAATATTGTCCACGACTGCAGAAAGAAGTCCGACCAGGATGTTGGCCGTTGTCGCGCCAAGACCGTCATACATCGCAACAGAGGCCAGTTCCAGGTAGCCAATGTAGCCGAGGCCACCGACGGCGAAGATTACGCCGAAGAAGAACAGCAACGTATCCCATTCTGAGTCCTTGACGTTCTCAAAGACATCGAACTTGCCACTCTCGGGGTAGACGATCTTCAGGCGATAACCGTAAAGCATCAGATAGGAAAGGCCAAGCATCATGCCCATGAACGGCGGCAGATGAAGGAATTGCTTGAAGCTGACTGCGGTAACAATCGTCAGAACAAAAAGGCCGCACACAACCAGTGCACCAGGCTTCATCACAACGCGCTCTTCTTCAGCATGAACAGGCATTTCGTTGGGAATCGCAAACTGCATGATGAGTGCAGGAACGACAAAATTCACCACGGAAGGGATGAACAGCTCAAAGAAATCGAAGAATTCCGCCTTACCCGCCTGCCAAACCATCAGCGTGGTGATATCACCAAAGGGACTGAACGCACCACCGGCATTTGCAGCACTGACGAGGTTCACAAAGCCCAAAGCGACAAACGCCGGGCTCGAAGCGCCAACCGCCATAACCACCGCACCAACCAAAAGGGCTGAGGTCAGGTTATCTGCAACGGAGGAAAGAAAGAAGGTGATGACGCCAGTGATCCAGAAAAGGACACGGTAATTGAAGTTTCGGCTAACGAGCCAGGAGCGCAATGCCTCAAACACGTTGCGTTCGGCCATTGCGTTGATGTAG
>CAYQOJ010000057.1:0-1872 GCA_964419105.1 uncultured Methylococcus sp.
GACCAGGATTAAGAGCCCAGCGCTGAGGGCATAGACTTTATGGTTGAGTGTCATGAGGTCTCTCCTTGTAGGTAGTAATCAGGTGTTCGAGCTCTGATTCAAGAACTCGAAGCCGCATGTTCAGGCTGGGTTCTGGGTTCAGCGCCTGATACTCATGGCACAGGCGCATGAAACTAAAGGCCAGCCACCAAGAATCAGTGGACGGCTGCATCGGTCTTAAAGCGTAGAGCTAAGAACTCAGGGCTCAGGTGTTCGTCGATGGTTTTGCGCATCGCTTCGGCGGCTTCGGGGAAACCCTCCAAAGTGAAGACCATCAGGATGGCTCCGAGCGAATCCGTCAGTTCACAAGCCATGTCGACCGCATCGAGGGGAGTTTCAACGCTGTTGAAGACATCCCCCAGGTAATTACGCAGGGCCGTCTGTTGAGCTTCCGTCATCGGAAGTATCCTCCGGTTGTAAGGTTGCAAGTAAGTCATCGGTAATGCCGACGGCATCACGAATGAATGCGTTGTTGTCGCCACCCCGGTTAGGGTTGGAAAGGAGTCCGTGCATGAACACGGTGGAAAGGATTAAGCGGATGAGGTTCATGCCTTCACCCAAACGTCTATGACAGGGGATTTGACGCGGGCGCGACGCGGTTTGTAGCCGTAAGTAAGAAGCCAATCTTCGCTTAAACCCAAGTTACGAACGTCTATCCACGTAAGGACATCGACTTCGAGGGTGTCTTCGACGGTTTCGGAAGCTTCAGCTTCGAGCTGAGCACTGAGGTCTGAGAGTTCCTTGCTGAGCTCGATGAACTCAGATTCAAGTCCGTCGATGTCAGAGCGTAGGGCTCCGAGCTGAGCGGTTAGGGCTAAGAGCTTAGAGTTAAGGGCTTCGAGGTGACGGTGCATGGTTCGGACTCACGTTATGAACAGGAGTCGTCATGCTGAAGAAGAGGATTTGGGGCTGCAAATGAGCCTGTGTAACAAGAAAGAATTTTTGTAGCAGAAATGTTGCAGTAAAGTGTTACGGTCTAAAGCTATGATTTATCTATGTTTTCTTACTATGTAACAGATGTAACAGTAAAAATTTAAGTCTTATATAAAAGAAAAAGGAATTAGCTATATAAGGAAATCATTAATTACGATTTGTCTTCTATAGTGGAGAGAGTGACGTCAAAAGTGTTACACGCGTTACAGCCATTTTTTAAAAAAAAAGTCGTTGCAAAACAACGACTTAATTTTTTGTAACAGTAACAGTACCGTTTTTTGAATTTCTGTTACATCGCCCTTGAGCCGGCTCTAAGGGCTGAATGGCAGCGTTGGACGGTCAAAGCTTGGCTCATGGAGTCGTCTAACGCCCCGTGAGCAACGCCTAGCTGGATTTTGGGACAGTCTCCGTTGGGGTAGGCTGCGTCTTTGATGGTTCGGACATCGCGCTCTTCCCAATAATTGAATTGCCAGTGCATGGAGAAGTCGCTGAAGGCATCTTTCAAGATTACGCAGTCAAAGCTTGGACTGTTGGCCCAACAGATGATGGGTTGGTTCTTGGTCAGCCATTGCTGAAACTTTGTCAGGGCGGTGTGGAGGGGTAAAACGTCAGTGAGCAAGGCCGCCCTAGCACCTTCTTCCTGTTTGAGCCACCACGCGATCGTGGAGCCTGAGAAGTGCCTGCCGGCTTTTTCATTGGAGGCTAAGTCGATAGCTTGGTAGAAGGTAGGCATGTCATCGATGTTGTCCCCGTTGGGGTCGAAGATGACTGCACCGATGGAAGCGATTGCAGACCGGGGCGAAGTGGACATGGTTTCAATATCCACCATGACGTGTTTGTTCATGGATGACTCCTGTGTAATGGGAGCCATCCATTTATCACACGTTGTCGAGGGACTGC